>CALXWL010000005.1 GCA_944392385.1 uncultured Clostridia bacterium | reverse complement strand
GAAAGTTATCCTGCACAAATAAATGCAACAAAAATTGAATTAAAATCAGCCGACAATTTCGAGATTGTTTTTAAAGAAAGACAACCAATAGATAGTTACAATAGAATTTATGCAATATTAGATAAATCAGAAACAGATAAATACAATTACTCGATATATGCCTATGAAGGAAGTGTAAATATTGTAATAGATGAACAAGAATATACTTTAAGAGAAGCATTATTAGGAAATAAAATAACTATGGAAGAAATCATAGCAAAGGCTAATAAAGATTTTCCAGATGCTATTACTTATGATGACGGTGGAAGTGTAGAATATCAGTATGAAAATTATACAATAATAAAATTCCATACTTTGGATGGAAATAGAGATGTATATATTGGAATTAAAAATATGACAATTAATGATTTATAATTAGCAATAGAAAAAAGTAAAGTTTTGTTGCCTGTAAAATAATATAATTTAAATTAAATTGATGAGTTAAGTTGACAATTAATAGAAAATTATATAAAATAAGAACAATAGTTCGAGAAACAATAAGAATTATAATATATTGAAAAACAGAAATAGTAGGAACTAAATTTTGTATAAAGGACGTATTCTTATGGAAGAAAAAAAGAATGAAATTATTTTATTTGAAAACCAAGATGTAAAACTAGAAGTGAATTTAAAAGATGAAACAGTATGGCTGTCATTAGAGCAAATGGCAAAATTATTTGAAAGAGATAGAACTGTAATAACAAGGCATATTAATAATATATTTAAAAACCAAGAATTGAATAAGGATGAGGTATGTGCAAAATTTGCACATACCACTGAACATGGTGCTATTCAAGGAAAAAAGCAGACTCGAGAACTAGATTATTATAATTTAGATATGATTATTTCTGTAGGATATCGTGTTAATAGTAAACAAGGTATAATATTTAGAAAATGGGCAACAAGAGTTCTAAAAGATTATATGATAAAAGGTTATGCTGTAAATCAAAGAAGACTAGAATATTTAGAAAAAACTATAAAATTAATTGATATAGCAAATAGAATAGATGAAAGGTTAGAAGGAAATGATGCAAAAGGAATATTAAAAGTAATCGGAGATTACTCAAAAGCACTTGATTTATTAGATGACTATGACCATAAAACATTAAAGAAAATAGATGGCAATATAGATGAAAGAAAAATTGAATACAAAAAATGCATAGAAGTAATAAATAAGTTAAGATTTAATGAAGGAAGTTCACTATTTGCATTAGAAAGAGATAAAGGATTAGAGTCAATTATAGGCAATATTTATCAAAGTTTTGATGGACAAGATATTTACAAAAGCATCGAAGAGAAAGGAGCGAACTTTTTATATTTAATAGTAAAGAATCATGTATTTGCAGATGGAAATAAAAGAATTGCAGCAACATTATTTATATACTTCTTAAATTTTTATGGTATATTATACAAAGATGGTAAACAAACGATTGATAATAACACTTTAACAGCATTAACACTATTAATAGCAGAATCAAATCCAAAAGAAAAAGAAGTTATTATAGATTTAGTGATGAATTTCTTAAACAATGAGTAATATAATTCTAAATGAATTTATTATTAATATAGTTTCAATTAGTCTTAAGGAGGTTATATATTATAACCACAAAAACGGACAAACTTTTATATATAAAGGAAAATTTTAGATTTTAAAATAGGCTAAAAACTTGAATTTTTAAACCAAAAATGACTCTAAATGCAGTTATAACAAGAATTTTAAGGAGTAATTTCAGGGTACGCAAATTTTGACAGTTAAATAGGAAAAGTTCAGAGGAGGATAGATATAGGAAAAAAATTGAGAAGGATAAAGAAAAAAGCTATTATGTGTAAAACAAGGTTTTGATAAATATGAAAAGACAATTAAAAATTATTTTATAGATATGGCTGATGAAGAAATTAGAGATGGAGATTTAATTTGTACTGATATGATATATTATTCAAGAGATTTAAAGAAGAAATAAGATGCAGTTATAAATAGTAATTTATGGAGGAGGTAAAAAATGAAAATTGCAAAGATTATATTATCAATAGTTACAATGCTATTTGCATTACTAGGATTATTAAAAGTTATATCTTTTGATATTGCAAATCCAATAATGTTTTTAGCATTAGCTACTTTATTAGTATTGAGAAGTATTGAGTATAAGAAAAGTAGAGAAAATAGTAGTTTTATACTAACTGTTATTACAGCAGTATTTTTATATGTTGTAGTTATTTATAATATTTTTATAGCATAATAAATTACAAGTTGTAAGGAAAAATAAAAAAACAGTAGTATTTTAATTGCTTTAATGGCTATACTGTGATACGAAGTAAAAGCAGTAAATTATAAAAATTAAAGGAAGAAGATAGAAAAGGATAAGGGGAAAAATATTTTTTTAGGAGATAAAAATTATTTAGAATATAGGAGATGGGAAAATGCATAAAACATTTGATATTCAAGGAATGACATGTAGTAGTTGCTCTGCACATATAGAAAAAGCAGTAAGTAAATTAGATGGAGTAAAAAAAGTTAATGTTAATCTATTATCAAATAATATGATTGTAGAATATGACGATAAAAATTTAGATGCACAAGTAATAATAGATGCTGTAGCAAATGCTGGGTATGGTGCAAATGTAGCAAACGAGAAAAAAGAAGAAAAAAGTGTAAAAACTATTGATAATCAAACAACAATAAAATCAATGAAAAAAAGATTAATTATATCAATATGTTTTTTAATTCCACTTATGTATATAGCAATGCACCACATGCTATATGAATGGTTTGGATTGCCAGTACCAACGATTATACAAACATTATTCCATGGAACAGAAAATGCAATTACATTTGGCTTTACTCAATTTTTATTGCTTATACCAATTGTGTATGTAAATAGAAATTACTTTATCATTGGATTTAAAAGACTATTAAAAAGAACTCCAAATATGGATTCATTAATTGCCATAGGTAGCTTAGCAGCAATAATTTATGGAATATTTGCAATATACATGATAGGTTATGGATTAGGACATAATCAACTTGAATTAGTAGAAAGATACTCAATGGATATCTATTTTGAATCAGCAGGTACAATACTTACACTAATAACACTACGGAAAATATTTAGAAACAAAATCAAAAGGCAAAACAAGTGAAGCAATTAGTAAATTAATCAATCTTGCACCAAAAACTGCAAATGTTTTAAGAGATGGCAAAGAAATAGAAATAAATTTAGAAGAAATAGTTGTAGGAGATATAATATCAATAAAACCAGGAGAAAGTATAGGAGTAGATGGAGTAATAATAGAAGGAAGTTCATCTGTAGATCAATCTAGTATTACAGGAGAAAGCATACCAGTTTTAAAAACAGTAGGTGATAATGTTACTTCAGGAACAATTAATAAAAATGGGTATTTTAAAATGAAAGCAACAAAGGTAGGAAAAGATACTACACTTTCACAAATTGTAAAACTAGTAGAAGAAGCAAGCAACTCAAAAGCACCAATATCAAAACTTGCAGATAAAGTAAGTGGAATATTTGTGCCATGTGTTATTGCAATAGCAATTGGTGCAAGCTTATTTTGGCTTCTTAGTGGTAAATCACTTGAATTTGCATTAAGTACAGGAATAGCAGTTTTAGTAATATCATGCCCATGTGCATTAGGACTTGCAACACCAGTAGCAATTATGGTAGGAACAGGAAAAGGAGCACAAAATGGTATACTTATAAAATCAGCAGAAAGCTTAGAGCTATTACATCTAATAGATACAGTAGTTCTTGATAAAACAGGAACAGTAACTGTCGGAAAACCAAAAGTTACAGATATAATTTCAAACATAAATCAAGAAGAATTATTAAAAATTGCAGTAAGTCTTGAAAAAAAATCAGAACACCCATTAGCAGAAGCAATTATAGAAAAAGTAAAAGAAAACAATATAACACTGCTAGAAGTGCAAGAATTCAACTCCATTTCAGGTAGAGGAGTAAAAGGAAAAATAAACGGGGCAACATACTATGGAGGAAACATAGAATTCATAAAAGAAAACAATATTAACATAAAGGAAATAGAAAAACAAAGTGAAAAACTGTTAAAACAAGGGAAAACCGTATTATATTTTGCAAATGAAAATAACATAATAGGAATAATTGCAGTTGCAGATACTATAAAAGAAACAAGTTTTCAAGCAATTAAAGAACTAAAGAAAAATAATATAGAAGTTGTAATGTTAACACGGTGATAATAAAATCGTAGCAGAAACAATAGGAAATCAATTAGGAATAGATAAGGTAATTTCAGAAGTTTTACCAGCAGATAAAGAAAAAGAAGTATCAAAATTACAAAAACAAGGCAAAAAAGTAGCATTTGTAGGAGATGGAATTAATGATAGCCCAGCACTAGTAAAAGCAGATGTAGGACTAGCTATTGGTTCAGGAACAGATATAGCAATAGAATCAGCAGACATTGTTTTAATGAAAAACAGTTTATTAGATGTTGTTACTGCAATTGATTTAAGTAAGACAGTTATAAAAAACATAAAGATGAACTTATTTTGGGCATTCTTTTATAACATAATAGGAATACCAGTTGCCACAGGAGTTTTTTATCCAAGTTTCGGAATAAAATTAAACCCAATGATAGGTGCAGCAGCAATGAGTCTAAGTTCAGTATGTGTTGTTACAAATGCATTAAGACTAAAAAAATTCAAAAGCAAATTTGAAAACAAAAAAACAGAAAACACATATTGCCAAATAAATAAAAAGAAAGAGGTGAAAAATATGAAAACAATAACAATTGAAGGAATGCAATGTAACCATTGTAAAATGACAGTAGAAAAAGCTTTAAAATCCATAGATGGAGTTATAAATGCAGACGTAAACTTAGAAAACAAAAAAGCAATAATAGAAGAAGAAAAAGAAATAGATAATGATAAAATAAAAAAAGTTATAGAAGAAGCAGGATTCACTGTAAAAGAAATAGTTTAAAAAAATGTAAAATAGTTGATATTTTATTTCCTATATGTTAAAATATGTTAGAAAAAGAAAAGGAGGAAAAATAATGAAGAAAAATATTTTAATATCAATAATTGTAATACTTGTGATTGCAATACTTATACTAGGAGCTTACTTCATTTTCAGTAACAAAAAAGAAGAGGAAAAAACATTAGATATTGATGCTATTGGACAAACATTTTCTAATACAAATCCATTTAATGAAATGTCTACAATTGATATTACAATCGAACAATTAGATTCAGTATATGGAATTAATACAGAAAATGTAGAAAAAGTGGTTGGGAAAATGCCTATGATGAATGTTCAAGCATCTATGTATATATTAATTCAAGCAAAAGATGGAACAGCAGATACTGTTAAGGCTGAACTAGATAAATATGCAAAGCAATACGAAGAACAATGGAGTATGTATTTACCAGAACAATATGAATTAGTTCAAAATAGAAGAATGGGAATTGTTGGAAATACTGTTTATATGATTATTGCAGAAAATGCAGAAACACTAGAACAAGAAATTACAAAATAATTTAAGTATAAATGATAGTCTCTAAATAGTAGTTTGGAGGCTATATTTATTGAAAAAATGAAAATTATAGGAAGGAGCATATGTTTTATTTAAATGGTTTTTAGTAGTATAGTTTTTTTATATATTTTTTTACCTATAATGTTATTAATTTATTTTGTAGTTCCCAAAAAATTAAAAAATGCTGTAATGATATTAGCTAGTCTTATTTTCTTTGCATGGGGAGAAATAAGATATATATTTATAATGCTAATATTAGCAATAATGGACTTTAATTGTGGAAAAGGTATTGATAGAAATCAAGAAAATAGAAGCAAACAAAGATTATATTTATTTATAGATGTAGGAGTTAATTTATTAATATTAATATTCTTCAAATATGCTGATTTCATTATAACCAATATAAATGCAGTATTAAACACACAAATTCCACTACTAAATATACCTTTGCCAATAGGTGTTTCATTTAATACATTTCAGTCATTATCATACATAATAGATGTATATAGAGGAAAAGTAAAATGTGAAAAAAGTTTTTATAACTACCTAACATATACAACATTATTCCCACAAATAATTGCAGGACCAATAGTAAGATATGAAACAGTTGATGAAGAATTAGAAACAAAGAAAATTAGTATAGATAATTTTTCAAAAGGAATGAGAAGATTTATTGTAGGTCTAGGCAAAAAAGTACTAATTGCAAACAATGTTGGAGCATTGTGGCACACAATAGAAATTGGGCGGATACTCAGAAATGTCAACATTGCTTTCATGGGTTGGTATAATTGCATTTGCACTTCAAATATACTTCGATTTTAGTGGATATTCAGATATGGCAATAGGGCTTGCTAATATATTTGGTATGGATTTTGATGAAAACTTTAATTATCCATATATATCAAAAAGTATTACTGAATTTTGGCGTAGATGGCATATAACATTAGGAAGTTGGTTTAGAGACTATATATATATTCCACTTGGAGGAAATAGAAAAGGCTTTCCAAAACAAATTAGGAACATATTAATAGTATGGTTCCTTACAGGTTTATGGCATGGAGCTTCATGGAATTTTGTAATATGGGGATTATTTTTTGGAATAATTTTAATAATAGAAAAAATAGTATTATTAAAATTATTAGAAAAAATACCAAAATGGATAGCCAATATTTATACAATGTTCATTGTCCTAATAAGTTGGGTAATATTTGCATTTGAAGATTTAACAACAGTAAAGAATTATTTATTAACAATGTTCCACTTTAATGAAACAAACATAATAAATGCAGAAGGACTATATTATTTAAAAAATTACTTTATAATAATAGTAATAGGTATAATATTATCAACACCATTAATATCAAAAATATTTAAAAAGATAGAAGAAAAACAATCAAACATAAGAAGCATACTCATTACATTTGTGTATATAGGAATACTACTTTTAAGTACAGCGAGTTTAGTAAGTGATTCATATAATCCATTTTTATATTTTAGATTTTAAAAAGTAAAAAAATGAAACTAATCATTAGAAGTTATTAAGATTAAGAAAGGGAAAAATAAAAATGAAAAATAAAATATTTTTTACAATATTTATGTTTGTATGGATAACATTAATAGTACTAAATTTTGCAGTAAAAAATGAAGTATTTTCAGAACAAGAAAATAGATATTTAGCAAAATTACCAACCTTTAGTATAGAAGAACTATTAGATGGAACTTATCAAGAAAAAATGGACACATATATAAATGACCATTTTATATTTAGAAATCAATGGATAAAAATAAAATCAGAAGTAGAAATATTACTTCGGCAAACAAGAAATTAATGAAGTATATATAGGAAAAGACGGATACCTATTTGAAAAGTTTAAATATACTGAAAATGAAAAAGAACATTTATTAAAAGTTGCAAACATAGCTAACGAATTTGCAAACAATATAGAATTACCAGTATATTTTATGCTAATACCAAATTCAATATATATAAATCAAGATAAATTACCAGACAATGTAACAACATATAATCAAGAGCAGATAATAAATGAATTTTATAGCAAATTAGATGATAAAATAAAAACAGTAAATGTAACAGACATATTAATAGAAAACAAAGATGAATATATATACTTTAAAACAGATCATCATATGACTAGTTTTGGAGCATACTTAGCATATATGAAATATTGCTCAGTAGCAAATATAGAAGCAGAAAAATTAAGCAATTTTGAAAGAAAGACAGTATCAACAAAATTTTTAGGAACATTTGATTCAAAAGCACAAATACCAAATCAAGAAAAAGACATAATAGAAATATATATAAATCAAAAAAATTCAGAAATAAAAAGTGCTGAATATGATAATGAAACAACTAAAAGTATATTTAATACAGAATATCTAGATAAAAAAGATAAATATTCATTCTTCCTAAATGGGAATAATGCAAAGGTTGTAGTAAAAACAAATGTGGAAAATGGAAAAAAATTACTTGTAATTAAAGACTCTTATGCACATATAATGGCACAATTTATATGTCAAAACTATGAAGAAATACATTTTATAGACCCAAGATACTATAAAGCATCTTTAACAGAATATACTATTAAAAATAATATTACAGAAATATTATTTTTATACAATACATCAAATCTTGTATCAGATTTAGGAATATTATCAGTACATTAAAAAACAAATATAATATTCTTATATTATCTTTTTATGTAATAAAAAAATATAAAACACACTTAAATATACTTATAGTAAAAGGAGGTAAAACTTTGGAAAACATAGTTTTAATAGATGGAAACAGTATACTAAATAGGGCATTTTATGGAACAATGACAAGCAAAATGATGATGACAGAAGATGGAACATATACAAATGCCATTTATGGTTTCTTAAGCATAATGTTTAAAATAATAGAAGATATAAAACCAGAATACATGGTAGTAACATTTGACCTAAAAGCTCCAACACATAGGCATAAACTGTATGCTGAATACAAAGCAAACAGAAAAGGAATGCCAAATGAGTTAGCAAGTCAAATGCCAATATTAAAAGAAATTCTAGAAGCAATGCATATAAAAGTGATAGAAAAAGAAGGCTATGAAGCGGATGATATATTAGGCACACTTGCAAAATGGGCACAAAGAAAAAATCTAGAAGTAACAATTTTAACAGGAGATAGAGATAGCTTTCAATTAATAGATGAGCATATAAAAGTAAGAATACCTCATACCAAACAAGGCAAAACCGAAACAGAAGATTTTACAGTAGAAAAAGTAATGGAAAAATATGAGTTGCCACCTCAAAAACTAATAGAAGTAAAAGGATTAGCAGGAGATTCATCAGATAACATACCAGGAGTACCAGGCATAGGAGAAAAAACAGCAATAAATCTTATAAAAGAATATAGAAGTATAGAAGCAATATACAAAAATATTAGTAAAATAAAAGGAAAGTTAAGAGAAAAACTAGAACAAAATGAAAAACAAGCATATCTATCAAGAACACTAGGAACAATTGATACTAAAGCACCAATAGATAAAAACTTAGAAGACATGAAAATAGTAGAATGGGACAAACAAAAAGTAGTAGAAATATTTACAAAACTAAGATTCAATAGATTTATAGAAAGATTTAATCTTGAAAAAGAACAAGTTACATCTCAAGAAATAAATGTGGAATGTGAAGAATTAGATAAAGAACAAGAACAAAATTTAAAACAAGAAATAATAGGTAACAAAAAAATATTTTATTATATGATAGAAAAAAAACAAGAAGGATATGGCATACTAAATAAAACAATAGAAGGAGTAACAGTATATTCAGAAAAGCAAAGCAAAGCATATCTAATAAAGGATGCCCAAATATTAAAAGATATATTTCAAAATAAAGAAATATTAAAAATAGGATATAAGCAAAAAAAAGACTATATATTATTAAAACAAATAGGTATAGAACCAAAAAATCTAATGTTTGACATAGAAATAGCAGGATATATATTAAATTCAAATATCAATAAATATACATTAGAATATTTATCAGAAGAATACTTAAAAATAGATGTAGCAACATATTTAAAAAACAACGAGCCAGAAGAAAAACAATTAACTCTTTTTGAAGACAATGAAAAAGAAGAAAGCAAAACAAATAAAAAAAATTATATATATGTATACCTAATGAATAAATTATATTATGAATTAACTAAAAAAATGCAAGAAACAGACACATTAAAATTATTTGAAACAATAGAAATGCCATTAACAGAAGTATTAGCAGATATGCAATATCAAGGAATATATGTAGACAAGAAAAAATTACTAGAATTTGGAAATGAACTAAAAAATAAAATAGATGAACTAACAAAACAAATATATGAACTTGCAGGTGAAGAATTCAACATTAATTCTCCAAAACAACTAGGAGAAGTATTGTTTGAAAAGCTTAAGTTACCAATGGCAAAAAAGAATAAAACAGGATATTCAACAGGAGTAGAAATATTAGAAAAACTAAAAAACACACATCCAATAATAGAAAAACTTTTAGAATACAGGCAAATAGTAAGATTAAATTCTACTTATGTAGATGGACTAATACCATATATAAATAGTAAAACAAATAAAATACATTCAAGTTTCCACCAAACAGTTGCAGCAACAGGGCGAATAAGCTCAACAGACCCAAACTTGCAAAACATACCAACAAGATACGAACTAGGAAAAAATTTAAGAAAAGTATTTAAACCAGAAAAAGGAAAAATATTTATAGATGCTGACTATTCACAAATAGAACTAAGAGTACTTGCACATATTTCAAATGATAAGAATATGATAGAAGCATTCAAAAATGATGAAGATATACACATGCAAGTAGCCTCAAAAGTATTCAATATACCAATTGAAAAAGTAAACAAAAAACAAAGAAGCAGAGCAAAAGCAGTAAACTTCGGAATTGTATATGGAATAACAGATTTTGGACTAGCAGAACAAATAGGAATACCAAGGAAAGAGGCAAAACAATATATAGAACAATATTTAGAAAAATATGAAGGAATAAAACAATTTATGGAAGATATAGTAAAAACAGCAAAAGAACAAGGATATGTAGAAACATTATTCCATAGAAGAAGATATGTTCCAGAAATAAACTCAAATAATTATATGGTAAGACAATTCGGAAATAGAATAGCAATGAATACTCCAATACAAGGCACAGCAGCAGATATAATGAAATTAGCAATGATAAATATATATAATAAACTAAATGAGCAAAAATTAAAATCAAAAATAATATTGCAAGTACATGATGAATTGCTAATAGAAGCTTATCCAGAAGAAAAGGAAGAATTAGAAAAATTATTAAAACAAGAGATGGAAAATGTAATAGAATTGAAAATACCTTTAAAAATAGATATAGAAGAAGGAAAAAATTTATATGATGCAAAATAAAAGGTATAAGTAAACAATTTTAATAAAAAATCAAAGGAGAAAAGTATTGAAAAAATTAATAATAATATTTATAATAATAATATTAATAATGCTATTGCTAAAAATACAAATTTTACCAATAATATATCCGCAAAAATATGCAGAATATGTTGAAAAATATGCACAAGAATGTGATTTAGATCCATTGTTAATATATAGTATTATAAAAGCAGAAAGCAATTTTAATGAAAATGCAAAGTCAAATAGTAATGCCATAGGATTAATGCAAGTAATGTTATCTACTGCACAAGAAATGGGAGCAAAAATGAAATCGGTTGAAATTACAGAAGAAAAGCTGTATGAACCAGAAATAAATATAGAAATAGGAGTAAAGTATTTTAAAAGTTTACTCCAAAAATATGATAATTATAACTTAGCAATAATTGCATACAATGCAGGAATGGGAAATGTAGACAATTGGATAGAACAAGGAATTATAGATGAACAAGGTAATGATATAGAAAGCATACCATTTCCAGAAACAAAAAATTATGTAAAAAAAATATTACAAAACTACAAAATATATAAAGAAATATATTGAGGTAGAAGTTAGAGGTTAGAAAGGTTTTAGGGAGGTTTTTTATGGGCAGAATTTTAGTAACAGGAGGAGCTGGCTATATAGGTAGCCATACAGTGGTTGAATTATTAAACAGGGGGGAGGAAATAGTTATAGTAGATAATTTTTCGAATAGTTCACCAGAAGTTTTAGATAAAATAAAACAAATAACTAATAAAGATTTTGAATTTTACGAAGTAGATATATTAGATGAAGAAAATTTAAGAAAAATATTTGAAAAAAATGAAATTGAGTCAGTTATACATTTTGCAGGATTAAAAGCAGTAGGTGAGTCAGTTTCAAAACCAATAGAATATTATCATAATAATATAACAGGGACATTGATATTATTAAAATTAATGAAAGAATATAATTGCAAAAAAATAGTGTTTAGTTCATCTGCTACAGTGTATGGAAATCCAAAAAGACTACCGATAAAAGAAGATTTCCCATTATCAACAACAAATCCATATGGAAGTACAAAATTGATGATAGAACAAATTTTGCAAGATGTGGCAATAGCAGATAAAGAATTTAGAATTGCAATTCTAAGATACTTTAATCCTATAGGAGCACATGAAAGTGGATTGATTGGAGAAGTACCAAATGGAATACCAAACAATATAATGCCATATATAATGGGGGTTGCAAAAGGAAAATATAAAGAATTAACGGTATATGGAGATGATTATCCAACACCAGATGGAACAGGAATAAGAGATTATATACATGTTGTAGATCTAGCTAAAGGACATCTAAAAGCATTGGATAAAATAAGAGAATGTCAAGGAATAAAAATATATAATTTAGGAACAGGAAATGGATATTCTGTATTAGAATTAATAGAAACATTTGAAAAAGTAAATAATGTAAAGGTAAATTATAAAATAGGTCAAAGAAGACCAGGAGATATACCAGCTTGTTATGCAGATCCAAGTAAAGCAGAAAAAGAATTGGGATGGAAAGCAGAAAAAAAACTAGAGGAAATGTGCAAAGATGCTTGGAAGTTTGCCAGTATGAATAAATAATTAATTTTAAAAGATTGTTATTTTTTACAAAAGAATTGTAAGTTATAGGTGTTAGCAAATATTCTTAGATTTAATATATTAATAAAAGGACTGAACAATAATGAAAAGAGTGTTATTAGGAATGAGTGGTGGTGTAGATAGTAGTGTAGCTGCCATTATTTTGAAAGAACAAGGATATGAAATAATAGGAATTACAATGAAACTATATGAAAAAGAAAATAACTGCAGTACATCTACAGATTCAGATGCAAAAATGGTATGTGATAAATTAGGTATACAACACTATACGCTAAACTTTGAAGAAGAATTCAAAAAAGATGTAATACAAAATTTTGTATGTGAATATGAAAATGCAAGAACACCAAACCCATGCGTAGAATGTAATAAATATTTAAAATTTGGCTTAATGTACAAAAAAGCTTTAGAATTAGGGTGCAATTACATAGCAACAGGTCATTACGCAAAAATAGAATATGCAGAAAAGTTTAATCAATATGTAATAAAAAAATCAGATGAAGAAAACAAAGACCAAACCTACTTTTTATATGGAATACCAAGAGAAGCACTTTCACATATTTTATTTCCACTACAAAATTTAAAAACTAAGCAAGAAACAAGAAAAATAGCAGAAGAATATGGGATGAATATAGCACATAAAAAAGATAGTCAAGAAATATGTTTTATTGAAAATGATGATTACAAATCATTTTTAAAAAAATATATAAAAGAAAAACCAGGCAATATTGTATTACAAAATGGACAAATACTTGGAAAACATGAAGGATTAACAAAATATACGATAGGACAAAGAAAAGGATTAGGCATATCACATAAAGAACCTTTATATGTAGTAAATTTAGATAAAGAAAAAAATGAAGTAGTAGTAGGTACAGAAAAACAGCTATATAGTAAAGACTTATACGCAAATGGATTAAACTGGCTTGTGTTTGATAAATTACAAGAAGAAATAAAATGCTATGCAAAAATTAGGTATAGGGCAAAAGCTGCAAAAGCAAAAATAATACCAATGGAAGACAAAATAAAAGTAGAATTTGAAGAACCACAAAGAGCTATAACAAAAGGACAATCAGTAGTATTTTATGATAACGACATTTTATTAGGGGGAGGAAAAATCATATAAATTATACACCAGAAAGACTAAAATAAATAAACTTGTTCTAAAATATATACTATCATAAATATAATTATCTTAGGTGATTATTTATGATAATATATATTAAACAATCAGAAAAAATTAAATTCGTGAGTAAAATATTAAACATATTAAGAATAGAAAAAATAGAAAATAAACAGATAATATACTTGCCAATAAATAAAAAAAGCAGAGAAAGAAAGATAGAAAAAGTCACAGAAAAATTAAGTAAGTATTTATATGATAATAACATAAAAAACATAGTGCTAGAAAATGAATTAATGCAGAATGAAAACATAAAAAATATACTATATAGTAATAATATAAATATTCTAGATGGAACAAAAATATCTAGATTTTTAGTATGTAATGTAATAGAAAAAATATATGAATACAAAAATGTAAAAATAGAAGCAGGAGAAGTAACACTTCTTGTAAACGACAATGATGATGTAAACATAGAAACAATAATAATGTTAGCACACAACATAAAAAGACTAAATATAATTACAAGCAATATAAAAAAATTTAAGAAAATAGTAGAGTATTTATACAATGAATTAGGAATACTAATAAAACTATCAAATAACATAAAAACAAATTTGAAAAGTTCAGACATAATAGTAAACATAGATTTCCCAGAAGAAATAGTAAACAAACTAGAAATACCAACAGATGCAATAATTTTAAACATACCACAAAACATAAACATAAACTTAAAAAAATTTGCAGGAATAAATATAAAATCCTGGGAAACAGAAATCCCAAGCAAATACAAACTAGAAGGATTCAATGAAATGACAATGTATGAGGCAAGTATGTATGAACAACAAGACTCAAAAATATTTAAACAAATACAAAATGACGACATAAAAATTAGAAGACTAATAGGAATAAATGGAATTATAAACACAAAAGAATTTGGTTACCATTAACTAAATTAAATGATAGCACTTTATAGCCCAACGCAGGAGTTTTATATTTAGAATAAATTGAGGACCCCCGAAAAACTTCGTAGGCGTATCAAACGTGGGCTCAATTTATTCTAAATATAAAATCTCCGACGAGATTGGGCGGACTTTAGGGTAGTACTCTAAATGGTAACAGATTTGTGAAAAATTTATAAAATTATACTTGACAAAACATATTTTGTAGAGTAAGATTAAGAAACTATAATGTTATTTAAAAGGGGTAATGAAAGATGGAAGAAAAAGAAATTTTATTAACACAAGAAGGATATGATAATTTAGAAAAGCAATTAGAATACTTAAAAACAGAAAAAAGAGCTGAAATTTCAGAACGTATAAAAGTAGCATTAGGATTCGGAGATTTATCAGAAAATTCTGAATATGATGAAGCAAAAAATGCACAAGCAGAAAATGAAATAAAAATAGTGGATTTAGAAAATAAATTAAGATATGCAAAAATAATAGATGAATCAGAAATAAATACAAACACAGTTCAAGTGGGAAACACAGTTAAAATTTTAGACTTAGAATTTAATGAAGAACTAGAATACACAATAGTTGGTTCAACAGAAGTAGACTTAAGTAAAAACAAAATTTCAAATGTATCACCAATAGGAGCAGCATTAATAGGAGCAGAAAAAGACCAAATAGTAGAAGCAAATACCCCTGGGGGAATTGTAAAATATAAAGTTTTGGCAATAAAAAAATAGTAGATGCATCTTGTAAAACAAAAAAACAGAGGAAAAATATAAAAAATTGACATAATATTACCAATTTATGTAGACAAATCCAAAAAAACGTAGTATAATAGAAAATGTCTGGAAAAGACTAGTCTAAAGTACAAATATATAATAGCTTATAGACGAAAAAAAGGAGGAAATAAAATTGGTTACAAATTATTCACAAAACAACTATATATTATTAGTTGGTAAAGTTACAAGTGAGAAAAAATTTAGTCACGAAATTTACGGAGAAAGTTTTTATACTTTTAATTTAGAAATACCACGTTTAAGCGGAATATCAGATATTATACCAATTACAATATCTGAAAGATTAATTGCAAATTTTGATTTAAGTATTGGAAAAAAAGTTGTAATAGAAGGACAATTCAGATCATACAACACATATGAAAACACAAAAAGTAGATTAATATTAACAGTATTCGTAAAAGAAATAAGAGAAAAAGGAGAAGACGAAGAAATAAAAGTTCCTAACGAAGTTCAATTAGTAGGTCATATATGCAGAAAACCAATATATAGAAAAACACCATTTGGTAGAGAAATTGCAGACATATTAGTAGCAGTAAATAGAGCATATAATAAATCAGATTACATACCATGCATTACATGGGGAAGAAATGCAAGATTCTGTGAAGATATGCCAATAGGAACAGAACTAAAATTAGTAGGAAGAGTTCAATCAAGACCATATGAAAAGAAACATGAAGATGGCACAGTAGAAGCTAGAACAGCATACGAAGTATCAATAAGCAGTTTAGAATTTGTAAATAAAGAGGAAGAGGAAAATAAAATAGAAGAAGTTACAACTACAGAAGAAGCAATGTAAAGGAGAAAATAGATGGACTATTTGTATATATTACAACAAGCACTAGTAGGAATAATATCAATATTTTGGGTATACAACATAGCAATAAGTGTTTGTTCATTAATAAAATTCAAAGAAAAACCATTATTAACAAATAAAATGCATAAATTTATGGCAATAATACCTGCCCATAATGAAGAAAAGGTTATAAAAAATCTAATAGAAAGCCTAAAAAATCAAAACTATCCAAAAGAACTTTTGGACATATACGTAATAGCAGATAACTGTACAGATAACACAGCAAAAATTGCTAAAGAAGCAGGGGCAATTGTATATGAAAGAACCGATCCAGAAAAGAAAACAAAAGGATATGCAATGCAATGGTTTTTAGCAAAAATGCAAGAGCAAAATGCTGATTATGATGCATTATGTGTTTTTGATGCAGACAACATTGTAGATAAAGAATTTATGAAAGCAATGAACAAAAAACTATGTCAGGGAGAAGAAGTAGTGCAAGGATATAGGGACATAAAAAATCCTGATGATACTTGGATAACAGCAGGGTATGCACTATTTTATTGGACAATGCATAGATTTTATCATTTAGCAAGATACAATGTTGGGTTATCACCATTACTAAATGGAACAGGCTTCATGGTGAAATATGACTTAATAAAAGCAGAAGGCTGGAACACAAAAACTCTTACAGAAGACATAGAATTTTCACTAATAAATATAGCCAAAGGAAGAGCATTAGGCTGGGCAACAGATGCAAAAGTATATGATGAACAGCCATTAGGATTTAAACAATCATGGACACAAAGAACAAGATGGTCAGTAGGGCATATACAATGTTTCAAATACTACTTAAAAGACTTAGCCACAGGAGTAATAAGAAACAGAAAAATAATGAATGTAGATGGATTACTATATCTTATGGGAATGCCAATATTAATAGTAACACTTGCAATACTAGTAATAAACCTAGCAATTTATATTGGTGATGGAATGACACTTGCAGGTTTAATTTGGAACTATGCAAAATACCTAGTAGCAACATTTTTAATACCACCACTTACTGCAATTTTTACACTAATACTAGATAAAAGACCTATAAAACCAATGCTCAAAGGAATACTATGTTACCCATTATTCTTAGGCTCATGGATACTAATAAATATAAAAGCAATTATAAAACCAAACACAAAATGGGAAAAAATAGAACATGTAAGAGATATAAAAGCAAAAGAGGTTTAAAAAAATATAAAATAATGCGGAGATAACTGCAAACTTTTATTAAGTTTGCAATTATCTCTATAATTATTATAACGAAAAAAAATAAAAAAATATACAAATAAACTTGCTATTTTTTCCAGAATATTGTATGATATTATAAGTAAAAAAAGTAAGAGATATTGGAGGGAAAAAATGAAAAAAACAGTTGCAATAATACTAATAGTTTTATGTATACTATCAATAAATACAGTTCTTGCTACAAATGAAAATGAGATAGAACAAGGTAGTCCAAGTGATGTAAAAAATGAAATGGAACAAAAAAAAGAAGAATTTACAGAAAAATATGGCGAAGCATATTGGCTACCAGGATATATAATTGAAGATATAGTACAACCATATAGCATACCTTTATGTTTTGCAGGTATTGCAATAGGATTAGTTTTCCAATACGTAATGGGTACAAGAAGACTAGATTATAAACATAGAGGATTTGGTACAGTAATCGTATTTGTAACAATATTAGCAATTTGCCAAGTATTGCCGTTTATTTATGCACTTGTAGTTACAGGTTGGGGAGGTTAACATATGAAGGTCTTATTTGCAGTAAATAATGATAGTGTTTCTGAGGCAATAGTAAAAAAATATCAAAAAGAATACAAAGAAATATTATCTTACAAAAATGTATATTATTTCAATGCAATTTTAAGAGAGTTACAAAAGGATAAAAGCTATAGTAGAATAGTAATAAGTGAAGATTTAGAGCCATTTGCAAATAATAATTATGACTCAATAGATAAATTTTTATTTGAAAAATACAGTAATATAGTAGAAGAAGCAAAAAGTATAAATAACGAAAGAATAGATATTATATTAATATGTGCAGACAGAAGAAAAAAAACAGATAATATGCTAGTAAAACTCTATAAAAAAAACATATACAATGCAATAGTTGGACAAGATAGAAGTATAGATGAAGTATGTAGATTAATAAATAATCCAAGAGATAAAGAAGCAGCAAAAGCATATTATGGAATACAAGAAAGTGAATTAGGCGAAACAGAAAGTGAGAATAGTGTTAGTGAAGCAGAAGTAGAAAATATTATAGCACATTATGCAAGACTAGGAAAAAACGAAGATAAATATCTTGAAAGTTTTAACAACATAGTTGCACAATATACAGATACACAACTTAAAATTATTATAAAATACTTGCCAATGAATGTAAAAGCAGTACTAGAAGAAAGGTCACCAAAATATCAACAGCTAGTGACAATATCTAGTATGGATGGTATAGATGCTAAAAGAAAAACAGCAAGTTATAAAGAACAAATAAGAAATAGGCGAGAATCTGACAGAAAAACAGAAGATGACGTAGTAAAACAATTAATAAAACCAAGAACAATAAAATCAGTTGTTATACCAACTAATTTAAAAACACATGATGTTCAAAAAGTAGTAGTACCAACAATAAATAAACCTGAAATAAATACAATAAAAAATAGTGATATTTCAATAAAACAAGAAAAAGAAGAAAATTTTGTAGAAAAAGCAATGAAGGAAATAAATCCTCAGGAAGTAAAAGAAAAATTACTAGAAGACAATCAAACAACAATAGAGCAAGTAAGTACAACAGAAGAAGAAACAAAAACTCAAAAAAGAGGAAGAGGAAGACCAAGAAAAAATCCATTACAAGAAGACCAAGAACAAAAACCAAAACGTGGCAGAGGAAGGCCAAAAAAACAACAACCAATAGAAGAAACAGTAGTAAATGAAAAGGAAACAGAAAATGATTCAGAAGTAAACTTATTTGACTTAGAAGAAGAAAAACCAAACGAAGAAATAAACTTATTTGACCTAGAAGAAGAAAAGCCAAATGAAGAAGTAAACTTATTTGACCTAGAAGAAGAAAAACCAAATGAAGAAGTAGATTTATTTGACTTAGAAGAAGAAAAGCCAAATGAAGAAGCAAACTTATTTGACTTAGAAGAAGAAAGGTCAAATGAAGAAGCAAACTTATTTGACTTAGAAGAAGAAAAGTCAAACGAAGAAGCAAATTTATTTGAACTAGAAGAAGAAAACCCAAATGAAGAAGTAAATTCAATTGAAACAAGCAAAGAAAGTGAAAAAACAAAACAAGAGGAACAAGATGTAGATTTATTTAATTCAGATGAAGAAAAGGAACCTGATATTTCAATACCAAATGTTCAAAGACCAATAATACAAAACAAAACAATGTACAATAACATAGAAAACAATAATTATATTACTAGAACAAGTAATCCTAATTCAAATTTCAATACATTGCTTACAGCAGATAAGAAAATAGTAGCATTTGTAGGAACAACAAAAAATGGAACATCATTTATAGTAAATAATACAGCAGAAATGCTATCTACAATGGGAATAAACACAGCTATACTAGATATGACAAAAACAAAAAATGCATATTACATATACACCAACAATGAAGAAAGTTTAAGAAATGTAGCAAAAAACTGTATGGAAAATTTGCAAAACGGTGTTGCAGAGGGAATTAAACCACATAAAAACTTAAGTATATATACAGAAATGCCAGGAGATGAGAAAGAATACGAAATAGAAACAATTCTTTCAACATTATTAGAAAACTATTCAGCTATTCTAATTGATACAGACTTTGACACACCACCTGAGATATTTTCAAAAGTACAAGAAATATATTTAGTGCAAACGATGGATGTTTTAACAATACAACCACTAACAGCATTTTTAAGAGAGTTAAAGTCAAAAAACATATTAAGACCAGAAAAACTAAAAATAATAATAAATAAATCAGAAAAAGTAAGAAGTTTAAACATAAAGACATTGATTGGAGGAATGTCATCCTATAACTCACCTAGTATGACATATATGACAGAACTATTTAACAAAGATAATATACGATATTGTGAAATTCCATTTGAAGTTCAAAACTATGTGAAATATTTAGATTCACTAGTAAAATGTGATATAAACTTAAATGGATACACAAAACAATTTATGATAGCTTTAAGAGAATTATCTAACATGGTATATCCGTTAATAAACAGGCAAGAATATTCTCCAATAGGTCGAAGAAAGGGAAAGAAAGACCCATTTTCTAATCAGGTAAATGATACATTAAACAAAATGAGAAATAGATACTAAAAAGAGGTGAAAATTTTGACAGGATTCATAGTTTGTATAGTAGTCCTTTTAGCAGTAGTTATTTCCTTGATAGTATATAACATATCTATATATAAAAAAGTAAAAAATTTAAGTAACACAAGTGAAAAAATAGCAAACTTAAGAATACTGCAAGACTTCATGGATACTATAGGGAAAGATGCTTCAGCAGAAAATAAAATTAAAATAATAAATGATATACTTATTGAAAAATATCATGTAAAATACTCTACAATTGTAGTATTTAATGGAGCAGAATATAAAATGAAAGCAACAAATGTTGATGAAAGACAATGGGAAACAATGACAAATCTGCATACAGATCCATTATTTCAAAGTAGCATAATAAATGCAACTCCTAAATATGTAACAGTAAATAATAATAATGAAAAATTAAGCTACCAAAAAAATGAAATGACAAGAGCAAAATCTGCAATGTTTTTTCCACTATATATTGACAATATATATATAGGATATTGGATAATAGAAAGTGATGTAGCACATGCATTTGACGGAATGGATACGGGAATACTAGAAGTAATAAGAGAAAATATTATATCTGTATTAAAAACAATATCATATCAAACAACAATTGAAAATATATATAGAGTAGATAAATTCACAGGACTGAATTCAGCAGAATACATGTATGGAAAAGGCAAAAGAACAATAGACAAATATGCCAAAAGTACAATTTGTATGTTCATTATAAAAAACATAGAAGAAATAAATGAAAAATATGGTAGAAAAATAGGTACAGAAATGATTGTAAGAGTAGCAAATGCTGTGAAATCAAACATCTCTTCAGAATATGTATTTGTTAGATATATGGGGCCCAAATTTGCTATAGCATTCTCTGGTACAGAAGTTGAAGACACTATCGATTTTGTATCAAAAATAAAACAAAATATTGAAAGCATAGGAATAACAATGACTGACAAAAAAAACAAAACAAAATTTGAAGTTAAACCAATTACAAATTTCGTATTAGCAACATACTATAAAGGTACTGGCATAGAAGAAGTTACAAAAAAGCTTGAAGAATATTTAGACAACTCGGATAAAGAAGAAAGTGAAATAAATTGTATTTAGGAGGTAAAAACTATGGCAAGTGATAAGACAATGAGTTTTAAAGTTGAAAAAGACAAAAATTTAAAAACAAAGGAAATATTAAAAGAGGTATATCAAGCCTTAGAAGAAAAAGGATATAATCCAATAAATCAAATTGTTGGTTATATACTATCAGGAGATCCAACATATATAACCAGTCATAAAGAAGCAAGAAACATAATAAGAATGATTGAAAGAGATGAACTTCTAGAAAAAATGGTAAAAAATTATATAGGATTAGAAGAATAATGAGAATACTAGGAATAGATTATGGAGATATAAGAGTTGGTACATCTATAACTGATGAATTAGGCATTACAGCGCAGGGGCTGGAAACAATAACGCATAATGGAAATGATAAAGCAATACTTGCAAGGTTAGATGAGATTATGAAAGAATATCAAATTTCTACTATAGTAGTAGGAATGCCATTAAATATGGATGGCTCAAAATCAGAAAGAGTAGAGAAAACCGAAAAGTTTATTCATAAATTAAAATGTAAATATAACAAAGTCAAAATAGAAACGGTTGATGAAAGGTTAACAACAGTTCAAGCACATAGAACTATGAATGAACTTAATATAAAGCCAAAAAACAAAAAAAATCTTGTAGATACTATATCTGCTGTATATATACTAGAAACCTATATTAATAATAAATAATGTCCCCTGCAAAATATGTAGGGGCAATTAACTTTTATAAAATAAATGGAGGAATAATGAAGCTATACCCAAACTTATACCTAAACAATGTAAAAGAAATAACAATAGAGCTACTAAAAAAAAATAATATAAAAGGCATAATACTTGATATAGATAATACATTGATAGATTTTGACAAAAACTTGTTAGAAGGTTGTGAAAAATGGTGTGATAACTTAAAAAAACAAGGAATAAGAATGTGCATATTGTCAAATACAAATAAAGTACATAAAGTAAAAAAAGTAGCAGAGATTTTAGATTTACAATATTTATACTTTGCACATAAACCAAATAAAAAAGGATTTAAAAAAGCAATAGAAATATTAAAATTAAAACCAGAAAACATAGCAGTAGTAGGAGATCAAATTTTCACAGACGTACTAGGCGGAAATAGAAGTAAAATGTTTACAATACTTACAAAACCGATAGATACTAGAGATATCTGGCTTACAAGAATCAAAAGACCATTTGAAAAAATTGTAATAAAAAAATATTTAAAAAAAGAAAGGAATACAAAAAAATGAATATATGGCATGATATAAAAGATGAAAGAATAAAAAAAGATGACTTTATAGCAGTTATAGAAATAACAAAAGGAGGAAAAAACAAATACGAACTAGATAAAGAAACAGGAATGCTAAAATTAGATAGAGTTTTATATACAGCAACACATTATCCAGCAAATTATGGTTTTATACCAAGAACATATGCAGATGACTTTGACCCATTAGATGTTCTAGTTTTATGTCAAGAAAATGTAGATCCAATGACACTTGTAGAATGCTATCCAATAGGGGTACTAATAATGATAGATTCTGAGCAAAGAGATGAAAAAATAATAGCAGTAGCAAAAAAAGACCCATACCTAAACATATATAAAGATGTAACAGAACTACCAAATCATATATCATGTGAAATAAAACACTTCTTTGAGGTATACAAACAATTAGAATATAGAGAAACTGTAGTAGAAGAAATATTAGGAAGACAAGAAGCAGAAGAAATAATAAAAAAAGCAAAAGAAAATTATAAGAAAAAATTTGAAATAAAGGAATGATAACCATATGATAGAACAAATACTGTTCACAGTTATTGCCTTTGTACTTTTCATATACATTTTACTATTAAAAATGATAAAAAAGAATGACACTACATATTTATTCATATTAGGAATACAGGCAATAGGAATACTATTAAATCTCGTAAAAATTACTTTTGATATATTTAATCGGAGCATTCGTCAAAATAATGCTATATATATTATGTATAATAATACCAATTTTAGTATTTCTATTAGAGGCAAAAAACATAAATGTCTCAGAAATGTTAAGAATTACTATAGCTGAATTTTATTTACTAATAAACAAGCCTAAAAAAGCAAAAAAAATACTCATAGATTTAGTAAGCAAATATAAAGGAAGCTATATAGGTCATAAAATGTTAGGTCGTATATATGAAAAAGAAGGAGGAATGAGGAAAGCAATAGATGAATATGTTCAAGTATTAGATATAAAAAAGAATGATTACGATTCATACTACAGAATATCAGTACTTTTAAATGAATTAGGCAAAAAAGAAGAAGCAATAGAAATGCTAAAAACACTATTAAAAAATAGACCTCAAATATATGAAGCAACAAAGATGTTGCGGAGAAATTTATTTAGAACAAAAAGAATTAAAAAAAGCAATAGAAGTATATACAAATGCCTTAAAATACTATTCAGATAAATATGAAATATATTATAATTTAGGAATATGCTATTCAAGAATAAATGACTTCGATATTGCTAGAAAATGTTTCCAAAAAACAGTAGAACTAAATGATGATATGTATCTAGCATATTATAGACTAGGACAAATAGCACTATTATATAGAGATTTTGACTCAGCAGAAGAAAATTTTTCAAAAAGCTTATATAATGAAAAAGAAGCAAAAGGGTACTATGAACTAGCAAAGATTCATGTAATGAAAAATCAAAAAGAAAAAGCAATATTAGACATGAACAATTGTATAAAATTAGATTCAGAATATTATCAAATAATGCAAAATGAACCAATTTTATTTCCAATAAAACAATCAATAGCAAAGCCAGAAAATATCATAAAACCAGAATATACAGAAACGAATCAAGAAAAAGAAATAGAAGCATATCTAAACGACACATACAATTTAACAAAAATATTAAATAATCAAAGAGAAAAGAATAATAAAAAATAAAGTAACATAAAATTAAAACATATAGGCAACTTGTTGCTGCCTATAATCAATGAAATTAGAATGCAACTTTTTAAAAGGAGGAAAATATGCAAATATATCAATCTATTATCTTAGGAGTTGTGCAAGGATTAACAGAACTACTACCAATATCAAGCTCTGCACATTTATTCTTAATACCCTGGTTTTTCAATTGGCAGATACCAGAATCATTTGATGTAGCATTACATTTCGGAACATTACTTGCAATAGGAATCTTCTTTTTTAATGATTGGATAAATCTGATAAAAGGTGGATACAAAACAGCCGTAAAAAAAGAAAAAAACCCAGAAGGTAAATTATTTTGGTATATAGTAGTTGCAACAATACCAGGAGGAATAATAGGATTTATACTTGATAAATATGCAGAAGGAATATTAACTAAACCATTAATAATAGCAATTGCCTTAATTGTAATGGGAATAGTGTTATACATAGTAGATAAAAAATCTAAAAACAAAACAGATTATGAAAATCTAAATTTTAAACAAACATTTCTAATAGGATTATCACAATCATTAGCCTTCATACCAGGTGTATCAAGATCAGGAATAACAATGACAACAGGAAGACTACTTGGAGTAAAAAGAGAAGCAGCAGCAAAATACTCATTCATGCTATCTGGACCAATAGTACTAGCAGCAACCCTATTCAAATTAAAAGATTTTATAGAATACTTTCTAGTAGCAGACATAATAGGAATAACAGCTTTTATAATTGGAGTATTAACAAGCTTTATTGTAGGAGTATTTGTAATAAAATTCCTATTGGAATTTTTAAGAAAAGGTAGCTTTAAAATATTTGCAATATATAGAATCATATTAGGGATGGTCGTAATAATAGCTCTAATTGCATAAAACAAAAATGTAACAAAAGCGTAACAAAAATGTCATACAAATGTAATAGAAAAACTATTGTACTTTTACTGAAAAAAATGTATAATAATAAAAGAAGAATGAAAACACACATAAGCAAAGGGAGGGGAGTTTACAATGCTATTCTTTAATAGACAAAAACGAGGCATAGTAAACATAAAAATGATAATAACAGAAGAAAAAATCTTATCTAACATAGATAAAGTACAAAAGTTAATAAATCCAAACAGCAAAAAACAAATAGTACAATTAGAAGATGATGCATACTTTAGGGATTTAATAGATTCAATAAAAGTATACTTAATTGAATATCCAAATAAAAAGAACTTTCCAGGAAGTGTTTATAAAGCAGCACATGAACTAGTAGAATATGCAACAAACCAATTTGAAGATAACACAAAACAAATAGAAGTATTAATAAGACAAAGAGAAAACAATATAAATGTAGCAAATGAACTAAAACTAGTTCTAGAAGCAGTTCAAAACAAAGACAAAGAATGGAAAAATAAAGTAAGAGAAATAGGAGAATTAGTTTCAGAAGATATAGTAGAAGCATTAACAATAATAGGAAAAACAAAAGGAAAAATTCCAGAAAATTATGAAGATGCTGTAAAACTAGTTAATGCAAGGATAAACAACTTAGAAACGAATTTACATATAGAAATAGATATGGAAAGAATAGAAGATAGGTCAAAAGCATTAAGTTACATCGGAATAGAAATAGCAGAAGCATTAAGAGGAATACCAACACCAATATATAAAACAGAACAAGAACAAGAAGAAGAGAAAATAAAGGTACAAAACGAAGAAGAAAAACAAATTTCTGAATTTATAGAAGAAACAAGATTTGAAGTAAAACCATCATTATGGGAAAGAATAAAACAAAGTAAATTTGTACAAGCAATAAAACGTATAACAAAAATAAGAATAGTTATAGATGTACCAGCACTTCCAGAAGGCAGAGAAAAAAATTAAATAATAACAAGGGTAGCTGCAATACAACTACCCTTGTATTATGTAATAATATAAAATGAAAGGAATGTATCAAATATGAAAATAATCGAACCAGTTGTTGAAATTGAAAAAGTAGACTATAACAAAATGATGAAAAACTTAGAAAGAGCATGCAGAACATGCTATCGTTCAGAAGATAAAATAACAGAAGAAAGTTATAAAACATTACTAAAAAATTGTATAAATAGAGGACATGAATCAATACTAGAACATGAAAAAATTACAATAAGAATGACTTGCGACATAGGAGTATATAAAGATTTAACAAGACACAGACATGCATCATTTTCAATAGAAAGTACTAGATATTGTAATTACGGAAAAGATAAATTCGACAATCAAATTAAATTCATAGAACCTGTAAACATAGAAAAAAACACAAAATTATATGAAGAATGGCAAAAAACCTGTGAAGAAATAGAAAAGCACTATATAAAAATGGTAAACTTAGGAGCAACACCAGATCAAATGAGAATGATTTTACCACATTCAACAGCAGCAGAAGTTACCATGACAGCAAACATACGTGAATGGAAACACATATTATCATTAAGATGCACAAAACATGCTCATCCAGCAGTAGAACAAGTAATGATACCATTACTACTTCATTTGAAAAAGAATATGCCAGAAATATTTGAAAACATAGAATATGATGAAGAATTTGATGAAAATAAATATGCTAAGCTAGTAGAACAAAAATAAGGATAACTTTTTAAATAGAACAACACTAGAAACATAAACTAATATCTTAGATAAAAAAATTTACATTTAAAAAGCATTATGATATAATAGAATAAGGAGATGATATTTTTATGTTCAAAAGTAAATATAGTACAGTCTTAACTGTATTTTTAATAATCCTTATAATAGCAATTATAATAATAATATTAATATTAGGAATAAATGTATATAAACAATACCTAGATAAAAGAGAATCAGAAAAAATATTTGAAGAACTTACAGGTCGGCAATAACCAAAACAATGAAACAAGTGAAAATGAAGAAGGAGCCCAAGAAATACAACCTATAGAAGGAAATGAAACCGGTAATAATACAAGCGGAAGTGATACAACACCTAGACCAGCAACAAGATTTTATAAAGAATATCCAATGGTAGGATATATAAAAATACCAAAAACAGGAATAGAGTACCCAATTTTATTAGACGTATCACCAGGAGCATTAGAAGTAGCAGTTGGAGTTATGTATCCAAGTAATCCACAGTTAAATGAGCCAGGAAATGTTGTAATAATAGGACACAATTATAGAGATGGAAAATTCTTTGCAAATAATAAAAATCTTGTTATAGGAGATAAAATACAAATAACAGATTTATCAGGAAGAACTTTAACATATACAATATATGAAATTTCCACAATACCTGAAACAGATACAGAATACATAACAAGACAAAGAGGAGATAATATAGAAATATCATTATCAACATGTACAGATGATGGTAAAGATAGACTAGTAATATTAGCTCGAGTACAATAAAAAACAACTCTCCTACGTTGGACTAAACATTGTTATTATAATACAAACAAATTAGTTGAATAAAAACTTAAATGCACGTTTAACATAAAAAACGTGCATTTAAGTTTTTATTCAATTTTGCTCCAAAAAAATATGATAATTCAAAAAGATACCAAAAATTGGTTAATTGCAAAAGTAAATTCCAGTTTGAAATGCAAGACTAAATGCCAGATTTGAAAGAAAATGGTAATTTATGGAATGAAACAAAAACACCTAGAATAAAAAAATAAAGTGGATTTTTAGTTGTGTGCAAGACTAAATTCCACTTTTTAGTTACTTTATCTAATATATTTTTCATTATTTTTTCTTGTTAATTAAATATGGTTTTAGTATAATATTGTCAGGATGGACTTTAGAAAAGTTTAATTTTTTCATTGTGTCCATACCTAAATATATACTAGCCATATCAAATGGTATAGCAAAGTTTAAAACTTCACGTGCTGTACTATTGATATGGCTCATCATTAGGTCAATATCAGATTGATTGTAATTATCCATGGAAGTACCTTTTGGGATAATATATCTAATATACTCATGATTTTTTTCTACTTTAGCTTTTTGGTCAGAACGGTTAGCATCACAATAAAAAATCCAACATCTTTTGCTACCATCTATACTAGTTTCAAGTTCATCGGGTTTCTGAAATTCTCCGCCATTATCAGTCAAAATACATTTAAAAACACGTTTGAATAATTCGGTACCAATGACTTTTTCAATATTATCAAGTTCTTTCTTCACAGCTTCGCTAGTTTTATTTGGAAGTAATCTTGCTATCATAAAATTAAAATTTCTAAATATCATTGTTAACAAAACTTTTCCTCCCTTAATGCCTTCAACAGTATCCATTTCAACGACATTAATGTTGGGGTTATCTATTAAGAACTTTTGAAAATCATCATAAGTTCTGCCAATTCTATAACTGTAATCTTTTTTAGTTTTATTATTATTTTTGTTACGAACCTTATATTTTACTCTTCTAGGTAAATCAATATTTTTCACAGAAAAAAGCCCCATATCTATATAGTTGTATAAACATCTTATGGAGCAACCAATTTCTTCTTTATGATTAGCATAAATTAATTTTATAGATTGTCCTTGCTGTATTAATGGGGAAATTAATTGATCAATTTTTTGTAATTTTTCTTCTGAAGTATTAATTCCCTCTCTACAAGAAATGAGTGAGTTCTCATAGTTTTTTTGTGCATTACTAGCAAGATATACATATTTAATTTTTCTACATTGTGGATAACAATTGCAAGCATTGCAAACATAAGGCGGTTTTAACAATTTTACACATAAATCTAATTCATATTGAGAACAAATGCTATTGCATTTTCCACAACGTCTACATTCGCTATGGCAATTAGAATTACATAAATTCTTAATAGTACAAGAATTTTTATTCTTACAGTAATTATTCCTGTTATTGAAATTAGAAGGGAAGTGTTCAGTTCTATATTTCTTTACTTCTTTAGAAATTGTGGTGGGATCTTTCTGAATATTTTCAGCAATTTGGTAAAATTTAAAACCAGCTTTTAGAAGTTTTTCAATATCCTCTCTATTAAGTAAAGTCAAATGTTTTTGATAGTGTTTGTTACCTTTATTACTCAAAGTATTCACCACCATTCAAAGCATCATACAACTTTATTTCAAGTTCATATATGTAATGTTCAATTGTTTGAATATCCTCCTCTGTGCATAATGTATAATCAATTAAATCATCCAAGTAAGCATTATATTTTCCTATTTTTAGGCTTTTTAAAAACTTTAACATTTCTCTTGTATGACATAACATATCATTGATAATTATTTTTATATCTTCATCTATCATCATTATTCTCCATTTCTAATATTAGATAAAGTAACAAAACAATTATATAACAGAAAATATGTGCAAAAGTAAATTCCACATTTAGTAGCTGGAATTTACTTTTGCACTAATTTTTTTTGTGCAAGACCAAATTCCATATTGCTGGAATTTTGATGCAAGAGTAAATTCCAGTTTTAAAACAAATCTGGAATTTACTTTTGCAATTAAATAAATCAAGGATAAAATGATAAAATCTATTGTCAAAAAATATAGAATAATAGTATAATAAGTACGAGGTAATAACATGGAAGAAGGAAAAGAAGTAAAGGTGTTTAATAATATATTAGAATGGACATTATGTATATTATTAGCACTAATTATAGCATTGCTAACGAGATACTATATTATAACAGCAACAGTCATAAAACAATCATCAATGTATCCAACGTTAAAAGAGAACCAAAGAATTATAATTAGTAGAACAAAAAGAATAACAAAAAGCCAATATCAAGTAGGAGATATAATAACATTTGAAGCACCAAGCAAAATAAAACAAGGTGCAGAAGTAGATGTATCAAATCCAGTTGCAATATATAATTATGAACCACAAGGATTAATGAACAAACTAGTTTATTACGTACTTGAATTAAACAAAATAAGCTATATAAAAAGAGTAATAGGAATAGCAGGAGATAGGGTTCAAATAAAAGACGGAAAAGTATATGTAAATGGAGAAGAACTAAAAGAAGAATATTTGCCAGAAGGCACAACAACAAAAACAGTATATTATAATGATGTAATAGTGCCAGAAGGATGCGTATATGTAATGGGAGATAATAGGGATCAAAGCATGGATAGCAGAACATTTGGCTGTATACCATTAGAAAAAGTAGAAGGAAAAGTAATCTTAAGATATTGGCCACTAAATGCTTTTGGAGGAGTATAGAAGAATTATTAATATTATAAATAATGAGTTATATACTTATTTTCTTTGAGAATAAGTATATAACTCATTAAGATTTTTAAGAATCATTATTAGATAATACTTCTAATCTTTTCTATAATCATATTAAGAGCAACATGATTATAACCACCTTCAGGAACAATGATATCTGCATACTTCTTGCTAGGTTCAACAAATTGTTCATGCATAGGTTTTACAGTAGTTTTGTATTGTTCGATAACAGAATCAATAGTACGACCTCTATCCCTAACATCACGAATAAGTCTTCTAATAAACCTAATATCTGCATCAGTATCAACAAAAATCTTAATATCCATCATGTCTCGCAATTGTTTATTTTCAAAAATTAAAATACCATCTACTATAATAACTTTTTTAGGAATTACTTCAAAAGTTTGATCTTCTCTTATATGTTCAACAAATGAATAATTTGGTCTGTAAATAGTTTCACCATTTTTAAGTTTTGTTAAATGTTCAATAAGTAAATCCGTATCAAAAGCATCAGGATGGTCAAAATTCAATTTTCTTCTTTCGTCAAAAGAAAGGTCAGAATGGCTTTTATAATAATAGTCATGAGAAAGCATAGTAATATTATTTTCAAATTCTTTTTTAATATTATCAGCTAAAGTACTTTTCCCGAGAACCAGTTCCGCCTGCAATTCCAATAATAATAGGATTAAGTCCCATAGTAGTAACCTCCATAAAATATACTATATATATTGTAAATCAAAATAACAGCAAATGCAATAAAAAACGACAAAATAAATAGATTTTACTAAAATAAAAAAAGTATTGCAAAATATAAAAACATATTATAAAATAAATACAAATATGTGTAGCATATACATTAGGAGGAAATTATGAATTTAAACGGAAATATCACAACAGGAATAGGAACAGCAAAAATGTGGGTAAGTAAAATTGAGAAAATATTTTATGAAAAAACTGGAATAAAAGTATTTCATGGAACATTAAATGTAAAATTAGAAAATGATTATGTAATAAATCCAGATTGGATTATAAAACCAGAAGAATATGGAGGAACACAAAATGTATTGGTAAAAAAATGCAAAATAAAAGATAATATAGCATACATAGTAAGAGCAGAAAAAAATCAAATAGGACAAGGAGACCATAACATAAAAATAATTGAAATAGTATCAAATATCAATTTTAGAGAAAAATATAATTTAAAAGATGGAGAAGATGTTACAATACAAATTTAAAATGCAAATAATGTAACTTATAAAAAAGTAAGCAATATTATTGCACAGTGATGATGTACGCAAGGCATATCATTATGAAGGAAACAAAAGTACATTATTGCCAGAATCAAAAATAGAAGAACAAGTAGATAAAGAAAGTCAAAATAATATGCAACTAATTAAATATAAAGAAAATCTTTTTACTAAAATCATGAAAAAAATTAAAAATATTATAAATACAATAAATAATGAAAGAAAAAAATGATTAGAAAAAAATTTAAGAATAAAATTAACTTTATTATATACAGAAAATATGATAAAATAATATAGGTGTGGAAATAACAAACCCAAGAGGAGGATTTTTTATATAATGTTAGAATTAAAAAACATAAATTTCACAAGAGATAACAAGAAAATACTAGATAACATAAATTTAAAATTAGAAGATAATCAATACTATGTTATTACAGGTCCAAATGGCTCTGGAAAGTCTACACTTGCTAAAATTATAATGGGTATAAATAAACAAGATGAAGGACAAGTACTTTTTGATGGTAAAGATATAAGTGATATGCCAATAAATGAAAGAGCAAATTTAGGTATAGGTTTTGCATTTCAGCAACCAGTTAAATTTAAAGGAATTACAGTATATGATTTAATAAAGCTATCAGCAAGAAAAAACATATCAAAAAAAGAAGCATGTGAGATTTTATCAAAAGTGGGATTATGTGCAAAAGAATATGTAGATAGAGAAATAAATTCTTCACTTTCAGGAGGGGAGATAAAAAGAATAGAAATTGCAACAGTAGCAGTTAGAAATTTAAAACTCACAATATTTGATGAACCAGAAGCGGGAATAGATTTATGGAGCTTTAATAACTTAATAAAAGTATTTGAAGACATGAGTAAATTAACAAAAGGAACAACACTTATAATATCTCATCAAGAAAGAATATTAAATATTGCAGACCAAATAATCTTATTAAACTCTGGAAAATTAGAAAAAGTAGGTAAAGCAGAAGATATAGTAGGTACTATACTTTCAAAACCATGTTGCAGGTTAGGAGGAGAAGCATAATTGGAAAAAGTTGATGCAAATTTATTAAAAGAAATTTCAGATATAGAAGGTAATATAGAAGGAGCATATAATATAAGAAAAAACGGAAAAGGAGTAGAGCGAAAAGTAACAGAAAATGTTAATATTGTAACTAAAACTGACAAACAGGGAATAGATGTATATGTAAAAGAAAATACAAAATTTGAATTTGTTCATATTCCAGTTATAATAACAGAAAGTGGATTAACAGATGTAGTATATAATGATTTTTATATAGGAAAAAATGCAAACGTAATAATTATTGCAGGTTGTGGAATACATAATGATCATCATGCAGACTCTAGGCATGATGGAATTCATAGATTTTTCTTGGAAGAAGGAGCAAAAGTAAAATATATAGAAAAACATTATGGTGAAGGAAAAGGAGACGGAAAAAAAATATTAAATCCAGTAACAGAAGTTTATCTAAAAAATGGAAGTAACCTAGAGATGGAATCAGTTCAAATAAAAGGAGTAGATTCAACAATAAGAACAACAAAAGGAATATTAGAAGACAATACAAATTTGCTAATATCAGAAAAAATAATGACACATGGAACCCAATATGCAAAAACAATGTTTGAAGTAGAATTAAACGGAGAAAACTCAAGCACAAAAGTAACATCAAGATCAGTTGCAACAGAAAATTCAACACAACAGTTTGAATCAAAAGTAACAGGAAATTCAAAATGTTTTGGACATGTTGAATGTGATGCAATAATAAAAGACGATGCAAAAGTAATAGCAATACCATCAATTATAGCAAACAATTTAGAAGCAAATTTAGTTCATGAAGCAACAATAGGAAAAATTGCAGGAGAACAATTAATGAAACTAATGACTTTAGGTTTAGATGAAAAACAAGCAGAACAAGAAATAATAAATGGATTTTTAAAATAAAAAATATTATAAACGTATTATACAAATTTTTCCAAAAAAAACTTGATTTTTGTCAAATTTTACTGTATTATATATATGTAAATATTTTCAGTTTTTGTAACTGACGGATAAGTGGGAAACCACATGGGAGCAAAAACTTTATTGATGTCGACCGTCTGGGCAGTCCTATGTATTCTTAAAATGGGACTGCCTTGTTGTTTTTCTAAAAATAAAATAGGAAAGGAAAAGATTGTTTATGAAAAAAGTTGCCATTATAATGGGAAGTGATAGTGACTTACCTGTAGTTGAAAAAGCAATTGATGTTTTTAAACAGTATCAAGTTCCATTCGAAGTGCATATTTATTCAGCACACAGAACCCCAGATAAAACAAGAGATTTTGCAGTAAATGCAAGAAAAAATAACATAGGAGTAATTATAGCAGCAGCTGGAAAAGCAGCTCATTTGGCAGGTGCAATTGCTGCCAATACTACACTTCCTGTAATTGGAATACCTATAAAGTCATCTACTTTGGATGGCTTAGATGCGCTTCTTTCAACAGTGCAAATGCCAAGTGGAGTTCCAGTAGCTACAGTTGCTATAGATGGAGCACAAAATAGTGCTATCCTTGCTATACAAATGCTTGCAATAGAAGATGAAACTTTAGCACAAAAATTACAAAAATCTAAAGAAGAAAATGAACAAAAGATATTAGAAAAAGATTCTAAAATATTAGAAAAATATAATTAATTGTGGAGGTGTTTGTTTTGGAAAAAACAAATCAAATGTATGAAGGAAAGGCAAAAAAAGTTTTTGCTACAGATGATGAAAATTATTGTATAGTATCATATAAAGATGATGCTACAGCTTTTAATGGCTTAAAAAAAGGTACAATTTTAGGAAAAGGGGTTGTTAATAATAGAGTAACAAACCACTTAATGAAATTACTAGAAGAAAAAGGAATACCAACACATTTTGTAAAAGAATTATCAGATAGAGAAACTGTTGTTAAAAAAGTTAAAATAGTTCCATTAGAGGTAATTGTAAGAAATATTGCAGCAGGCTCACTTGCAAAAAGATTAGGCTTAGAAGAAGGCACAAAACTACAAAGCACAGTGTTAGAATATTGTTATAAAAATGATGAATTAGGAGACCCAATGGTAAATGAATACCACATTCTAGCAATGGGATGGGCAACTAAAGAAGAAATTGATGAAATTTCTAAATATGCACTAAAAATAAATGAAATATTATCAGAATACTTTAAAGAAGCCAATATAGAACTAATAGATTTTAAACTAGAATTTGGAAAAACAAAAGATGGCAAAATAGTTTTAGCAGATGAAATATCACCAGATACATGTAGATTCTGGGATAGTGTTACAAAAGAAAAACTAGATAAAGACAGATTTAGAAGAGACCTAGGAGATGTTGATAAGGGATATAAAGAAATCATGAAAAGATTAGGCTTGTAAGATTAGTGTATTGGAATGAAAGGAATGATAAGTTCATGGGAAAAATTCATGAAGAATGTGGAGTATTTGGAATATATAGTCCAGAAAAAACAGATGTAGCAACAACTACATATTATGGATTATTTGCACTCCAACATAGAGGGCAAGAAAGCTGCGGAATAGTGGTAAATGATAGAGGAGTATTTAATTCATATAAAGATGTAGGCTTAGTAAATGATGTATTTAAAAAAGATACATTAAAAAAATTGGGGCTTGGAAATATTGCAGTAGGTCATGTAAGATATGGTACAACAGGTAGTAATGGAAGAACAAATGCTCAACCAATAGTTGTAAACCATATAAAAGGAAATATGGCATTGGCACATAATGGGAACTTAACAAATTGTGTGGAACTAAGGCAAGAACTAGAAATGAATGGTTCAATATTTCATACAACAAGTGATACAGAAGTAATAGCATATGTTGTTACAAAAGAAAGAATAACCAGTAATTCAATTGAAGAGGCAATAAGTAAAGCAATGGATAAGATAGAGGGGGCATATTCACTAGTAATAATGTCACCAGCAAAACTAATTGCAGTAAGAGATAAACATGGATTTAGACCACTTTGTTATGGAAAAACAGAAGATGGCAGATATGTTGTGGCCTCAGAAAGTTGTAGTTTAGATGCAGTTGGAGCAAAACTTATAAGAGAGGTAAAACCAGGAGAAATAATAGTATTTGATAAAGAAGGTACAAGATCAATAGAAACACACTGTGGAAAAGCCAAAAAAGCAATGTGTATATTTGAATATATATATTTTGCAAGACCAGATTCTGTAATAGAAAACAAATCTGTACATCAAGCACGTTTAAATGCAGGAGTTTGCTTAGCACTAGAGCACCCAGTAGAAGCAGATGTTGTAATAGGTGTACCAGACTCTGGAATAGATGCAGCAATAGGATACTCACATCAATCTGGAATACCATATGGTATAGGGTTTATAAAAAACAAATACATAGGAAGAACTTTTATATCACCAGGTCAAAAAACAAGAGAAGATAGAGTAAAAATTAAATTAAATGTAATATCAGATACAGTAAAAAATAAAAGAGTAATTTTAATTGATGATTCAATAGTAAGAGGTACAACCTGTGCAAGAATAGTAAAACTACTAAGAGATGCAGGGGCAAAAGAAGTACACATGAGAGTATCTGCTCCGCCATTTTTAAATCCTTGTTATTATGGAACAGATATAGATTCAAGAGAAAATCTAATAGCATGTAATCATACAATAGAAGAAATAGAAAAAATAATAGATGTAGACAGTCTAGGTTACTTAAATGTAGAACATCTTTCAATGCTAATAGGTGAGAAAAATAATGAAAATATATGTGCAGCATGTTTTAACAATGAATATCCAACCGAAATCCCAAAGAAAACAACAAAAAATAAATTTGAAACAAAAATAGAAGAAAAGTCTTAAAAATATAAAAGAAGGGAAGATTGAAATGAAAAGTTATAGTGAAGCATATAAACAAGCAGGAGTAGATATAACAGCAGGATATAAAGCAGTTGAGCTAATGAAAAAGCACATAGCAAAAACTGCAACAGGAAATGAAATATCAGGAATAGGAGGCTTCGGAGGACTATTTTCATTAGATATAAGTAAAACAAAAAATCCAGTATTAGTAAGTGGTACAGATGGAGTAGGAACAAAACTAAAAATAGCATTTTTGATGGACAAGCATGATACCGTAGGTATAGACTGTGTAGCCATGTGCGTAAATGACATAATTTGCTGTGGTGCAAAACCTCTTATATTTCTAGACTATATCGCAGTTGGAAAAAATTATCCAGAAAAAATAGAGCAAATAGTAAAAGGAGTAGCAAATGGATGTATTCAAGCAAGTTGTAGCCTAATAGGAGGAGAAACCGCAGAAATGCCAGGATTTTATCCAGAAAACGAATATGATTTAGCAGGATTTTCAGTAGGAGTAGTTGATAAAGAAAAAATATTAGATAATACAAAAATTAAAGAAGGAGATGTAATAATAGCACTTCCATCAAGTGGAGTACACTCAAATGGATTCTCATTAGTTAGAAAAGTGTTTGATATAGTAAATACAGATTTAAAAACAAATTATGCAGAACTTGGAGGGAAAAGTCTAGGAGAAACACTTCTTACTCCAACAAAGATATATGTAAAACCAATGTTAGCTCTATTTGAAAATCTAGAAGTAAAAGCAGTATCACATATTACAGGAGGAGGTTTTTATGAAAACGTTCCAAGAAGTATCCCAAATGGATATTGTGCAAAAATAGAAAAATCAAAAATAAAAGTATTACCAATATTTAACTTAATTATGGAAAAAGGAAAAATCCCAGAAAGAGATATGTATAACACATTTAATATGGGAGTAGGAATGGCAATTGTTGTAGCCAAAGAAGATGCAACAAAAGCTATAGAAATACTAAAAGAAAATGAAGAAGATGCATATGTAATAGGTAAAATAGAGAAAAATGAAACAGAAAAAATCGTATTAGAATAAATAGAAAAATAAGGAAGGAAAATAATATGAATAAAGCCAAGATAGCAGTACTAGTATCAGGAGGAGGAACGAACTTACAGGCACTAATTGATTATCAAAAAAAAAATAAGGCATCATTTGAGATAGTACTTGTAATATCAAACAAAAGTGATGCTTATGCTTTAGAACGAGCAAAACAAAACGGCATAAAAACTATTGTTATATCAAGAAAAGAGCAAGGACTAACTCAAGAAGAATTTGAACAAAAAATAATAGAGCAAATAGAAGCAAACAAAATAGACCTTATAGTACTTGCAGGATTTATGAGTATATTAAGCAAAAATTTTACATCAAAATACCCAAAGAAAATAGTAAATGTACATCCATCATTAATACCAGCATTTTGCGGAAAGGGATATTATGGAATAAAAGTACATGAAGAAGTATTAAAAGCGGGAGTAAAAACAACTCGGTGCAACAGTACATTATGTAAATGAGATACCAGATGGTGGAGAAATAATTATCCAAAAAAAAGTAGAAGTAAATAAAAACGATACACCAGAAACTTTGCAAAAAAGAGTAATGAAAGAGGCAGAGTGGATAATACTTCCAGAAGCAGTAGAAAAAATTTCAAGGGAAAGGATGAAAAAATGAATATATATGAAACAAAGCAAATTAAAGATATATTAAAAAACAACTCTTATGTTGGAAGAGGAATAATAATTGGAAAAACAAAAGATGATAAAAATGCAGTAATAGCATATTTCATAATGGGAAGAAGCAAAAATAGCCAAAATAGAATATTTGTAGAAAATGGAGAAGAAGTAGTAATATATCCTTTTGATAAGGAAAAGGTAGAAGACCCATCACTTATAATATACTCTCCAATAAAAGTATTAGAAAAACAAACAATAGTTACAAATGGAGACCAAACAGATACAATATATAAATACCTAAAACAAGGAAAAACATTTGAGCAAGCACTAGAAACAAGAGAATTTGAACCAGATGCACCAAACTATACCCCAAGAATAAGTGGAATAGTAGATACAACCAAAAATGAATTTACATACAAAATGAGCATATTAAAAAGTGCAGATGAATTTGGAACCAAATGTAATAGATATACTTTTTCATATAACTCATTACCAGGGATAGGTCATTTTATACATACATATATGTGTGATGGAAATCCAATACCAACATTCCAAGGAGAACCAGAAAGAATAGAAATACCAAATGAAATAGAAACATTTACAAATGAAATATGGAGCAACCTAAATGAACAAAATAAAATTTCACTATATGTAAGGTATATAGATCTGCAAACAGGAAAAATAGAAAATAGATTAATAAATAAAAATTAGATGGAGGTAATATGAAAGAATTTGAATTAAAATATGGCTGCAATCCAAACCAAAAACCAGCAAGAATTTTTATGAAAAATGGAGCAGAATTACCAATAAAAATACTAAATGGAAAACCAGGATACATAAATTTCTTAGATGCATTTAATAGTTGGCAACTAGTAAAAGAGTTAAAACAGGCTTTAAATATGCCAGCTGCAACATCATTTAAACATGTAAGTCCAACATCAGCAGCAATAGGAACTATTCTACCAGATAAATTAAAAAAAGCATGTTTTGTAGATGATATAGAAGATTTAGATAAATCAAAATTAGCATGTGCCTATGCTAGAGCAAGAGGAACAGATAGAATGTCTTCATTTGGAGACTGGATAGCATTAAGTGATGAATGTGATATTATAACAGCAAAATTAATTTATAGAGAAGTCTCAGATGGAGTAATAGCACCAAGTTATTCTAAAGAAGCATTAGAACTATTAAAAACAAAGAAAAAAGGTTTATATAATATAGTACAAATAGATGAAAACTATGAACCGGAAGAAATAGAACAAAAACAAGTTTATGGAATAACTTTTGAACAAAGTAGAAATAATGTAAAAATCAATGAAAAAATATTAGAAAATGTTGTAACTAAAAATAAAGAAATTCCAGACCAAGCAAAACAAGATTTAATAATAGCACTAATAACTTTAAAATACACACAATCAAATTCAGTATGTTATGCAAGTGAAGGACAAGCAATTGGAGTTGGAGCTGGCCAGCAATCAAGAATACATTGTACAAGATTAGCCGGAAATAAAGCAGATATATGGCATTTACGCCAAAGTGAAAAAGTACTAAATTTACCATTCAAAGAAGACGTAAAAAGACCAGAAAGAGATAACGCAATAGATTTATACATTTCAGATGACTATCAAGATTTATTAAAAAATGGAACTTGGGAACAGTTCTTTACTAAAAAACCGGATGCATTTACAAAGAAAGAAAAGCAAGAATATTTATCAAAAATAAAAGGTGTTTCTCTTGCAAGTGATGCATTTTTCCCATTTGGTGATAATATAGAAAGAGCAGCAAAAAGCGGAGTAACTTATGTAGCAGAACCTGGTGGCTCAATAAGAGACCAAAATGTTATTGATGAATGCGATAAATATGGCATGGCTATGTGCTTTACAGGAGTACGTTTATTCCATCATTAATAAAAAGGATTTAATATTTATTTTAGGGAGGTATAATATGAATGTAATGGTAATTGGTAGTGGTGGAAGAGAACATGCCATTATAAAAAAAATAAAGGAAAATCCAAATGTAGATAAAATATATGCTCTGCCAGGCAATGGCGGAATAGCACAAGATGCCATTTGTGTAAATATCGGAGCAAAAGAAATAGAAAAACAGGTAGAGTTTGCCATATCAAACAATATTGATTTTGCAATAGTTGCACCAGATGACCCGCTTGTTTTAGGTGCAGTAGATGAATTAGAAAAAGCAGGGATTAAGTGCTTTGGACCTAATAAGAAAGCAGCAATAATAGAAGGAAGTAAAGTTTTCGCTAAAAATTTAATGAAAAAATATAATATTCCAACAGCAAAATATGAAGTATTTTCAGATAGCAAAGAAGCTATTAAATACTTAGAAACAGCTCCAATTCCAACAGTTATAAAAGCAGATGGACTAGCACTTGGAAAAGGAGTAATAATAGCAAACACTTTAGAAGAAGCTAAAAAAGCAGTTAAAACAATTATGGAAGATAAGGTTTTTGGTGCAAGTGGTGCAAAAGTTGTTATAGAAGAATTTATGGAAGGACCAGAAGTCTCAGTTTTAACATTTACAGATGGAAAAAAAATTATACCAATGGTCTCATCAATGGATCATAAAAGAGCATTAGATGGAGACAAAGGCCTAAACACAGGTGGAATGGGAACGATTGCACCTAATCCATATTATACTGATGATATTGCTAAAAAATGTATGCAAGAAATTTTTATTCCAACAATTGAAGCTATGAATAAAGAAAATAGAACATTTAAAGGATGCCTATATTTTGGGCTAATGATTACAAAAAATGGACCAAAAGTAGTTGAATATAATTGTAGATTTGGAGACCCTGAAACACAGGTAGTACTGCCACTTTTAGAAACAGACTTGTTAAATATAATGATAGCAACTGCAAATGAAAAACTATCAGAAATAAATGTAAAATTCAATAATAAATCAGCATGCTGTGTAATAATGGCTTCAGGTGGATACCCAGAAAAATATGAAACAGGATATGAAATAAACATTTCAAAAGATATAGAAGCTCAAATTTATATAGCAGGAGCAAAAGAAAAAGAAGGAAAATTATACACATCAGGAGGTAGAGTATTAGCAGTATCTACAACAGCAGACACATTAAAACAAGCAATAGAAAAAGCCTACAAAGAAGTAGAAAAAATAAGCTTCAAAAATGCACATTATAGAAAAGATATAGGAGCAAAATGTGTAGGATAGATAATAAATCAGGAGGTATGTATGGTATATAGAGTATATGTTGAAAAAAAAGAAGAATTTGCAAATGAAGCAAAAGCCTTAAAAAATGATATAATAGAATTTCTACAAATATCAAACTTAGAAAATTTAAGAATAATAAATAGATATGATGTAGAAAACATTGATAAAGAGTTATTTGAATATTGCAAACAAACTGTATTTTCAGAGCCACAGTTAGATATAGTAAGAAATGAGTTACCAAATGAAAAATTCATGTTTGCAGTAGAGTTTTTGCCAGGTCAATTTGACCAAAGAGCAAATTCAGCAGCAGAATGTATACAAATAATTTCTAAAAAAGAAAGACCTATTGTAAAAACTGCAAAAGTATATGTATTAAATGGAAATTTACAAAATGAAGATATAGAGAAAATAAAAAGATATATTATAAACCCTATAGAATCTCAAGAAGCAACACTTGAAGAATATTCAACCCTAAAAACAATATATGAAGAACCAAAAGATATAGAGGTTTTTAATGATTTTAACTCATTAGATGAAAATGGTTTAAATGAATTCATAAATAAATATTTACTAGCAATGGACTTAGAAGACATAAAATTTTGCCAGAAATATTTTATATCAGAAAATAGAAATCCAAATTTAACAGAAATAAAAATGATAGATACATACTGGTCAGATCATTGTAGGCACACAACATTTTTAACAACAATAGATAATGTTAAATTTGAAGACGAACTTTTAGAAAATGCATATAATGAATACCTAGAATTAAGAAAAGATATAGGAAGAACTAAACCTATAAACTTAATGGATGTAGCAACAATTTGTTGCAAATATTTAAAACAAAATGGAAAATTAAAAAATTTAGATGAATCAGATGAAATAAATGCATGCACAGTAAAAATAGAAGTGGAAATAGAGGGAAAAACTGAAAAATGGCTGTTATTATTCAAAAACGAAACACATAATCACCCAACAGAAATTGAACCATTTGGAGGAGCAGCAACATGTATAGGTGGTGCAATAAGAGACCCACTATCAGGAAGAAGCTATGTATATCAAGCAATGAGAGTAACAGGAGCTGCTGACCCATTAGTTCCAATAAGTAAAACACTAAAAGGAAAATTACCACAAAGAAAAATAGTAACAACAGCAGCAGCAGGATATAGCTCATATGGAAATCAAATAGGACTTGCAACAGGACAAGTTGATGAAATATATCATCCAGGATATATAGCAAAAAGAATGGAAGTAGGAGCAGTAATTGCGGGGGCTCCAGAAGAAAATGTTATAAGAAAATGTCCAGAACCAGGAGACATTGTAATACTACTTGGAGGAAAAACTGGCAGAGATGGTTGTGGAGGAGCAACAGGTTCATCAAAAGCACATAATTTAAAATCAATAGAAGTATGTGGAGCAGAAGTTCAAAAAGGAAATGCACCAGAAGAAAGAAAATTGCAAAGATTGTTCAGAAATAAAGAAGCTTCAATACTAATAAAAAGATGCAATGACTTTGGAGCAGGAGGTGTATCAGTTGCAATAGGAGAACTTGCAGATGGTTTAGAAATAAACTTAGATGCAGTTCCTAAAAAATATAATGGACTAGATGGTACAGAACTTGCAATAAGTGAATCACAAGAAAGAATGGCAGTAGTAGTAGATAAGAATAATGTAGAAAAATTTATAAATCTAGCAAACCAAGAAAACTTAGAAGCAACAGTAGTTGCCGAAGTAAAAAAAGAGCCAAGACTAAAAATGAAATGGAGAGGGAAATATATTGTAGACATATCAAGAAAATTCTTAAACTCAAATGGAGCAGAAAAACATATAGATGTAGTCATATCAAACCCAGAAGAATATACCAAACAAATTGGAAATGATTTTGTAGAAGAATACAAAAAATTAGCAGGAGACTTGAATGTATGTTCAAAACAGGGATTAAGCGAAAGATTTGATTCTACAATAGGAGCAGGAACAATACTAATGCCATTTGGTGGAAAAATGCAAAAAACACCAATACAAGCTATGGTAAGTAAAATATCACATCCAGAAAAATATTCAAAAACATGTTCATTAATGGCATATGGATTCAACCCATATATATTAGAAAAAAGCCCATATCATGGAAGTTACTTAGCAGTAGTAGAATCTATATGTAAACTAATAAGCACAGGAGCAAGCTTTAGTAATGTATATTTAACATTCCAAGAATATTTTGAAAGATTAAACAAAGATAGTAAAAGATGGGGAAAACCACTAGCAGCATTGCTAGGAGCACTTAAAGCACAAAAAGATTTCGAAGTAGCTGCAATAGGAGGAAAAGACTCAATGAGTGGAAGTTTTGAAAATATAGATGTTCCTCCAACACTAATATCATTTGCAGTAACAACAGAAAATGTTGACAACATAATATCACCAGAATTTAAAAAATCAGATAGCAAGGTAGTAATATTAAAACCAGAATATGACAAAAATGGACTTCCAACAGCAAGCTCATTAAAAGAAATTTTTAAGCAAATTGAAGAATTAAATACTACATCTCAAATAGCAAGTGCATACACAATAGGGTATGGTGGAATAGCAGAAGCCATAATGAAAATGTGCTTTGGAAACAACATAGGATTTGAGTATGAAAATATTTCTCAAAAAGAATTATTTGAGTATTGTTATGGAAGCTTTATATTAGAACTAAAAACAAATAAAAATATAGGAACACCACTAGGAAAAACAATTGAGAAACCAGAAATAATATATAAAAATAGTAAAATACAATTAAAAGAACTATTGCAAATATATGAAGAAAAACTAGAAAAAGTATATCCACTAAACATTAAGCAAGACACAAAAGAAATTCCAGAAATTAAGTATGAAGTAAAAGAAAGAAAAACATCAAGGATAAAAATAGCAAAACCAAAAGTACTAATACCAGTATTTCCAGGAACAAACTGTGAATATGATACATCAAGAGCATTTGCAAAAGCAGGAGCAAACCCAGAAATCTTTGTAATAAATAACCTAACAGCTCAAAACATTGCAGAATCAATAAAAGAATTTGCAAAGAAAATAAAAACAAGCCAAATAGTATTCATCCCGGGAGGATTTTCAGGAGGAGACGAGCCAGATGGTTCAGGAAAATTTATAACAGCATTTTTCAGAAACCAAGAAATAAAAGAAGAAATAACAAATTTGCTAGAAAATAAAGATGGATTAATGGGCGGAATATGTAATGGCTTCCAAGCACTAATCAAACTAGGTTTAGTGCCATATGGAAAAATAATAGATACAGACGAAAGCTGTCCAACACTAACATATAACACAATAGGAAGACATCAATCAAAAATAGTAAGAACAAAAGTATGCTCTAATAAATCTCCATGGCTTTCAAATGCAAAGGTAGGAGAAATATACGAAGTTCCAATATCACATGGAGAAGGAAGATTTATAGCAAGCAAAGAAGTTTTAGAAAAACTAATAAAAAATGGACAAGTGGCAACACAATATGTAGACCTAAATGGAAAGCCAACAACAAATATACAATACAATCCAAATAATTCAATTTATGCTATAGAAGGAATAACATCACCAGATGGAAGAGTATTTGGAAAAATGGGACATTCAGAAAGAACAGGATATGGATTATATAAAAATGTTCCAGGAAACTATGATATGAAGATATTTCAATCAGCAGTAGAATATTTTCAATAAAAATATTGCAAATATTGTAGAATAATAGTATAATATTTCTAGTCAAAAGTGGATACACGAGTCAAATCAACTTTTACAGGAGATTTGGCTCATTTCGGATTTAAAAGGAGGAAGAAAAATGACATTATTTGAAGATTTAAAATGGAGAGGCCTTATAAAAGATATCTCAAGCCCAGATTTAGTAGAAAAACTAAATAAAGGTGGTATGACATTTTATATAGGAACAGACCCAACAGCAGATAGCTTACATGTAGGACACTTATCTAGTTTCCTAATATCAAAAAGATTAAAAGATGCAGGTCATAATCCAATTTTACTAGTAGGTGGAGGAACAGGAATGATAGGAGACCCTAGACCTACAACAGAAAGAGCAATGATTACAAAAGAACAAGTAAATAAAAATATAGAAGGACTAAAAGCCCAAGTACAAAAACTATTTGGTTTTGAAGTTGTAAACAATTATGACTGGATCAAAGACATAAATGTGTTAGACTTTTTAAGAGATTACGGAAAATACTTTAACATTAACTATATGTTAGATAAAGATATTATTAAAAGAAGACTAGATACAGGAATTACATATACAGAATTTTCATATATGATTTTGCAAGCACTAGATTTTAAATATCTACATGAACATAAAAACGTAAATTTGCAATGTGCAGGTTCAGACCAATGGGGAAACATTACAGCAGGAATAGACCTAATAAGAAAATCAACAGGTGATGAAGTATATGGATTTACAATGCCACTTGTAACAGATTCACAAGGAAGAAAATTCGGAAAAAGTGAAGGAAATGCATTATGGCTAGATAAAGAAAAAACATCAAGTTATGAACTATATCAATTCTTTGTAAATGTAGAAGATTCAATGGTAATAGACTACTTAAAAATTTACACATTCTTATCAAAAGAAGAAATAGAAGAATTAGCTGTAAAAAATAATAATCATCCAGAACTAAGAGAAGCACATAAAGCATTAGCAAGAGAAATAATTACATTCTTACATGGAAAAGAAGAATACGAAAAAGCAATTAGTCTAGCAGAGCATTTATTTAACAACAAATTTAAAGACTTATCAAAAAAAGACGTAGAAGATTTATTCAAAAACCAAGACATAAAGCAAGTAGAAGAAAATATCAATATTGTAGATTTAATTATAAATATGGGAATTGCAAAAAGTAAAAGAGAAGCAAGAGAATTTATAACAGCAGGAGCAATTACAATAAATGGAGAAAAAGTAATAGATACAAATGTAACAATAGATGACACAATGTTCATAGAAAATACATATATAATAGTAAAAAGAGGAAAGAAAAATTATTATATAGGAAAAAAGAATTAAAAGTCATTTAAAAGTCACATTGATATAATATATTCATTTAATAAAATATTACGATAATTCATTATTAATGTGGGGGATATAAAATGAAAAAAGTAATAAAAGAACTAGAGAAAATATTTTGGGTTTTTATAATAGGTTGTATACTAGGATATATTTTTGAAATGATTATAGTATTATTTCAAAAAGGATATTTTGAATCAAGAAAAGGATTAATATATGGACCATTTTCACCAGTATATGGAATAGGTGGAATTATATATTATCTAATTTTTAAGCACATTAAAACAAGAAATAAATTAGCGGTATTCTTAATTGCAATGATACTAGGTGGAACTACAGAATATATATGCTCATTTATGCAGGAGAAAATATTTGGCACAATATCATGGGATTATTCATATTTGCCATTTAACATAAATGGAAGAACAAGCTTATTACACTGCACATATTGGGGTATTGCAGGAATATTATATACAACATATATAGAAAAACTAATAGAAAAAATAGAAAAAATATTAGATAGGAAAAAAATGGAAACAATTACAATATGTTTTGTAGTATTCATGGTGCTAAACGTACAAATATCAGCATTTGCATCAATCAGACAAAGACACAGAATGAATAATATACCACCACAAAACAAACTAGATGAATTCTTAGATAAACATTATCCAGATGAATTTATGAATAAAATATATGCAAACAAAAAGAATGTATAATGTGATAGAATAATCTTGATATAAAAGAAAATATAATGTATAATAGTTATACTCCATGAACAATAATATTATTAATTAATAAATTATTATATGGAGGCAAAAGATGAGGAAGGGAAGTTCAAAAATGGATCAAAAATTAGTTGAGGAAATTAGAAAAATGCCTAATGACGTGGACAATATTTCTAAGATAACTGAAAAAATTATAAACGATTTAAAAAGTAAAAGATATCCTATTCCAATTGTAAGTATTATGAAAAAATTAGATTTCATTGTTGGAAAACAAAAACTAGAAGATGATTTAAGCGGATATATTGTTATAAATGATGAAATAGAAAAAAAGTTTGGAAAAAAGAAAATGATTTGTGTTAACTCAAATGATAGTTGGGGACACCAAAGATTTACAATAGCACACGAATTAGCACATTATTTATTTGATTATAATACAAAAAAACCTGAGTTTTATAACACATATAGAACAACAGATGTAAATAATGACATAGAAATTAGAGCAAACAAATTTGCAGCAAATTTACTTATGCCAGAAAAGGAATTTGAGCAACAATATAATAAATATTATAATGATATAGATTTATATGCAAAATTAGAAGAATATTTTCAAGTTTCTAGAAGAGCTATAGATCGTAGAATTATTGAGTTAGGATTAAATTAATGGTGGATTAAATTGGATGATGACAATATAGTAGAATTAGCAACAAATGAAGAAATTATTAATAAATATTTAAAGCAAGATGATGATAACAATAAAATAGATGTAATTCATAATGATGATATAAACTATATAAACAGTAATAATAAGTCATTTTCTAATCTATTAAATACTTATGTAAAAAATGCTAATAGGAATTTGATAGCAAAACTAATATTCAAATCAATATTTTTCTTAGCATGTGTAGGAATTTTAATAGGAATAGCAATCTTACTAATAAAAATCACATGGTTTTGCTTAAACAATGAAGTTTCAACAGATACTTTAATTGTAACCATGGTAAACACAATTATTTCATTCTTATCTTCATTCATAGTATTACCAAAAATAATAGCAGAATACTTATATAACAGTGATGAAGAAAAAGACATGACAGAGCTAATAAAAAACATACAAGAACGTGATAAAACAATAAGAGCAAATATGAAAGATTAAAAAAATTAATAATAACATGTAACAAAAAATAAACCGCCTACATAATATATACAAAATTAGTAGGAGGTTTATTTTTTATGGATTATGAAATAATGATGAACGGAATAGTCAAAATAGGACAATTAGCACCTGATTTTGAAGCAATATCCACAAATGGAAAAATAAGTTTAAATGACTACAAAGGAAAATGGGTAGTACTATTTTCGCACCCTCGGAGATTTTACCCCCGTCTGCACGACAGAATTTATAGCATTTGCAAAAGCCAATACATATTTTCAAAATCTAAATACAGAATTGATAGGATTAAGCATAGATAGTAATCCATCACATTTAGCATGGCTAAATGATATTATGCTAAAAACAGGTATAGAAATACCATTCCCAGTAATTGCAGATAGAAGCGGGGAAATAGCAAGAAAATATGGAATGATATCAAGTAATGTAAGCACAACAGAAACAGTAAGAAATGTATTTATAATAGATGATAAAGGAATTGTAAGAACAATATTTATTTATCCACTAAATGTAGGAAGATGGATACCAGAGATACTAAGAGTAGTAGAAGCTCTGCAAGTAGCAGATTGTAATAAAGCATCAACACCAGCAAACTGGATTCCTGGGCAACCAATAATCAAGCAAAGCCCAACTACCTTTAAAGGATTACAAGAAAGAGTAAGAGAAATAGAAAAAGATAAAAATGGAATAAGCTGGTATTTGAGTTTAAAAAAATCAGATGAAAAATGCAATAAACAAATTGAACAAAACAAGACATTAAATGAAAAAATTGGAAAATAATTTTATAAAAAAATAGCCATACTATAAAAAGAAAATTTCAAAAAGGAGGCTATTTTTATGGAAAAAAAACAACAAATAAATTGTACAGTAAACAGCTGTATATATAACAATACAGCAAACAAACTATGTGAATTAGAAGCAATAATGGTTCAGCCATGCAATAATTGTAATAATGGAAATCCAGCAGAAGAATCAATGTGTGCAAGTTATAAACACATAAAATAATTAAAAATTCAATTAAGGAGACGTATTTATTTTGAGAAAATTTTTTCAAAATAAATACGTCTTTCCCAATTGAATTTTAAAAAAATGCAACCTTTTAATAATTTTTATGGTATTATAAATATAGGTGATAAAAAATGGTATATATTAACAAAAATCAATTTTTAGAAGAAACAGTAGAAAAATATTCAAATATGGTATATAGGCTAGCTATGGCTAGAACAGGAAATATAGAAACAAGTGAAGATGTATATCAAGAAGTATTCCTGAGACTAGCTAAAAAAATGCCAGAATTTGAAAGTAAAAAAAAAAAAAAAGCAT
>CALXWL010000004.1 GCA_944392385.1 uncultured Clostridia bacterium | reverse complement strand
AGCATAAAAGTAACAGTAAATGCAAGTGACGGAGAAAGTGGCTTAGCAACAAGTGGAAGGTATGCGTACTACATAAACACAGAAAGCACAGCAAGAGCAACAAGTGAAAGCAACACATATACATACACAAATTTAGCAGGAGGCACACAATATACAATAAAAGTAATAGTAAAAGACAAAGCCGGAAATGAAAAAGAAGTAACAACAGTAGCAACAACCGAAAAAGAAGTATATAATGCAGCAGTAATATCACAAAATCCAGAATTATATTATGGAAAAGAAGTAGAAAATTATGGAGTAAAATATGATAATACGGCAGATGCAAATAATAAATGGAGAATATTCTATGCAGATGAAGAAAATATATATTTAATAACAGATGACTATATTCATGCCGATTATGCCCCAGATTCTGCAAATTACGAAATTTATGTAAATAACAACAATTACAAATTATCTTTTAATAATGTGTATAAAGATTATACAGGAGCAGCAGATATAGACAGTACATTTGCAAATAAATGGCTATCAGCATACTATCCAAGCAATAGCACAAGTATAAATAGAAATATACGAGCAGTAGCATATATGCTAGATAGCGATATATGGAATCCAATATATAAAAACGAATATGCAGAATACGCAATAGGAGGGCCAACACTAGAAATGTTCTGCGCATCATATAAAGACACACACCCAAGCGACTACATAGAATGCACAGCAAACTCAACAGGATACCAAGTAAGATGGCAGGGAGGTTCGTATTCGACTTATATTGATGGCTTAGCTGCAGACGAATACAACTCAATCTACATAAAATCAGACGATAGCAAGGCATGGGCGATGTGGCTGGCTTCTCCTTCGGCTTACAACTACTCTCTCAGCTTGATGAATGCGTACTACTACCGGCCGTGTGGCCAGCAACGCCTATGACGACAGCACTGATGGCTTTCGTGCGCTAGTTTGTCTAAAATCTGAAATCCAACTAGAAAGTACAGAAAGTGGAAATTATCGCATAGTAGAATAGAGGGTAAAAATTAGAATATAAGTATTGCTGACAGGCCTTGTGTCTGTTGGCAATGTGGTATTAAATATAAAATTAACAAGGGTCATGCACAATTATTTATCTAGAACATATAATTTTGTATAGGTAAATGGGGGTGCTTTATTTGTTTGTTTTTTTTACAAGTTTTATAGAATTTTGCAAAACGGCTTTTTTTATTTTAGGATACATATCGAACAGCAACTTATTTCCAGAACCACTAACACAAGAAGAAGAGAAAGAATATCTAGAAAAATACATGAATGGAGATGATGAAGCAAGAAATGTATTAATAGAAAGAAATTTAAGGTTAGTGGCACATATATGCAAGAAATATAATATACCAAATTTAGAAATAGAAGACTTAATTTCAATAGGAACTATTGGTTTAATAAAAGGAATAAATACATTTAACTTAGAAAAAAACGTAAGACTTGCAACATATGCTTCAAGATGCATAGAAAATGAAATATTAATGTACCTAAGAAGCACAAAAAAACTAGGAGCAGAAGTATACTTAAATGAACCAATAGGAAAAGACAAAGATGATAATGAAATTTCATTAATAGATATATTAGAAAATGATGAAAAGAACATAGAAGAAGAAATAGATTTTAAACTAAAAATGAAACAAATATATGAAAAAATAAAATCGGTGTTAAAAGCAAGAGAACAAATAATAATTGAATTGAGATTTGGACTTCGGAGGTAAAAAACCTAAAACACAAAATGAAGTAGCACAAATTTTAGGAATATCACGTTCATATGTATAGCGAATTGGTTAATACACATGAAAACATGAAACCCTTGAAATATAAGAGTTTCATACATTACACATCATATGTGGATAGCGAATTGCTTAATACACATGAAATATTAAAAAATAAAAGTTCCATTTAAAAAATATAAACAATAACAAATTTTTTTTCTTTCGGTTTTGGACAAGTTTTATAAATAAAATATTATTTAGGTGCTTATACAATATTATAGTATAAGCACCTTAGTTAAGGAGATGGTTATTATTTTAAATTTTATAATTGGGGTATTTGTAGGTGCAAATATCTCTTTATTTTTATATGCAATAATTTTATCTGGAAAGGAAAAGGATCATGAGTGAGAAAAGATATTATTGGTTGAAATTATATGACACTTTTTTTGAAAACAAAACAAGTAAATTTTTAAGAAAATTACCTGATGGAGATAAGATCCTGATATGCTATCTAAAGTTTCAATTAAAGTTGTTAAAAACAGAAGGTATTTTTGTATATGAGAATTTATGTGAAAATATTGCTGAAGAAATTGCTCTATTTTTAGATGAAGATGTAAATATAATTAAATTACTATTATCTGCATTAGAAAAGGCAAATGCAATTGAGCTTTTAAATGATAATACCTTTATGCTAACTGAAATGCAAGATTTAATAGGTTCTGAAGGGAGTAGTGCAGCAAGGGTAAGAAAACATAGGCAAATATATAAAGCGTTACAAAGTAACGAGGGTGTAACAGAATGTAACAATGATGTAACATTTTTGTTACGGAGAGATAGAGAAAGAGATAGATAAGAAGATGATTGATGATTTATTTAATTTAATTATAAATAAAAGCACACAAATTCCAAATGAGTTTTATACGTTTTTAGAAAAGTTAGATATGCTATATACAAAAGAAATTTTAGAAATAGGTGAATTACAAAATTCACAGATGCTAAAAGAAATCATATATACAGTATATGAAATTTATAAAAGTAGATGTAGCTATTTATTAGCATTCTTTAAGAGGTCTGATTTAATAAATGTTTATAATATTTGTAAAGATGAAGCAGATAAGAAAGACATAAATAATTTTATAGCATATTATAAAAAAAGTTTATTAAATAGATATGCAGATAAAATTGAATAGGAGAAATGAGATGGAAAGTAAATATTTTGAAAGTCTTTTATGGTATGTAAATGAAGGACTATTTTTTTTATTTGAAAAAAGTACATACTTATTAACTTTCTTAACAATTTTATCATTAATTTTGTTAATTATAGGACAAGTAGTTAAATCACAAAAGATGAAAATTAAGTTTTTAAGATATTCAATTTTTTTTATTTTATTATTATTTTTTATTTTGCTTGTTCCTATAATTTATATAAAATTTAAAAATTTAGTGTAATGTTCAAAATCGATGTTAGCTCTTTAAAATTATATTTAGGAGGTTTTAAAAATGGAAAAATTTAAGAAAACAAAAAAGGTTATTGCAGGTATAGGTACAACTCTTACAATGCTTGCAATAAAATCACAATGTTTTGCAACAGAAGGTTCTGGTAGTATAGGAACAGCTGAAGTGACAACAGCAACAGAAAATATTAAAAGGGTTATTACAAGTATTGCAATGCCTTTGCGGTGGAGTTTTAATTTTTGCAAGTGTTGTAGTTGCAGCATTAAAAATGATTGCTAATTCAAACAATCCGCAAAAACGAAGTGAATCTATTGGTTCTCTTGCTTGGATTTGTGGCGGTGGTGTTATACTTGGTGCATCACTTATTATCGCAGGAATAATAATAAATGTGGCAACAAATAGCACTGGTTCTTTACTGAACGGGTAGGTGATAATATATGAAAGTATTTAAAATCCCTTATGATACAAAAAGAGAGGAAAAAATATTTGGTGGATATTTATCATTAAGACAGGTTATATACCTAATGCTTATGTGTGCATTATTTGGTATATTTGCATTACCAATAAACATTATAATAAAAATAATATTAGTATCAATATCAACAATATTTTTACTCTTATGTGCATTTTTTAAAATACAGGAAATTAATTTTGATAAGTTCTTTTTTTATGCTTTAAAATTTGCATTTAGAAAAAAGAAATTTGAATATGAGAGGTGTTAGAAGTGATAATAACAGTAGTTTTAATAATACTCTCTATTCTTCTTGTAATTTTTACTTCAATATATGCAAGTTACAAAAAGAAAAACTATAATGCAAAGTTAAAGAGTAATGGAATGTCAGTAGAAAAGGAAAATAAGAAATCAAATAAAAATATTGCTGATATTTTAGATATTCAAATAAAAGATAAAATGATAAAAGTAGGTAATCGTTATTCAAGTGTATTAAAGCTTGGAAACATTGATTATCATATGTTATCTAATGATGAACAAGAGGCTATTGAAAATGTACTAATTCAAACAGCATTATCTATTGATTATAGTATTCAATTTTATAATACAACAGAAAACATTGATACAACAAAGATTATTAGTGAAATGAAAGACAATGAGTTAGATTCATATAAAGCAAATGAGTATAAAGAATATATGATTAAGTATTTAGAGAATCTAATGGAAAATAGAAATATAACAGTTGTTAGAAATTATGCAATTATAAGTTATGATGGCACAATAGAAAATGCTTCTTTTGAGTTAATGCGTTTATGCAATTCATTTAAAAGTAATTTATTAAGAGCAAAAATTCAAGTAGAAATATTAGAAGAATCAGATTTGTATAATTTAATATTTAGAGAGTTAAATAGAAATACGAGAATAAAAGTAAATAGTATTCAGGAAGGAGGTAAAAATTTATATGTTGGAAAGAAAAAGAAAGGCCAAGAAGAATAAGGAAATAGATATTTTTAAAAATATACCAACAATATCAAGTATTTTAGTTCCAGATAGTATTGAAGAACATTCAGATTATACATATTTTGGACACAATAAATATTCAAGACAATTTGCAATAACAATATATCCTGAACAAAGTTGGATTCGGTTGGCTTGATGATATTTCAAGAATAGGAGATATAAATATATCAATAAAATTAGAAACATCTTCAAATGCAAGTGTTATTAATCAATTAACAAAGAAATTAGTACAGAATCAAAGTCAGTATCAAACATACCAAAAACAAGGTAATATTGCTCATCTTCCAGAGCTAGAACAAATGATATGTGATTTAGAAGAATTAAGAACATTGATACAAACAAATAGAGATAAGCTCTTTTATGTAACAATTTTTATTAGAATAAATGCTAAAACAAAAGAAATATTAGATGAAAAAACATTGATATTGGAAAGTGAGTTTGCAAAGAAAACAGCAATAATAAGATGTTTAACTTTTAGGCAATTAGAGGCCTGGAAAAATATGCTCCCACTTGGAACAATACCAATAGAAAATTTTGAAAGGAATATGACAACTCGGTGGAATAGCAACATTAATACCAATATCAAATCCTAATTTATCACATGATAAAGGAGTATTTATAGGCAGAAATATTTTCACTAATGCTCCAGTATATTTGGATTCATTTATAGGTCCTCCAGCACTTCCAAATCCACATGTATTTATTTGTGGTACAAGTGGTCGGAGGTAAAAGTGTAGCTTTAAAACTAATGGCAGCAAGAAATATGATATCAAATGGTGCAAAGGTATTTTTCTTAGATGTAGAACGGAGAATATGCAAAACTTTGTAAAAGTATTGGTGGAAAAGTGATCAAGATAAGGCAAGGAGAAACAGCAGGAATAAATCCATTTGAATTAGAAGTAGATAAAAAAGGAAATCAAGAGTTTTTAAATATATTAGATAAGGTATCAGAAATTAGGGCTTTACTTGCAACTATTTGTAGGAACTATATGGGAAGAACATTAAATGCAACAGAAATAACTGAAATTGAAATAGTAGTAAATCAATTATATATGGAAAGAGGAATTTCAACAGATGTAAGTTCTTTATATCTCCGTGAAGGTGGAAAAATAGATGACAATAAATTTGTAGTAGGCAAGATAAAAAAGAAAATGCCTACAATTACAGATTTTCAAAAAAAATTAAAGGAAAGAAATAATTGTCCAGAACTTGCAAAATTACTTATACCATTTTTGAGAGGAAACTCACTTGGTATATTTGATTGTGAAAGCTCTATTTCAACAGATGTTAATGCAATAAGTTTTGATATGTCTGAGATTAAAGATGAATTTACAAAACTATATGCTTCATTTGTTTTGCTAACTTGGGCTTGGCAAAAGTTTGTATTAAAAAATAGAGATAAGAAAAAAATAATTGTATGTGATGAAGCTTGGCTATTTTTAAAATATAAAGAGTCAGCAGATTTTCTAGTTAATGTGGCAAGGCGTGGAAGAAAATACTTAACTTCACTTTTTATTGCAAGCCAATTTATTCAGGAATTTTTATCATGTGAAGAACGGTAGAACAATAATAAATATTTGTCCTACTGTTTATATTTTTAAGCAAAATTCAAGTAGTGTAGATGATATAGTAAATTTCTTTCATTTGTCGGAAGGTACAAAAGAGTTTTTAACTTCTGCATCTCCTGGTGAGTGTGTAATTTCATTAAATGGAAGTATAACAGCTATAAAATTTGAAGTAACTCCTTATGAGAAAAATCTTGTATTCACATAGAAAGGAGGCAAATCTTGAAGAAAATATTTAAACGAATTTTATTAATTTTAATGATAACATTAACACTTACAACAGTTAACTGTTTTGCTGCAGATGAAGAAGAAAAGTTAGATGTTAAGGAAATTATAAAAAATGAAGAAGGCTCATTATTCGATAAAACTATTGCTAAAACTATTGGAGGTTTAGCACAAGCAGTTTATAATATTGCAACAGATGAAGAAGTAGATATTGGTTTTAAAACATATGAAGATATGATATTTAAAGGAGGCTCAGGTACATCACCGTTCTCAAGTTTTCAATGGAATTTAATTATGGCATGGTACAAAGTTTTTGCATATATTTCAGGTAGTCTTATTTTAATTGCAGTAGTAATACTTTCTTATAAAATGATTATATCAAGTATGAGTACTGCAAGAAGGAACGAGGTTAAAGAAAATTTATTACATTTAGCATTTGGAGGTGTGTTTATTGCAACAGCACCAATATTTATAAAATTTCTATTGTTTTTAAATAATTCAATGGTAAATATATTAGTAAGAATGGTAGCAGATAGAAATGTTGATAGTTTGATGGGGAATGAATTTTTATCCAGTATAACAACAGGTAATCCAATAGCAACGGCACTTGTAATTAGTATGTTTATATATATATTTGTTAAATTAAATATTAAATTTATAGTTCGTGAATTTACCATTATAGTATTTACAATTTTTACACCAATAGTAACAGGGCTATGGGTTATAAATAAAAATGTAACAGCTGCAGCAATTTGGGGAGGACAAATAATGATAAATATATTTATGCAGTTTATATACTGCTTTTTATTTTTACTATTTTCATCATTTATCTCTGCAAGTGCAGGTTGGGCTGTAACACTAATATGGGCTATGATGTTACTTCCTATTGCTGATGTTTTAATGAATTGTTTGCAAAACTTAACAAGTAGAATAGCAGGATTAGATAGTAATGAAAGTACAATGAGAGCTATTGGATTAGGCTCTGCTTTTGGTAGTGCAATAGGATATTCAGTAGGTGCAATAAAAACACAATTTACAGGTGTAAATAGCAATAATGGAAATAGTGAACAAGGAAACAATACAAGCTTTATGGGTAGAGTTAAGAACTTTATAAATCCTCAAATGAATTTATCAGCAGAGAAAGACTATAACGGAAATACAAATCCAATAAGAAATGTTGTAGATATACCAAAGACAAGCAATAATTCAAACAATATATCAAATACTTCAAATATTCAAAATGTAAAAATGAATAATAACCAAACAAATATGACAGGTAATAGTAGTACTCCAAAGAGAATAATAAATACTGCATATCAAGGAACAAAAGCATATTTAGCAGTTGGTGCAAAAATGGCAGAAGGTAATTTTGAGAGAAAAAATCATAATAATACTTATGGAAAAGAGGTTAATATAAATAGAAATAATACAATAGTTGAAAAAACACTTAATGAAAAGATAGACTCTGAAAAAGAGAGTGATGTAGATGAAATTTAAGAAAAAAATTAAAAATAAGATAGTAAAAAAAGTAATGCAAGTGTTGTATTTATTATTAAAACCTTTTATCCCATATATTATGATATTCTTAATGATTTTCTTTTTTATAATCTTAATAGTTGATGCAATTTATATACAATTTTCGGATGAGGAAGGAAATATGTCTATGAGTGAAGAAGAATTAGAAAGCTATTGTGAAGAGCTGGAAGAAAGTGATTATGAAGTATATTTAGATGGAGAAAAGACAGATGGTACAATAAGTTCAGAAGAAAAAAAGCAATCAATTACAGCGGAACAAATTTATTCACTAATGCTATTTCATAATATAACTGATGGTAGTGAGATGTCAAAGGAACTTGCAAGTCAAGTATCAAGTAATTTCAAATCAAAGTATTATTATAAAACAAGTAAGATAATAACTGAAACAAAAAAAACAGATGAACAGCGGTAATATAACCTGGGAAAAGACAAGTGAAGAAACTCAAAAATTATTAACGGAATCAATAACTATATCAGGACATTATAAGTATAACTACAAAGAGGAAGTAATTGAAGAACGGAGATACAAGAACAACAAAAGAGGTGCTTTCATCTACAATACTAGAAGATGAAGAATTTAGTTTGTTAAGACAATATTTAAAAGATATTTTAAATGTTTCAGAAGATGATATAGAGTTAGATATTCAGTATGTTATTCAAGCTGCAAATGGTTTAAAAGATGGTGCAGAAAATTTACAATGGCTTAATGAAAACAATATAAATTATGCTAATTATAGTAATTATGGAACTAAATGGCCTGTACCAGGATATACATATATATCTTCTCCGTATGGATATAGAACACACCCAATAACAGGAAAACAATCTGATTTTCATAGTGGAATTGATATACCTGCTCCTGAGAATACTCCTATTGCATCCCCTACCAATGGTATTGTAATTGCTAGCTACTGGAATGATTATTCTGGTAATACAGTTGTTATACGAGATAAAACATATGATTATATTTTTATGCATTTACATACAGTAGATGTGGAGATAAATCAAGAAGTTATAGAAGGTCAGCATATTGGAGGTGTGCGGAACAACGGGTATATATAGTACAGGAAATCACTTACATTTTGCAATAACAAAAGGTCCATATACTACGAAAAACTATATAAACCCATTGGATGTTATTGCAATTTCTAGTTAGGTATGAGATAATAACCATAAGCGGAGGGGTTAGTAATGGGGAGACAAATAGAAACAGAAAAAAAAGAAGTAAAGAAGAGTAAAAAGAAAGAAAGAAAATCACATATTGTAAGAATAATATTTTTAATAATTATAATAGTTTGTGTAATTGTAGGTATAATATTTGCGAAAAGATTATATGATTTAGAAGGAAATTGGATGGCAGTATTATTAGGACATAATAAAGAAACAGTTGAAAATTTAGAAACTTTGCGAATTTTAATTATGGGTGAAAGTACAGGAATGTCTGATACAATAATTGCATGCTCTTATAATCCAAAAACACAAAATGTGTCAATGCTTTCAATCCCAAGAGATACATATGTTACAAATGGAAATTATAAGTATTCAGCATATAATAAAATTAACTCTTTATATTCGGGAGGACAAACTCCAGAAAAGACTGTTCAAGCTGTAAACGAAATAACGGGATTAGATATAAATTATTATATATTAGTGGATACAGAAGCATTAATTAAATTAGTAAATTTAATTGATGGAGTATATTTTGATGTTCCGATTGATATGAACTATGATGACAATGGACAAGATTTACATATACATTTAACAAAAGGATATCAAAAATTAAATGGAGAGCAAGTAGAGCAAGTTGTAAGATTTAGACATAATAATGATGGGACTTCATATCCACCAGATTATGGAGATGAAGACTATGGAAGAATGAAAACACAAAGAAATATTATTGTAGAAGTTGCAAAACAGACTATTAAGCTAAAAAATATAAAAGAAATTAAAAATATTATAAACATCATGAAAGAAGATGTAAAAACAAATGTAAACTTTGATAGCATAATAGACTATGTTCCGTATGCAGTAAATGTTGATATGAGTACAATAAAAACTTTGCAACTTCCAGGAGTATCAGAAAATAGAGGGGGATATGGGTGGTTCTTCTACCACAATGAAGAAGAAACTAAAAAACTAGTTGATGAATTATTTAATGAAAAACCACTACCATCCCAAAATTAGAAAAGAGCTAATAATAATTACTTAATACCACATATAGATAGTTTAGAATAACAATTTGTTTAATGAAATATATTGAACACTTACCTTAATTGGTAGGTGTTATTTTTATACAAAAAAATTAAGGAGGGTTTAAAACATGATTTTAATATTTACAGGAAATGAGCAGCTAGATAAAGAGCTGTCAAAAGAAATTAAGGATAGTAGGGTTGTATATTACACAGATTATATACTCGAAGAAAATGAAGCAACTACACTGATTGCAACAGTACAAAACAATAAATATAATTTTAAGGAATTTATGTATGCAGTTCGTAAAAAGAATATTAGAGTTATTTTGTTATTAGAAAATTACAAAGTTAAAGAATTAAAGGATGCTTTAATTTTAGGTATATATGACATAATAGTAGATCCATTTACGATAGATGATATAAAAAAATCAGTTACTGTCCCAAAACCTTTTTCAGAGGTTTCGGAATATATAAAAAATATTTTATAGAATGGAGGTGAATTTATATTGAAAACGTTAAAAATATTATTAATTATCTTGTCTGTTTTATTTATTATACTTTTCTTATTTCAATGTGTGCTACTTTTTAAAAGTGTTAATAAGGAAAAAGAACAACTAGAAATAGCAAACAATATAATTAACAATACCAAGGAAAATGAAATTCCAGTAGTAACAAAAGAGGAATTAGAATTAAATAAAAATGTTATTGGTATATTAGAAATTCCAGCTATTAATTTAGTGGCTCCTATACAAGAAGGAACAGATGAAGAAACATTAAAAGTAGCAATAGGGCATTTTTCTGAAAGTAGTTTTTGGGATGGTAATGTAGCATTTGCAAGTCATAACCGTTCTAAATATGTACAATATTTCGAGAAAATCAACGAACTTAAAAACCGGTGATGAAATTATTTATAAAACTAAATTAGGAACAAAAAAATATATAGTATATGAAAAACAAATAATAGCATCTACTGACTGGTCCGTAATTGAAAATACAAATGAAAATATTGTAACATTAATTACTTGTATAGAAAATGATGCAAGTTCTCGTTTATGTGTTCGAGCAAAAGAAATTTAAAAATATTTTTGTTCGACTTGACTTTTTAAAAATCTTTTATCTATAATTATTTAAAGGTGATGAAATGAAAAAATATTTATATGTAATAGGAATTACATGTTTTATAATTATTATAGGTGTATGTATTTATATTGCAAATAGGAACAATTCTCATTTAAATATTAGTGATGAGCCTAAAACTCAATCAAATATTATAAACACAATACAAAAAGATGAATTAAATAATACAAATGAATATGTAGAAGAACTGTCTACACAAATAGAAAATACTACTAGAGAAAATATAAAACAAAATGTAGAAGAAACTCCTATTGTTAAAGAAAAACAAGAGAAAGTAGAAACAAACAAATCTAATAAAGAAGTTCAAACCACAAAAGAACCCCAAGCAACAGAAACTAAGGAAGATGTTAAAGAAACACCTGAGGAACCTATAATTCAAACACCACAAGATACGATAAAAGAAGAACCTATTAAAGAAGAAACTTCAAAAGTACCAGAAACGGAACAAACACAAAAAACTGAAGAAGAAAATATAGATATTCAAGAAACAACACAATTAGATTTTAGTAAATATGACAGATATTATCCAGCACTTAACGGAGGATATACATGCTTTAAAAAGAATACAGAAGAAATTGCTAAATTAAAAGGTTTAATCGAAGATGCTATTGAGGAATTTGGATATACAAATGTAAAAATTGTTGAAGATAGCTCTATAATTAGTGATAGATATTTTACTGCAAACAAAACCAATGTGCAGAATTTAGTGTATAATACTGAATATTGTACAATACATTATTATGCTGAAACCGAATATACGTTAAGTAAAGATGGTGTAGAAAAAGTTTTCCAACTTCGCTCATATGCAAAATTAACAGCTCAATAAAATAAAAAAATAAAATATATAGAAAACAAATAGAATTATTATTAATCCTATTTGTTTTTTTATAGTTAAGGAGGTTTTAAAATTGAAAACAAAGAATAAATTTTTAGTTATCATACTCATAGTTTTAACAATGATTAATTGCATTTATCCTATTGCTAATGCAGTAACTTGTAATTTGGGAAGTGATATAAGTTTAACAGGATATGGATCAGTTGCTAACCATGTAAGAAATAGTGAATCAGGCGATTATGCAATTAGTACTGATTTAGTAGGATATTATGATAATGGTGTATTCTATCCTGCTTATTGTTTGAATCGTGATAAAAATGGAGCAGATAATGAGTACACTCATACTGTAAATGTATCACATATACTAGCAAATGAAGATTTATATAATAAAATTTGGAGGGTTGTTGTAGCTGGATATCCATTTCACTCGGCTGAAGAACTTGGTGTAGATGATTGGACATATGCTTACCAAGCTACAAAAACAGCAATATATGATATTCTTGGTCAAACTGATGTAAATAACTACTACGGTACTGATGACATAGGAAGAAGAACAGTTGCACTAATGAAAAGATTAGTAAATGAAGGAGAAAATGGGACAGCAACATATAAAACACCTGTATCAACAATTAATACATCAGGGAATCTTCAACTAAGTGGAAATTATTATATCCAAAATTATACAGTAACAGCTAATGTAGAAATAGAATCTTTTGACATTATTCTACCAGGATTTCCTACAGGAACTATAACCACAAATACTTCTGGTATACAAAAAAGTCAATTTAAAGCTGGAGAAACATTTCAAGTACGAATACCAAAAAATGCAGTAGAAACAGGAGATATTAATGGCAGAGTTCTTGCGAATGTAAATACAAAATCTTACCCTATATTTTATGGAAAAACTTATGATAGCAAATTACAAGATTATGCTATTACTGCTGACCCAATAATGTTAACCAATAGCAGCAAGAGCTTAACTTTACAAGGGAATACAGCATCTATTCAAATTAAGAAAATAGATACAGATACTAATGAACCTATTTCAAACACTGTATTTCAGCTAAGCAAACAAGATGGAAGTATTATTGGAAATGTAACAACAAATTCCTCAGGAATAGCAACATTTAATAATTTATATCAAGGCAATTACCTAATAAAAGAAATAACAGCAAATAATAATTATGTATTATCTTCAGAAGTAACAAATGTTACAGCTACATATAATCAAACAACAAATATTACTATTACAAATGAGAAGAAAAAAGGACAAATACGTGTTGTAAAAGTAGATAAAGATAACAACGAAATAAAACTTGAAGGTGTACAATTTAATGTAATAGATAGCAAAGGAAATGTTGTTGATAAATTGATTACCAATGCTAATGGCGAGGCAACAACTAAAAAATTACCTGTAAATGAAAGTTATTCTATTTTTGAAACCAATACTTTGGAAAACTATGTATTAAATACAGAAAAAGTAACAGTAACATTAAAACAAGATGAAATTACAAATGTTGTAATTGAAAATGAAAAAAAGAAAGGTCAAGTCAAGGTTATAAAAGTTGATGAAGATTTTAATGAAATAAAATTACAGAATGTAGAATTTAATATATTAAACAGTAAGGGTGAAATAGTTGATAAATTAATTACTAATGAAAATCGGAGAAGCTATTAGCACATTTTTGCCAATTGATGATACATATACAGTAAGAGAGGAAAAAACATTAATAAACTATTTACTTAATAATAATCCTGTAACAGTAACTCTAAAACAAAATGAGATTACAAGTATAGAAATTGGAAATAAGCATAAAGAAGGTAACTTACAAATATATAAAGTAGATAAAGATAATAACAAGATTGGATTAGGTAATATAGAATTTGATTTATATAGCGAGGAATTTAAGAAAGTTATAGGAACATATCGTACTAGCGTGGATGGAGAGCTATTTATAACAAACCTAAGAGTAGGCAGTTACAAATTAATAGAAAAAATTACAAATAAGTGGTATAACTTAAATGATGAAGCAACTGAAATAAATATAAATTGGGGAAAAATAACGAATACACTTGTAGAAAACGAACTAAAAAAAGCACAAGTTAAAGTAATAAAAAGAGATTTTGATAATAACGAGATAACATTAGAAGGTGTAAAATTCGAAGTTCTTGACGAAGCAGGCAATGTATTAGAAACAATTATAACAGATAAAAATGGTGAAGCATTTACATCTAAATATCCTGTTAGAGATTATGAAAAACTAATTATAAGAGAAGTTGAGACATTAGAAGATTATGTGTTGCAAGACATTCCTCAGACAATAGAACTAAAAGCTAATGAAATTACCACAGTTGAATTTACAAATGAACTAAAAAAAGCACAAATTAGAGTTATAAAAATTGATAAAGATAATAATGAAATAAAATTACAAGGAGTTAAATTTAATATTTATGATGATGATAATAAGTTAATTCAAACACTTGTAACAGACAAAAATCGGTGAAGCACTAACAGATAAAATTCCTATTAATAAGACCTATACCATCAAAGAAATAGAAACAAATCAAACCTATGTATTAAATGAAAACGTAATAAACGTTAAACTAAAAGAAAATGAAATAAAAGATATTATATTCGAAAACGAAAAGAAAAAAGGTCAAATTGAAGTAATAAAAATAGATAGTGATAACAATGAGATTTATATACCAGATGTTACATTTGAAATATATAATAGCCAAAATGAAGTTGTAGATACTATTACAACAGACGAAACTGGGAAAGCCGTTACAAAGAGACTTCCAATAGATGACCAATACACCGCAAAGGAATCCATTAGTAATGAACTATATGTATTGTCAGACGAAGTTCAAAAAGTTATCTTAGAAGAAAACGAAATAAAAACTTTGACTTTTGAAAATGAAAAGAAAAAAGGTCAAATCGAAATAGTAAAAATAGACAAAGATAATAATGAAATATATATACCAGATGTTACATTTGAAATATATAATAGCCAAAATGAAGTTGTAGATACTATTACAACAGACGAAACTGGGAAAGCCGTTACAAAGAGACTTCCAATAGATGACCAATACACCGCAAAGGAATCCATTAGTAATGAACTATATGTATTGTCAGACGAAGTTCAAAAAGTTATCTTAGAAGAAAATGAAATAAAAACTTTGACTTTTGAAAATGAAAAGAAAAAAGGTCAAATTGAGGTAATAAAAATAGATAGTGAAGACAACGAAACATATATACCAGGTGTTACATTTGAAATATATAATAATGAAAATCAAGTTGTTGATACTATTACAACAAACTCATCAGGTATAGCCATTTCAAAGAAATTGCCAATAGATGACGAATATACTGTAAAAGAGATTTTCAGTAATGAGGCATATGTATTAACAGAAGAAGTACAAACAGTAGTATTAGAAGAAGATGAAATCAAATCCATAATATTTGAAAACACAAAAAAATACGGTCAATTAAAAATTACAAAACTGTCTAGCAAATATAGTAAAATATTAGATTTGCCAGCAGATACACCAATAGCAAACACAAAATTTTTAGTTGTAAATGAAAACGGAGATGCAATGGGAATTTATACAACCGATTCATCAGGGAGTATTTTAACTGGTGAATTGCCTTATGGAAAATACACTGTTTATGAGTACGAAGTTCCAGAACACTTTTTAAAAGATGCAGAACCACAAGAAATATCAATTACAGAAGATAATCAAATTATAGAATTAACATTTAAGAATAGCCCAAAAGAACCTGAGTTACCAAAAACAGGCTTTTAGCATAAATAGTTATGTTCCTTTTACAAATGAATTTTGCTCTTCAAAAAAATTATTTAAGGAGGATTTTAGTATGGAATTTACAGGTATTAAGGTATTTAAAATTAAAGGTAAAGGCAAACTTATAGGAATTGCCAATGTAGTTATTTCAAATCAAATAGTATTAAGGGGGATAAAAATTATAGATGGTGTTAGGGGAAAATTTATTGCAATGCCATCAAGATTAGATAAAAGGTTTAAAGAACCAAAGTTTAGAGAACACTATCATCCTATTAACCAAGAGGCCAGAGATGAACTTACAGATGCAATTTTAGAAGCATATGAAAAAATAGAAGATTAGTTTAAATTCTTTCCTTTGCCCTTCAATTTTTTTTATACGAAAGGATAAGAAAAAAATGAGAATAGATGATGAATTATTAAAAGAATTAGTAAATTTACAAGGAAGTATTTATTCCTTTATAAAATTAAATGATCAAAATAAAGCAAGAACAGAGGAACTACTTAGAAATATAGAAATGAGAAGATATAACATATTAAATAATATAAAATTGTTTAATAATAAAATTAGTAATGAAAATAACAAGATTGAAAGTCTTGATGATAGATATACTGCGACATATGAAAATGACATATTAAAAGTTTATATACCAGAAACAATGCCAAAATATAAACAAATTAACAACTTTACATATAAAAGAATTTTGCTTAATATAGCAGAAATCACGAAGCCTTACAGCCACCTGTTTAAGAAGGATATTTTTTTACTTATAAAAATATACGATAATAATAAGAATTGGGACGTAGATAACAAGTTTATTAAGCCTATTTCTGATGGTTTAATTTTGTCTGAAACAATTATTGATGACAACATAAATTCAATGTTTTACTGCGTTAGAGGGTATAAATCAAAAACACAACATACAGAAGTTTATATAACAGATGGAGATAAATATCATATACTTCTAGACAAATTTTGTGAAAAATAGGTATACAAAGTTACTTTTAAAAAAAAGGTCGTTTTGTATACCTGTTTTTATATGTCAAACATGCATAAAATAAAGGTTTTTGAAATTAAAGTGAGTTTGAGGTTAAGGACACGATAGCATCGTGGACTTAGCCACGATTATTTTTTAAGGTTTTAGGTGGTGATATTTTGAGTGATAAAAGGTTAGATGAGAAGGATATTGAAATATTAGTTTTCTTAAATAAATATAGGTATGTTAAGTCCTCTGATTTTGCATATTTGTATTCTTCAAAGATTTATTACAAAAGAGTAATTAAATTTTTAGAATCAAATAAGTACATTAGAAAAGATGGTTGGTATTATGTAATAGGGAGTAACGGAATAAAAAAACTAAAAGAATTAGGTTATAAATATTACAGAAGACAAAGCAATAAAGCATTCACAGAAAGGCAAAAAATAATAAGCCATTTTGCTGCAAGATATTACAACAATTCAAATATAAAATTTTTACCATCAGTAGATGTAAAAGATAAGGAAATTTTAACAATAACAGCAAGAAGATATATAGGTGTACTTAAAATTAATCAAAAGGAATATTTGACATATTATATTTCATCAAAACACACACAGGGATATATTCAAACTCTATTATATGATATTAGAAAAGAGAAAATACATAAAGAATTTATTGTATTTGTGGAGGACATAGGTAAAATTAACTTGAATGATTTTGTTTTTGGAAAGGACAAAATATATATTATTCCCAAAATTGAAGAAAATATACATATAATCGAAAATATAAATAAAATAAATAATCCAGAACTATTTAAAAGAATGTATAAAGATAAGGTCTATTTATCAGGACATACATTCTGCGAATATTATATTAATCAAAATCATTTTGTATATACATTACCATTAATAGATACAGAACAACTATCCACTATCAAATATTTCCTACTAGAAAACAAAAATAAACAGGTGGATATCCTTTATTCGAAAAATATACCATTATTTAAGATAGGAAAAATAGAAGGTGCTAACTACATACCAGTAGATTATGGAAAATATATAAAAGAGGAGTTTAATTGCTATGAGTAAAAAGTTAATAAGTATAATTGTTTTAATATTTCTCATATCTTTAAATTTAATATTATTTATATATGCTCCAGCATACATAAAAATAATCGAAGAATGTTTCAATAAAACTATTCCTTTAACTATTCAAAAAAGAGTTCTTATTTCGTCCATATTTGCCCTTATTTCAATTTTAAGCTATACATCCTTAATGTTATTCTTGTATAAAAATAAAGAGGTTCAAAAAGGAATAGAATTGAAAGAAGAAGATGGTACTTATGGAACAGCTAATTGGCTTAGTATTGATGAAGCAAAAGAGGTATTAGGATTTAATAATGAACCTGGAATATTACTTGGAAAAATGGAAGATAAATTCGTAACACTTCCGTTCAATAGCTTCTTAAATAAGAATATATTAATTATAGGTAGTAGTGGTAGTATGAAATCTATTGGATTTGTAATTCCAAACATAATGCAACTAGCTTTATATAATAAATCAATGATAATTACTGACCCTAAGGGGGAGCTATATAAAAAAACTGCAAGTATGCTAAAAAATAAAGGATATACAATAAAGGTTTTTAATTTATGCGATATGGAGCATTCGGACAGATGGAATCCATTGGCAGAAATTGAAAATATAAATGATGCTCAAAATGTTGCAAATATCATTATTTCCAATACACAAAAGCATAATAAAAATAGTGATGATTTCTGGCCAAGAGCAGAGGAAAACTTATTAAAAGCTTTTATTCTATATGCTTATGAAAGAATGATTGAGACAAATAGTCTGGAAAATATATATAATAAAATAGCAAGTCAAGATATATCAGACCTTGCAAGTATGTTTAATAGTCTAAGTGATTCTAGTGCTGCAAGAATGTCATACAATATATTTGCTCAAGGATCAGATACAGTAAAAGCAAGTGTACTTACAGGACTTGGAACAAGATTACAAGCATTTCAAAATAAATTAGTAGGAGATATAACATCAAATACAGACATAGATTTAAGTTTACCTGCAAAAGAAAAGTGTGCCTACTTTGTAATAACTTCTGATATGGATGGTCGGAACTTATGATTTCTTATCGTCTTTATTTTATACATTCTTATTTATAAAATTAATAAGATATGCAGATAGTCAGCCATCTGGTAAATGTGATGTTGATGTGTTCTTCCTATTAGATGAATTTGCAAATATAGGAACTATTCCTGAGTTCAATAAAAAGATAAGTACAGCAAGAAGTAGGCGGAATAGGTATATGGCCAATAATACAAAATATTGCTCAACTAGAAAATAGATATCCTCAAAATGCTTGGCAAGAGATTGCTGGTAATTGTGATACAAAACTATGTTTAGCTTGTACAGATATCATGTCAGCAGAATATATATCAAAATTATTAGGTGTTGCAACAGCACAAAATAAATCATTTAGAAAAGAGGCAGGGCTTGATGGAGAACTTGATTATGGTATGGTAAATATAAGTACCATTGAAAGAAAACTATTTAATTCAGATGAGATATTAAGGCTTTTATATAATAAGATGATAGGAATATTAAGAGGAAATAAACCTGTACTTATAGATAAAGTAATTTACACAAAGCATCCATTAGCAAATGAGCTAAAGGATTTATCAATAAATGACTATGTTCCAGAATGGAAGCTTCAAAAAAATGAAATGCAAAATCAAATAAAAAATAATACACAAAATAAAAACAAAGGATTTAATGTATTTTAAAATTAGCATAAATAATATGTGGGAAAAATAAGATAAAAAAATAGACAAGAGAAGCACCAATTTGGTATGATGTTTGTGTTAGAAAACAAGCCATACAAAGGAGGTGCTTCTCTATGATTAATAGAATAATACAAATTATCATAGAAAACAAGGATTTTTTAGAAAAAAGTTTAGAAAGAAGTGTAAAAGCTAATGAAATAAGCATATTTAGCAAGGATTTAAGGCAAGTGTTTGATGAGGCAGGAAGAAAAACACTTGTGGGAATTTTAGAAGGAATAGATACGACACTTTTCGAAAACAAAAGAAGAAAACAGGAATATGAAACCAAGGACTTAAGAAAAAGAACAGTACTCACGGATTATGGGAATATAGAATATTACAGGAGATACTACAGAAATAAGAAAACAAAGGAATATGTATATTTAGCAGATGAAAAAATGGGAATAGAAAAGAATGAAAGAATAATGAAAGATGTAGAAAGTAATATAATAGAAATTGCACATGATATATCATATTTAAAGACAGGAAAAAGAGTTGTGGGAAATGAAGAAATATCAGCAACTACAGTAATGCATAAGGTAAGAAAAGAAGAATTAAAAGTAGAAACAGAAGAAGAAAAGAAACAAATAAAAAGACTGTATATAGAAGCAGATGAAGATCATGTATCAGAAAGAGGAAATAAAATAGGAATGCCAAAATTAATATATATACATGAAGGAAATTACAAAAAAGGAAAGCGAAATATGCTAAAAAATATACATTACATAGGCTGCCTAGGTAAAAAGAGTGAAGATTTATGGTTAGAAGTTGCAGAATATATAGATAAAAAATATGATGTAAAAAATATAGAAAAAGTATATATAGGTGGAGATGGAGCTGCATGGATAAAAGAAGGATTAAATTGGATAGAAAAGTCTGAGTTTGTATTAGATAGATTCCATTTACTAAAATATATAAATCAAGCAACAGTAGAGTTCCCAAAATATAGAGATAAGTTATGGTATAACATAAATATCTATGATCCAATAAGTGTGGAAAATATATTTAAAGAAATAATAAATAAAACGGAAGATGAAAAACGAAAGGAAAAAGTAATAGATAGTTACAAGTATGTAATGAAACAATGGAAAGGAATAGAAATATACGAAACAGATGGAAAATATTTAAAAGGCTGTAGTGCAGAAGGACATATAAGCCATGTATATGCAGATAGGATGAGTTCAAGACCAAGAACATGGAGTGATGATGGAATAGATAAAATGAGTAGATTAAGAACATTTGTAAGCAATGGTGGAAAAATATATGAAGAATTAATAAAAAAGAAAAAAATCAATACAAAGTTAAGAAAATATGATAAAATAATAGAAAGAAATATAAAAAGTAATATGGCTATATCAACAGGAACGAAATTACCAATAATAGAAAATGGGTTAAAGACAGAAACAAGAGAGCTTTTAAAAGAAATATTATACGCATAATAAAAATATGTTGGTGCTCTTTCCCACAAAAAGTTTATGCAATGTATTTTAAATATAAACTTTAATTTTTCTTCAAAATATGATATATTATTGTCAAAATAATTGAAGGAGGTTTATATGAAGTATTTTAAATTATTTATATGTATTATTCTTATAATATTAATAATAGCATTAGGGTATTTAGCTATTAATAAAATACTAAACTCAAAACAAAAAACAGAAATGAGTTTTAGTGATTTAACAAAACACAAAACGAATAGCATAAATGATACTAATAACTTAAACATAATTTTAGAAAATTTAAACTTTGCAGACAACATTGTTAATGTAGAAAAAAAGGTTGACGATGGAAAAGAAACTTTAATTATTCATTGTGATTGTACAAATGAAGAAAAAATATTGGAATACTATAGGAATTATCATAAGTTATCTTTAACAGAAAAAAATTCAGTTATATTGTTCTCACTAATAGAAAATTTAGAAGAAGTTTCTTATATCTTTAATATTTCTAACATAGATTTTGCAAAAGAACACCATCTTCCAGTTCGTGATAATAAATTTGTTGTTTCAACATATGACCACACTAGAGATGATATAAATAAAAGATATAATCAAGACGTAAGAAATTTTGCAAAAAATCCAGAAACATTTTTACAATATAATATAGATTTGAACACAGATAATATGACACTCTATTACTATGATCCATTTTTAGGAATTTATGAATATGATAAATTAGAGATAACTAATGAAGAAGATATCACTAATATTTTAAACTATATAAAAACACAAAACTTTGGCTCGGTTGATGGCCATTATGATGGTATGTGTACTAATTGGTTAGATTTAAATAATGGTTATATAATTGGTGTTTTTGGTGGAGATTATGGAAATTATGGTGCTATAATTAAAGGAGATGGAGAGGATATTTTCATAAATGAAAATAGAGATTATGAAATTGTATATAAAACATTACCAATAGAGCTTGTAGAATATGTGGAAAATATTATTAAATCTAATTAAATTATTTTTAAAAAAAACTAACTATATGAAATGATAAAAAAATGTATTATAAATGAAAGGGTTTTGATGGTTTTATGAAAAAAAAGAGTATTTTAATAATTATATTTGTGATTATAGCTATTTTTATTATAGGGGTTATAACAAATTATATTGACAGTGCTAGAGTAAAAACAAATCAGGAACCTAAGTTTTGTATAAAAACAATTAATCATCAGGGGAATAAAGTTACTTACTGGGGATTAGGCTATAAGGTAATAAGATATGTTGGAGTTTCACCTAATGAGCCATATAAAAGTAATATAGGTGTAAAAAAGGGTAATTGGTTTATGAAATATGAATTGTCTGAGAACAACAAAGAAATAAAAACATTAGATGATTTTTATAATACTTCTTTAACCAAAGATAAAGATATAAGAAATTTATCTGAATTATATAGTAGTTTTGATGCTCAAAAAGATAATTGTTTTGTCGTAGGTGCGATGGTACATAATGATTATTTGTATAGCGAATTCATGTCAAAATTTAGAAACAAGGAAAGTGCATTTATAAGGGTAGGCGAAAATACAACTGAAGGCGATTTGGTTTTAAATGATATTTTATATAATAGTGAAACAAAACAACTATTATTAGTAACAGATAATACAAGGGATAAGTTCTCAAGTGAATCTGAGAGGACAATTAAATTAAGAGAATTTGAAAATATTTCAGAATATGAATACAAAGATCGTTTATATTGGATTATATATAACGGAGAACTAAATGAAGAAACATTTACAAGTGAAAATGTATTTGTTTTGACAGTAATAAATTAATTATTATAAGAATGAAACTTTTTAATAATAAGAATGGTATTATAAATGAAAGGTGTTGGTGATTTTATGAAAAAAACATTAAAAATACTTATATGTGTTATAGTAGTTATCCTAATTATTCTAGGAATGTTATATTTAATCGATATGAACAGAATAAAAAATAATGAGCCAGTATTTTTTAGTACATGGGGCTATAAATATAATCCACCTAAATCAGAAAATATTGAACAAACAAATAATAATGATGTTGAAATAAGTATTTCTGGAGTAGAAAATTTAGAAAAATTAAATAAATTCATTGGAAAGATGGATATGGAGAATGAAAAGAGGACGTCTGATACTTTAACAATAATTAAATATACTGATGAAGGTGATAAAACATATACAACATTAAATTATATAAAAGAAACAGAAACATTTGAATTAATTGTAGATAATAGAGAAGATAGATTTGCAGCAGAAGAAGATAAACTAATAAAAAATACATATTCAGCAGAATTATATGAAATTGTGAAAGAAAAGAGAGATGAATACATAGATATAAAACTAACAGCAAATAACCGTATTAAAGCTACCCCACCACTAGAAGATATTATATTATGTTCATATGATAAGAAATTTGAAAAGAGTTATAGTTTTTATGCATATGTTTATAAGTCAAATAATGATATAAAATATAATAACTATATGATGGTAGCATCAGCTCATAATACAGAAGAATTTGATCAATCTGAACTGATTGTAGTAATTTTGGAGAAAGATAAATATCCTGTATATGAACCTGGAACATATATAAAAATAACTTATGATGGTATCATAAGAACAAGTAATCGAGCGAAAATAGAAGCAAGTAATATTGAATTGATTGGCGAACCAGTATATCGTTAAAACAATAGGATATTTTTATTATAATAACACTTACATTTATTTGTAGGTGTTATTTTTATGGAGGAAAATATGGAAGGTCGAAGTGAAATATTAAGAAGTAAAGAAGAAAAAAGAATATTAACAGGAAAAATTATAGGAATAGAAGATGAGTACTATAAAGCTAAAAAGGAAGTTATTACTTGTGCAATTATCTGGTACGAAGAAACAAAAGTCTTAATACCAATATCTTTATTAAATGTAAGGGTACAAAATAAAAGAATTATACGAGGGATGATAGGGGCAGAGGTTGACTTTATTGTACTTGAATATGATGAGCAGTCTAATATTGCAATAGCAAGTAGAAAGTTAGCAATGGAAATAAGGCAAGAGATAGAAATACCAAAACTAAAAGTAAATGATGTAGTAAGAGTAAGAATAGTAACAGTTGCAAGAAAATATGTTGTAGTTGATTTTTATGGTAGGGAAATTCAAATATTTGCTAATAATCTAAAACATACATTTATAGTGAATTGTAAAGATAAATATCGTGTGGGAGATTATCTAATTGTGAGGATAAAAAAAATAGATAAACAAATAGAATTATCTGCAAAAGATATGACAGAAAACCCATATAAGAATATAAGAAAATATATAACAGAATATGGAGAGTATATAGGTGTTGTTGTAGGGTATCCCCAAAAGAGAAGTGGAATAATAGTACAACTTGATAATTCTGAGGTTACCTGCTTAACAAGAGTATCTGCAAATTTTAATAATGTTCCACATTTATACGATAAAGTATTAATAAAAATAACAGAAATAAATACAGATAAGAAATTAGTATATGGTGTATTAAAAAGAGTTTTTGGAGGTAGTAGTAATGGATATTAAAGATAAGGAAACAAAGATTATAAATTTTATAGAAGAATTTGGATGTGCAAAGATCAAGCATTTAGAAACATTATTCGAAATAGATAAAACTACATTAAAAAATATTTTAAGAAATAATTTTATAAATAGAAAAGATGATGTAATAGTAATAAGAAATAGAAGAATTGATAAAAAAATAATAGCTGCATTTGATGTATTATGTGAGTATAAGGGAAGATATAAAACATTTTATAAAAATATAGAACCAGTGTTTATTTCATTCTTAACAAAAAAAGATGAAATGTATGACATAATAGTTTCTGAAAAAAATGATGAGGAAGGAATAATAAAGCTTTTAAAAAATACTCCTAACTGGAAAGCAGATAAACTAATTATATTGTTTGAAGATACTAATATGTTTGATAAAATTGAGTGTAATAAGCCATATTTATATTGCATATATCCAGATATAAAAATAATTTAAAAAAACACAATAAATATTGAATTTTAATTTATTATGTGATATCCTATATTAGGGAATATAGACAAAATATTTGCAGAAGCTAATTTTCGAAATATATAAAAAATATAGGAGAAAAATATGTTAAATTGTTTAATTGCTGATGATAATATTTATTATGCAAAACATTTAATAGAACAAATAAACAGTAAAAATGAAGATGTTAGAGTAGTAAATATATCAATAGATGGAGAAGAAACATTAAAGATTTTAAATGAATCAAATGATATTGATATTTTCTTACTTGATTTAAAAATGCCTAAATTAAATGGTAATGATGTACTTAGGATGTTAAATGAGGAAAGAAAAGAAAAATATGAAAATTCTTGTCTTGTAATATCAGCAGAACCAGAATTAGCAATGAAGTTGTCTAAAGATAATTCAATTATTTATAGTATTATTATGAAATCTCAATATGATAGTATTGCTTTGAAAATAAATGAGTTAATAGAATTGAAAAGAGAAACAAAAAAAGAGAATAATTTAAAAAAGAAAATACTTTATGAATTACAATATTTAGGTTTTAACATAGCTCACATTGGAACGAAATATATGAATGATGCAATTTATTACATTATAAAAGAAAAAAATGGAGAAATAAAAAAGGAGGTATATCCTATAATTGCAAAAATGAATAAGGTTAATGCTAACAACATAAAACAAAACATAATAAGGGCAAACGAAACCATGTATTATATGTGTGAAAATAAGAAATTAAAAGAATATTTTTTCCTTCAAGATGAAAGCAAACCTAATACTAAAATGATAATAAATACAATAATAACTAAAATAATATATTAGTTATTTGTAACTTTTTGAAACTTTATTTCGAAAAAGAAAATAAAATGATATAATCAAACTACCTTAGAAAATAAATAGGAAAGGAGGGAAGGGTTTTTTTGTAAAAATAAAAATTTTAGGAGGTAGAAAAATGAATAAAAGAATATTTTTTAGAGTTATTGTATTATGCTTTGCTTTATTTATTGTAATACAATGTAAGAACACAGTTAATGCTGCTGAAACATATGGGTTAACACATCAATATATGTATAACATAAGAAATAGAAATAGTGGAAAATGTTTAAATGTAAATTATGGTACTGATGCAAATGGAACAAATGTAAATCAATACACTTTTGATGAAAGCTATGAACAAAAATTTTCACTAGAATATTTAGGCGGAGATAGGACATATAAATTATATGCCTTTTGTAGTGAAGAAGGTTATTCACGAGTCCTTGATGTATATCGCCCTTTACAAAACAATGCAAATGTAGATATATGGGACGATGGGGATGACGATGCACAGATTTGGAGAATTGTGCATGAAGGTAATGGATATTATAGTATAAGACTAGCATATAATACCAATTTGGCTTTAACCGCATATGGTACAAGTAATGGTGGTGGCTCTGGAACAAGTTCAACATCCGCTGGAAATGTTTTTGTTTCAAATTATACTGGAGCTGCTAACCAACAATGGAGTTTTGAGAGAACAACTGCATTATTGACATGGGACTTAGTAGCCCCAGATAAACACTTATATTATGTATCAACAACAAAATATTTAAATGAACTTAATACTGCAATTAGCAAATGGAATAATGTTTATTCAGGACTTATAGTATCATCTTTTTCTAACATTAGTAGAATAACAATATCTGATATTTATGAGGAAAATAGTAATGTAGTGGGGACGACCTCTTCTACTGGTACAATTAAATTTAATACTTATTATTTGGATAATTATGATGCGGACAGTAGATTAAAAACTTGTATACATGAACTTGGTCATGCATTAAAACTTCATCATATAAGAGATTTTGCTAGCGTTATGTATCCTTACAGTTGTTCGAATATTTTCTTGTCTCCAAATGATATATGGAACTTACAAAACGCATATGTTAGATATTAGTAAGGAGGTTAGGTATGAAAAGAAAGATTATATTTTTATTAGTTGTAATTATAAGTGTAATATTAACTGTTTCAGTTATAATGATTAATAGCAGTAAGGAAAAAGAAACTGCAATAATTTTTATAGGAGAAGAGTATAAGAACAATACGACAGATAATGAAAATTTTAACAAGAAGTCTACATTTGCTACGAATAATAAGGAGTATAGTGTGATTTATAACAAAGAAGATTATAAAGATTTACCAATCAATTATATTAGTGCTTCATATGCGTATGATACTTCATCTCCTGCAAAAGCTACTGGTGTAGCAGATTATTCTTTTGTAGCGAAGATAAATGGTATTTTAAGAACAGAATACAGAAATCCATCTAATGTGATGCGTGAGGATGGTGAGATAACTGTGTATGATCCTTATACTGTTTATGATGTTGAAGTTATTCGAAATATAAAAGGAGAATTAGATAAAAGTAAAAATATTGAAGTGGTTTTACATGGGGGAATTAGCGAAGATGGTGAAAGCTGCGTCTTTATGGAGGGGCTAGAGTTTCTTAATGTAGGAGAATATTATATCCTATTACCGTATACTGCATCTGATGGACGCCTAGGGATAAGTAATGGTACTTCAGTAGTAAGCCTAGGAACATTAAATGATACAGAAATTAAATCAATTAATGAAACAAAAATTAGCACTTCAGCTGTTAGAGACAATAGTGATAGAGATGTTGATATTATTACAACTTATGTAGAAGCTGAGAAAAACTCAGTAGTACCAGAAAACAAACAAATTGTAAAGTCTAAAATATATGATGTTGAAGTAAGCGAATAAGATACACAATATAGAATAAATTAATAGAAGAGTTTATATAAATTATTGCATAAGAGAGAAAAAATGTGAAAAGAGTATAAATAAGATTTGCCACGATATTTAAACAACTAAAATCCCCTATTCAAAACTGAATAGGGGATTTTTTTTTTACACAAAATAATTAAGAAACATTATTATTAAACATTTCTAAAACACTACTATCGTACATACTTTCAATATCAAAATATGTTTTTATTTCTATATCATAACCAACATCAAGTAGTCCAGAAAGTAATTTTTCAATTAGATAATCTATTTTTTGTGTTTCATCACTTAATCTAACAGTAAAAATAATTTTTTTAATATTAGTATTTTTTAATTGCTTTATTAAATTTTTAGAATTTTGAATGCTCGAAAATGCAAGAATAGGAACTTTTAAACCTAAATTAAGATTATGAGCAGTTATAAAGTCATCTGTAAGAATAATTGTATGTGTATCTTCTTTAATATTAAAAGACATTAACCAATTTTCTGCAGGAGTTCCATTAATTTTATTATTACTTGAAAACCATATATTATTTGTGCCATTATATGTTTTATCTAATAAAATTGAAAGTCCCTTAATTTTATTAGTAGAGCTGTATACAGGGATAAATATACCATTTAGAGGTGTAAAATCCCACTTAAATTCTTCATTTTGAAAAAAACCAGGTATTCCAGCCAAATCAAAATTTTTAGATAAGTTATAGGAAATAATACGTGATGCAAATTTTTTTGTCGGAATAGATTTAAAATTATAATCTTCAATATATGATTTTGTAAGTCCTAAATCTTCTAATTTTTTCTTATGATCATTTTTTAGATTAATTGTATTTAATAAACTTCTATAAACAGTATCCCTATAATTAAGGTCAGCAATTTTATTATTTGTATCAAAAACAAATTCAGATTTATCACAGGAAAAAGCTTCTTTTTCTAGCAACTCTTTAAAGGCTGATTTGTTATCTAAATTTCGCAAAGTTGCATATAGGCCTATTGCATAACCTGACTTACCACAATCAAAGCAGTGGTATGAATTTTTTATATAGTTTAATTTCATATTTGCTTTTATTGTTTTGCTACGATAACCACAAAAGGGACAGATAGCAAAGAATTCATTTCCTTTTCGTTCAATTACTTCAAGGTTTAATTGATGAGCAACATTAAAAATACTAATACACTTTTGTAATTCTTCAAACTCTTTTTTCTGCATTAAAAAATCCCCCCTTCAAAAATTAGGCTGATTTTTTTAGATTCATATTTGACAGAATAGAGGAGTCAACTCGTATAAAATCATAATGATTAGAAAATTGCATCATCATAAAAGAAGTATTTACATCATTTATTGCATGTTTAACAATATACTTATGATTTTTATTATCAACTACCATATACCAAGCACCTAAAAAACCTTTATCATATACTTCATAAATTTTTTTGATAGCATTTAATTGATGCAATTCTTGGATTTCTTTGTGCCATATATGGTATAATTTGCTTTTTCCACAATAAAAAAGAGCTAATGATTTTAAATCTTGTTCGTTCATACAGCCACCTCCAATTTTTTTGAAAATTCAAACTCTAATTTTTCTATAAAGGTTTTAGCTGTTTCTTGTATTTTAGTACCTAAATCAATTACTACCTTAGCGTCATTATTTGCATAATCATTAACATATTTAAAACTACATAAAGAAGTATCTAAATCAAAATAATCAGCAACTATAAAGCTAACAGATTCAACAAATATTTCTGACAAGTTTCTATTTTCTTGATAGTTAAAATCATCATATAAAGCATGTGTTAATTCATGTAATAATGTAGAAACTTTATCATCAATAGACATTGTTTCGTTAAGTACAATATACTTGTTTTTTACATCATAATATCCATAGTGATTTTGCGAAAGTTTTGTATAATTTACTGGTAGAGGAGAGAAGTTAATAAGTTTTTCAAGTAGATCTTCTTTTGTATTGCTATCAAGAACAGAAGGTAATTTAGGAACTTCTTGTCCTTCAGTTTGAGAAATATCATAAACATAACCAGGTCTAAATCTTAGATAGTTTTGTTCTTCTTCAGTTTCGTTTTCATTTTCATCTTTAACTTTTACTTTCCTTTTTAATATCATAGGGCAGAATATTTGTATTCCTTTGCTTTCAGGCTTTACATACCTACCAACACTTTGCCATTTTTTATAGCCCATAACTTGTGTAGCATCTTCAAACTGTGAAAATATTAAGACTTTATTTGAAAAACTATAATTGTGAAATTTTTTAGCAAACTTTAAGAACTTAATATATTCATCTGTATTTCTAAAACTTTCAACTCCTTTAACTAATTTATCATATACTTCTTTTACCTTTTCATTTTTTTTATTCATTTAAAAAACCTCCTAATATATTAAGCTACAAGTAAATCACGAGTTGGTTCTAGTAACTTAATTTTTCTTTTCTTATTTCTAAAATTTTCCCATTCAGATAAAAATTCATTTTGCTCAATTGTTGTATTATCATTTCCTTTTTGTCTTTTTTGAATAATATGTTTATTATTAAATTCAACAGTTACCAATGATTTTGTAGTATCAGATTTTTCTCTCATAAAGAATATTTCTGTTGTTCCTTTAGCATATCTTTCTGCATATGACCTTACACAATGGCCCATATTACTACTTTCTTCTTCTAATGAATAAAAGGTAGGGGCAGGGTATATAATATATTTTTCATTTTCGTATATATAAGGGGATAAATCTAAGAATCTTTGAGATATAGATGTAGAAATTATTATGTTTTCTTTAATTGAGACTTCTTGAGCATATTTATCGTGAAGTGATTTCAAATTTTTTGGGAATAAATATTTCTTATTTTTCATATCAAAACCAAGTTTTTCAATAAAAGTAAGATAGTCGTAATATATTAAAAAATTGTCTTTAATTTGTCTGTATTTACCTAATTCTTTTGCATTTACAAAATTTAATATATATTCGATTTTTTCATCGTTTACTAAATTTAATTGGCTAACAAGGTCTATATGTTCAAGATTAAAGATTTTCTTTAACTTTCTAAGTCTTGGTATTGTAAAATTTTTATAAGTTTTTATTAAATTCATATCTTCTTTTTGCAATATTTTAAATGTATTAAATTGATCATAGGTAAGGTCGTTTTTTACTATAAATGGAAGATGATTTTTGGAAACACCAAATCTTTTTTTAAAAGTTCCGGTTTTCTTAAATTTATATGAATACTGAGATAAGTTTTTTAGCCCCATTTTCCAAAGAGATTCAAAACTTGGATATGCAGCAAGTTTTAATGCTTGCAGATAATTACAATATGGATTTTCTCTTAAAAATTCTTCAATAGGTGCATATTTCATTATTGTATTATTTTTTAGATTTTGTTTATTATATGGATAACAGGGTAAGACTGCATAATCTCGAACACCATCATAACTTCGCCAATATGTATTATCACAGTTATGATAAACTCTACCATAGCCTAAATAAAAATAAATTGAATCTCCGTGAAAACTGCCAACACCTAAAATCTCTCGTGCGTATTCCTGTTCATCTCTAACCATCTTTTTAATTTCATAATCAAAATAAGATGCAATCTCAAATACTCTTATAACTACTTTTCCATCAATTTTTTGACACATAATTATATCCTTACGAAAAGTTTTATATCTGTAGTAAATGGAATTGCCAAATACAACAAACTTATTATGGCAGCTGGGACATTCTTTTAATTCTCCAATATTAAATCCCTTACCAGCCTTAAATTCATGTTCACAACAAGTACATAAACATTTATTACCAAATTTAAAAAATATATTTTGTTCTATATAATGTTTATCAACAAATTTTTTCCAGTGTTTAGGGTAAGGCTTTTTATCAACTTTTTTCATAAATAATTCAATATCCATAGCTACATACCTCCAAACAAGGTAATTTGTTCTACTTCTGGAACAGGTTCTTTAATTTTATCTTTTGCAGTATTGATGTCTATTACTTTTGATTTGTTTGATACATCTTCAGTTCCTTTTTCTACTTTTGTGGATTTTTTTGTAGATGTTTTTGAGGAAACCTTAGGCTTTTCAATACCTAAATGCTTATCACTAAATAAAAAGTATGTAACAGCCCAAGCATAAACAACCTTATCATTAACAAAATTCCAACCATTTTTTGCAATTTTACGAGCATTATCTTTAATATAATTAGCCATACCAGATAGAGTTTTTTCTTCATTCATATACTTAGCATCCATATCTTTTCTTGAACATAAGTAATCAACAACTTGTATAAGGGCATTATCACTTTGTCCTTCAAGCTGCTTTTTTAGTCTATTTATTCCTTCCATCAATTATCACCATCCTTTTTTGCATAAATTGATTTGTAATTATTTCCTGCAATAATAAGGTGGTCCACTAATTCAATACCAAACATAAGAGAAGCAGTTTCAACTCTTTTGGTAAATGCTAAATCAGCTCTACTTGGTTTTAAATCTCCGAGATGGGTGATTATGACATATAATAATTTTGCTTGCATTACAAAGCAAAGCTCTTTTAAATATACTTCCTATCTCAATAGTTACAAAATTTATAAAACCTCGAGCTACTTCAAATACTCCTTCAATATAGTTTGCAGAATTTAAACATAGTAAAATAAAAGATTCTTCGGGTCTTTTATTTAAGTTAAAAGCTTTATTAATTTCATAGGCAACAGTTGATGAAAGTACTTTTTCTTTGACTACCTGTTGACATTGATATTCCTCATCACTTTCAGCGACAAGTTCTAAATGGTATTTTCTATATAAAGTTTTATACATAGTTTTTCATCCTTTCTTTTGATACATTTTTTAAAAATAATTCTTTGTTCATCTTGATAGTTATAGTTTTAAGTACATCTTTTATGGATTCGATTTTTTCTTTTGGCACATCAACAGAAGTTACTAAAGCATTTGATATTCCATTTTTAGTTGGTGCAATAACAATATCGCCTTTTTTTAATGGAACAATAGTGTAGTAACTATATTCACGACCACTAAAAGTTTTTTTATAAATTGAATCTTCATATTTAACGCATACAATATTAGTTTTCATATTTAATCAATCCTTTCAGTAGAAAGAAGAAAAGAGATAAATAAATTACCTCTTTTCATACATTCATGTTATTTAATTAAAATGGAAGGTCATCATCTCCCATAATTTCCCCGCTTTGTTCATTAGATGAAACTGGAGTAGGGGAGTTAAGTTCTGATACCATTTGATTAAAATCTTTTTTACTATCTGCAAAATATGCTTCCTCTGCGACGACTTCTGTAACATAATGCTTTTGTTTCTTATCATCTTCATAATTCCTAACCTGTAATCTACCACAAATAGCAACTTGTTGACCTTTTGCAAAGTATTTGTTTACAAATTCAGCAGTTTTAGAATATGCTACAATATTTATGAAATCTGCTTGTCTTTCTTCACCTTCTTTTGCAAATCTTCTATTTACTGCTAATGGGAAAGTACATACCATTGTATTGGTACTTTGTGTGTATCTTGTTTCTACATCTTTTGATAATCTTCCTAATAATATAACTTTATTCATAATTAATTCTCCTCTCTAATAGTCATAAATTTTATAATTTCTTCAGTAATTCTATAAAGTCTTTCTAACTCTTGTATGTTTTTTTGCTCTGTTTCAAAGTTTATAACAACATAAGTACCACAAGAGTTATTTCTAATTTCGTAAGCAAGTTTTTTCTTACCAAGATTCTCTAATGAAATAAGGTTTTTAGAAAAACTTTCAATTTTTGTCTTTATTAGTTCAATAGTATTATTAATTTGTTCCTCTGAGCAATTTTCAGAGATTATAAAAATAGTTTCATATTTATTCATAAATAATTCCTTCTTTCTTTGTTTTTTAAGCAGCAATCAAATTTTGATTTGTGCTTGAATAGTAATTTTTAAAATATTCTTTTTTTAATAGTTCTATTTTTCTTGAGTGTTTTCTAAGTAAAAATGTATTAGTGTATTTACGAATTTGTCTATTATTAAGATTAACTCTATGATTGTTTTTAAAGTTTACTATAAGAAAAGTACCAAGTATTAAGCTATCACCTAAAAGTCTATTGGCATCTTCAAATTTTGAATCTCTATTAGCAATTAAAATTACATCATTATTTAATCTAACTTTTTGCAAATTCTCTCCTATAAAAGATTTAATAAATTTAATATTAGCTGGTATTTTTACAAGTTGAGCTTCTTTTCCAGGCATTACAAGTAAAGCCTTAATTTTTCTATTCATAATAGTTTCCTCCTTTGAAATTTTAAAATATAATAGCAAAAGGGGGAGGGAAGAACCCACCCAGACTTTTGCCTTATTTTAAGCAACACAGCCCATTTTTTCTGGTTGTGCAAAGTGATTTATAGAAAATCCTGTTATAGTTTCTTTTTTGTTTGTTATTTTAAGATTACGACCTTTTTTAACTTGTGCAATAAATATTTGACTATCGCTATATTCATCTACAAAATTAAAGTCAGGGTAAGACTCGCTATCATCTATAAATAGAGGAGAGTTAAGTCCTGTTATTTTATTAAGCATATTTGCTATTTCTAAAGAAGTAGCAATTTTTTCAGACCTTGAAAGTGTAGAGTAGTCTTTATCTTTGTATGTTATAACGAAATCATCTTTTAATTCGCCAGTTGCTTTAATAACTTTATAAAATCTAATCTTAACATCTTTTAAATAACTATCAGCAACTTCCATTTTAGCTTTAACTAAATTAAAGTATAGCTTTTTAGTTATTTCAATTTCTTGTTTAACTTCTTCTATAATCTTTTCAATAAGAGAAATTTCCTTTTTAAAGTGTTCTATATCGGAAGTTGCTTTTTCCTTATTTTTTAGATTAATAGAATATGATGTTTGTAGTTTTGTGTTTTCTAATTTTTCTTGTTCTAAAAGTTTTATGTTTTGTTCTAAGGAATTTAGTTTATCCAGTGAGATATTTGAATTAGATGTGTTATCCAAAGAATAGATTTTTCCCTCACAAGCAACCCTATCAAAGTGTACAGTATCGTATTTTCCTTTTAGTTTAGTTCTTTTATCATTTAGTTCGATTAATTCTGCTCTTAAATGTTTTGTTGTTTCTACTTTGCTTTTATCATTTAATAGTTGTTTACAAGTAGGGCAAGTATTTTGATATCCTTTTTGTATTTCATAATATTTGGTTTTACCATTTGAAAGAATTGTATCTAATTTAGATATTTCAGTATTTAATTCGAATTCTTCTTTTTGTAATTCTAATAATTTCTTTTGCAGAACATCACGATCAACTATGTTTTTTTCGGATTTTAAAAGGTCCAATTCTTGATAAGCAAAATCTAATTCCTCCTGCTTTATAAATAAATGTGGGGGAGTAATTTCTTGATGTGCAATATCATAAGCATAGTCAATTTTACCTTGATAATTAGTTATTTTAGAATTAAGTCTTTTAAGTTCATCATCTAATTCAGATATATGTAATTTTGCATTCATTGGAACAGAAGTAAGTAATTTTTTATCTTCAGCAGATAATTTGTTATAAACATCATTTATATCAACATTAGGTAGATATTTATCAATTAGCTCTTTTTGTTTAGCAGGTTGTAAACCTACAAAATATGAAAGATTAATAACTGATAAGAATAAACCTTTGTTATTATAAAAATTAACTAAGTCTTCTTGTTTTGCAACTTTACCATCTAAAAATAAAGCATTCTTTCCAGAATCTATTTTGTTTTTATATCTTAGTATTGTGTGAATATTATCTTGATTATCTTTAATTTTAAGTTCTACAAAATAATCATCTTTGTTTTTATTTGCGAAACATACTCTGTCATCTCCAGTTAGATTTGTTCCAAGAATAGCCCATACTATTGCAAATAAAATGTTAGTTTTTCCTTTATGATTACCTCCAAAGATGTAAGTTGTATCTTCAAAAAAATTGCTTGAAAACTCATCTTCGAATTTTCTAAAGCCATTAGTTTTAATTGATAGTATTTTCATAATATTAAATCTCCTTATTTTTTATTATATTTTCTTGGTTTTCGTAAGTATTTTTCATCAAGCCAGTCTGTTGTACCATTGGAAAATTCTACTTTATAGTCTAAAAAATAGTCATCCTTTTCGATGACTTTAGCTTTTTGATTGTAATATTTTTTATCTTCGCATTTTCCAATTCCAGTAACTAACACAAACTGACCAATTTTAAATTTGTTAAACATTTTTTTTTACTCCTTTTTTAAAATTATTTTTTTATCAGTTTGTATCCTTAGGTATAGCAAGGGTTTTATCAATTGAAAATATTTTTTTCTTGAAGTTGACTTTATATATATAAATGTTTTATAATTTTTATATCGACAAAATCGATTGCTAAAATTTGTGTTTCAATCGCAAAATATTTTAGTAGGAAGTAGTGTAAGTGCAAATTATGCTACTTCTGTTTTTAATTGTTTGAAAATGTATTTACAATCTTCAACAAAGAAACGCTCTCCAAATTTTTTAAGTTCAAGAATGAATTGGCTGCCTAAATCACATTTAGATAATTCATCTGCATAAACAGGGTTTATAATAGCTTTTACCATTTCATTTTTGTTATTGCAAAATGTTCCTTCTAAATAGTCAGTAGGTACACCTTTTTTGTTAAGAGTAACAGTAGAGCTTTCAATAAGTGCATAATATTTGTTTAGTTCTTCCTCAGTATGTTCACCATTTATATTTTCATATTCTGGGATTGGAACTGATTGAACAGAAACTGTGCTTAAATCTTTTGACTTATTATTTGTTAAAGGCTGAATAGTTTCTTTTACTTGTTTGTTTTGTTCTACCTTAGGTTGTTCTTTAATTTTAGTTTCTTTTTTAGTTGTATTTCCGAGTCTTATTATTAGTAGTTTTCTGTGTTTCGAGATTTGAATTTATGTTAGAATTAAAATTTTCATTTGAAATTAAGTCTAAAACATAGTTGTTAAACTTTTTACCGTCAATAATATCCTCTTTGGTTTTAAGAAATAAATTATAATTACCTTTAAGAGAATGACCAAGTTTTTTTTGCAAAGTTATATATGACGAAATATTAAGTATACTATAATAGCTTTTTGTTTTTAAGAACCATATTCTATCAGTACTAATATCAGGTAGCATAAATTTTAATGTTGCTTCTACTGTGCATTGAGGTTTAGCATTTCCTTTTGAAACTCTATGCTCACAGCTTTCTAAACACTCTTTTTGAGTCCACTTATTATTAACTTTTTCCATAGCTTTTGTATCATCAAGTTTGCAATAACAAGTAGTACCACCAGTGTTATATCTTACTCTTCGAATAGATAAAGGGTCTTCATCAAAAAAGTAGATATTTAAAATTTTACTTTGTGAATACTTTGTCTTAAACTTATCAAGTAGATGGCTCATTGCATCATCTTGAATTTTAGCAACAAAATGGCCAAGTTCAACAGGTTTAGATCTGCCATTTTTCTCTTGCTTTTCACCATGTCTAATACTTCCTGCAATTGGTAATGTCATAAATTTTGTTTGCATTACATCAAATCCTTTCTAATAAATTTTGTGTAAAAAGATTTAATTAAAAAATCCTCCTTTCTTAAATTTGGGGCGACAAAAAAGAAAGTAAATATATCTATGGGGGATAGACAATATACTTTCTTTTATAACAGGCACAACAAATAAAATATCATATTTGCGGCTTTAACCCTAAAATATGCTGTATTACATACGAATACAGAAAATCTTACTACTATCTAAATATAGTAGCTATGCTTCAGATAAGAAAATTTTATCTGAAGATTAGATATAGCTTTGCTATATCATTATCTTATATACACAACATAATTATATAATATTTTTAAGAGTTTATGCAATATAACTCACTTACTATTTAAAAATGGCTTAAAATAGTAATTTTATGATGAAAAAATGGTATATATTTGAAAAAAAGAACAATTTTTTTTAGTTTTATGATATAATGATAAAAAAGTTAAAGGATGTAAAATATGACTTTAGAAAGAATAAGTGAAATAATAAATGAAAGAATTGATACAAAAGATAATAATAGAATTATTTTTACTTATTATCAATTAAGAGTAAAGGAAAATTTATCGGAAAATGATTTAAGGGATTTTATATATTATGGAAAAATTAGACTGGAGAAATTAGGATATAAGGTTTATTTGCCTGGTCAAAGATATACTTGGGATTATGCAAATAGATTTGTACAAGATAACGAATTACTATTAGCAATAAAATTTAGCACATCATAATGGTGCTATTTTTTTTTATTATTTTAAATTATTATTAAACTAACTCTTGAAAACACTGGTATTACTGATTTACATGGATTTAATAAATATTCTGTTCACATTGCTTTTTCTATACCTAAAATTATAAAATTTTATTATAAAAATATAAAGAAAAGAAAGGTGAAGAATATGAAAAATACAGATCTATTCTATGATTATTTTACAGTACAACATGGCGAAGAAAAACTAAGTAAGATAAGAAAGATGATATTATCAAAGGTAGGTGAATTTAAATATCCTGTTGAGAAGTATATGAGTAAAGAGGAGTTTAACAAGTTATATGTAATATTTGTTTTTGAAATTGCACTTGCTGATTTTTGGGGAATGAATGATGAGGAAATATCAAAATATATTAAAACCATTATAGGGGATAATGTTATATCAAAAATAGGTGCTAAAAAGGTAAAAGAAATACATGCTGATGCAATTAAAGAAATTCATGTATGTTTTCAGGATTTACAGGAAGATAGGGAATATATGTCTGAAGATGAGAAATTAATAAATACATTATTCTTTAAAAAATTAGGTGATTTTACGGTTAAAAAGTGGAGAAAGAAAGACAAGGATTATAAAGAGAAGATAGAGGCATTTTATAAATCTATGAGAGATTTGAATAAATATACTGAAAGTAAGTTAAGTAATAGTGAGATGAAAGAATATAGAAAAAAAATAGAGAAAGCTACAAAGGATATATATAATTATCAAGTAGAAGAAAAAAGATTATTTTATATTGAAGGATACAAAGATGGTGTTCATTCTATGAAGGAACTCTTTGATGAAATATAATTAAAGGTAGATATTTAGCATAAAAGTTAAATATAAGTTACAATACATTAACTAAAAAGTTTAATGGGAAAGGAGAGTTTTCAGTTATTGAAATAACAAAACCTGATGAAATGTTAGATTTAGAAACAGGTGCAAATTTGTTTTTTAATAAAGACAAATTTATATAAAAAAGTATATTAAACATATTTTTTATAAAATATATGTTTTTTAAAATTAAATGTGATATAATAATCGATATAAATATAATAAAACATATACGAGGAGAAAAAGTATGAAAAGAATTACTCAAATAATAGATATTAATGCTCATATTACAAATGTAAAGTATGAAATCGTTTCTGAAAATAACAATGCCATAGCTATTATATCATTTGAAAACTTAGGATTTGGTGTTATCAATGCAATAAAGTTTAATGCAAAGGGATATAATTCGTTTGGAGATATTGTTTCTATTTCTGATAAAGACAGCTTTTTAATTATAATACAGGATATAATGGTTAAAAAAAATGATACAATTAGAGATATAAAAATCAAATTACCAAATAATGCAATAAAAAAATTAGAGTTAGAAGAATGTCAAATTTGTTATTCAGATGGGAAAGTTATTTCATATGAAGGAAAACGAGAGATATCATTTGAACTTGAAAAATTTGATGATAAAGAGAAAGAACAATTGGATGCATTAAGAGACGTTTTTGATTCAAAGGTTACATATAAATTATTGGAAAATGAATACGGGTGGATATGCACATGTGGAAGATTTAATGATTCTAATGAGACAACTTGTAATTTATGCAATAAAACTAAAAATGAAGTAAAATATAATTTGAGTGAAACTGGTTTGAAAGAGGCAATTGAAGAAAAAAAACTGATAGATAAAAAAAGAAAAGAAGAAGAAATACGAAAAGTAGCAGAAAAGGAAAGGCTTAATAAAGAAAAAAGAAGAAAAATTATCATTGGTATTATAATTACTATTATAGTATGTACATTTTTAGGTAGAACTATTGTAATGTCAAAGAGAAAAATATTTAAGACAGAAGATGAAATGAAAAAAAGTTTACAGGGAACATATACTAATTATAGTGATTCCGGAAAAGCAAGTTGTCAAATTGTAATATCAGGAAATGAGCTTATATATAGGTGGAGCTATGGATCTGATTTAGAATCAGAGATTAAGGAGTGGAATTATAAAAGTGGAAAAATACATACATTTGAGGATATAATTGTTACTAAGGAAGGGAATTTGAGACAAGGTGATAAATTATATAAAAGAGGAGGATATATGCCTTTGAAATCAGATGAAGATACTTATTCTCCATCTTATGAATCAGCTTATACGGCATTAAACTTTTCAAATATATATGTCAGTAGTAATTCATCTTATACTATATGTACTGGAAAGATAACGAACAATGGTAAAAAAACATATAAATTTGTTCAAATAAAAGGGTCTTTTAAAAATTCATCAGGTAAGGTAGTGGATACAGATTCAACTTATGCAGTTGGAAATGAAGGATTGGCCCCAGGAGAATCAAAAACATTTAGGATGTCAGTAGATAAAAATTATGATATTAAATCTTGTAGTGTATCGATATATGATTATGATTAGTGAGGTGTTTGTATGAAATTTTGTAATAATTGTGGCGAAGCTATTGATGATAATGCTGTGAAATGTCCCAAATGTCAAATGGAAATCAATTTAATTAATAGTAATGAAGTAGTGGCAACAGTTTATAATGATATTAAAAGTACCAACAATGAAAATAATAAAAATAAAAAATCAAATAATGTAAGAAAAGTTAAAAGTAGAATAAATAATATAATTGATAACGTTAAAATTAAATTAAATCCTATAATAATAAAGTATAATAAAATATTTTTAATAGTATTTTTGGCATTAACAATACTTTTTACACGTGCCTCAATATTAACGATAAATTCTAGAGATTATAGTGAATATTCTGAAAGTTACAATAAGTATATTGATGATTATGAAGAAAATCTAAGGACATCAGAGAACTTTGGGAAGTATAGTTATTTAAGAAGTGGATATGAAGAAATAGCGGAAGGTTATAAAGAATTAGCTAATGATTACCTTGGTAAAATGTGGAAGTTAAGAGCTAAAGCTATTGTTTATGCAATTCTAGGAATTGCTAGTACTATTAGTACATATAAACTATTTAGAAAAGACCTAAATAAAGTTGAAAAAGAATGAATAAAATAATATTAAAAAATCCAGTAATTTTATACTGGATTTTATAATAAGCATTTATTTATTTACGATATCTTTTAAAGCTTTTCCAGCTTTAAATGCAGGTGCTTTACATGCAGGTATTTTTAGTTCTTCTCCTGTTTGTGGATTTTTTCCTTTTCTTGCAGCTCTTGCTCTTACTTCGAAAGTACCAAATCCAACTAATTGAACTTTATCACCATTTTTCATAGCTTCTGATACAACATCTATAAATGTATCAAGAGATTTTAAAGTAGCTGTTTTAGAATTACCAGTTTTTATAGCCATTGCATTCACTAATTCTGTTTTATTCATATATTTTTCAACTCCTTTCGATTATAATAGATTTTCTATCATTGGTTTTCGACAATAATTTATCAAATAATACAAATAATGTCAAGCTCAACAATAATTTGAGGAGTATAAGAAAGTAATATAAAATAAAAAGAGCATATTTTTTAAATATGTTCTTTTCATAATCTATTCAGTTATATTGTTTAAATATGTTACAAAACCACTAATAAATCTTTTGGGTGATATAGTAACATTTTTTTCATTTTTTAGGTAAAAAATTTCATTCAATAGTTCGTCATTAGAATGTCTATTAATAGTATTAATTGAACTTCTTAAGCTTGACTGCACATTTTTTACAGAGCAACAAAATTCTCTACTAATAATACGATATATTACAATCATATTATTATCAAGTAAGTCTATATCTTGGTAACAGTGGTGTATAATGCTTGTTAGTATTTTCCCTGTTTTAGTATATGGATTTATATTAAGATGCATAAGAATAGTATTACATTTTTTTGTTGGAAACATATAATATCTTTGATCTTTTTTAAAATCATATACTGCATTTTTTATTTGGTTATAATCAATAGGCTTTTGTATTATTCTATATACTTTTTTTGTATTGGAGAGTAAGCTTTTTAAGTTAGAATCACCAGAAACAATAATAACATTACATTCATTTTTGTTCTCCTTTTTAACTATGTTTTCCAATACTTCTAAACCGTTTTTCTTAGGTAAACCTAAATCCAAAAATAAAAGGTCTGGAATTTTTTCGTTATACATGTTAATTGCAGTTTCACCATCTTTAGCGTGTCCTACAAAATTAATTGTTGTATCATTTGAAAAATAATTTTGATAACACATATAATCAACAGTGTTATCTTCAGCCACCATAATTTTAGTTATCATAGCATTTACCTCCAACTATACATTTGCCAAAGAATAAAAAAGTTTATAAAATTCAATGATATTATATCATCAGTTTACATAAAAATCAATAAAAATGAATAAAAATTACTCCTAAAATATGGGGAAATATGCAATTTTATACAATTTTGTTCTATTTTGTTCAATAATGTTCTAGTTTATTCCATAAAGTTCTAATATGTTCTAATTTTTTTAAAATAATAAAGAAATATGATAATATTCCCCAAAGACAATAGTCTTAAAATATTGGAAGGCACTCGTAAGATATATATAATGTACGAATGATTATTTTAATATACATATTTTTAAGATTATTGTAGGTAGGAGTTGAGAATAATGTAAAATTGAGATAATAAAAGTAAATAAATTTAATAGGTTTAACTTCCTATATTTTTAGACATTGTCCAAGTTTTGTAGATTGGAGAATAAGATATGGGAAGTGATGAATTTAATAGCATTGAACTTGAAGTATTAGAAAATAAATTTGATGCTTTTTTAACAAAAACAATTATTGGGGCATCTAAGGCATATTATAAAAAGGAATGCTTAAATAATTATCGTGAAATTACAATTATTGATGATGACGATATTGAGGATTGTTCAAGAAATTATATTGATGAAAAATTAGGTGTCTATGACGTCTATGATGAATGCGGTCCTTTTGAGGACAATTATGAATTAAATATGGCATACGAATCACTATCTTTGTGCGAAAAGATGGTGATTTTTTTATATTATAAACAAAAATATAGAACAGGTGAAATAGCTTCAATAATGAAGATGAAAAGTCAATCAGTAAGTAGAATAAAAAAGAAAGCATTACTTAAATTAAAAGCATTTATGGAAGGAGTAAATGACAATGAATAATGAAAGTATTTATTTTTTAGGAGTAAGAGCAAAAGCAGGTGATGAGGTTGCACTTATCAAGATAATAGATAAAAAGAGAAAGCTAATTGAAAAATATAGTAGAGGAGATGAAGATAGGTATCAATATATATTAGAAACTCTAATAAAAGGAATTAAAAATTATAAATTTTAAGATTTTTTCAAAGTAGTGGTTACAAAATGGTATGTTCGTTTTTTGTATATATAGTGAAGGGCAAAGTTCAAAGTATTTTGAACACACTAAATTCTATTAGGTAGTAAATTTTGCTGCCTAATAGAAAATCTAATTGCAAGGAGGAATTACTATGTTTAAAGGACTAATTATTGTTTTTTTATTAATACTTGCTTTGATAGACTTAGTTGCAATATTTAAGCCTGACATTAAAAGATATATAGAAGATAAAAAACGAGCAAAAAGAAGAAAAGCTTTTGGCAAAAAAATGAAGAATTTAGAGATTAAGTAAAATTACTTAATCAAATTACTCGTATCCAAAAAGTGTTTAACAAAAAGTTTCCAATGTGTTAAGGAGTTTGTCTATGGATGAAATGATATTAGATTTATATTTTAATAAAAAATTAAAACAAAAAGAAATCGCAGAAAGACTTAACATATCAAAAGGAAAAGTATCTAAAACATTAAGTAAGGATAATAGATTTTATTCTGAAAAACAAAGTAGAAAACATAATAATAAGATAAAACACAATAATGATATTAAAGAACGAGTTATTAAAAATCGAAAAATTAAGCAATTTAAAAATAAAGCAGATGATCTGGTATTAAAGAATATTCATAATCATGATACTATGGAACTTTCTGGTCGTAAATATTTGAACAATGAAAGTTATAGAAAATGGAATTCATCTGCATATAAATTTAACCCTTCAAAAAATCGTTTCGAATTTGATGAAAATTTAGGCAGAAGTTTTGATGTGCCAAAATTTATCAAAAACGAAAAAATAAATTTGAAAGGATGGTAGCCATGAATAAAAAAGAAGCTATTGCATATGCACAAATTGCTTTAGACAATATGTTAAAAAATGATGAAATTACACTTGCAGATTTATCAATGAATATGAAAAGTGCTTTTAGATTATACCCAAGAGATTTAGCTCTTATTACAGCAGACGCGAAAGTTTATGCAGAAAAGAAACTAAAAGAAGAATTAAAAAAATGTAATAAAAACCCTTCAATTAAATAAATTGTTTTAGGAGGATAATTTAATGAAGGATGATTATTTTATTAATAAATATGGAGTAAAAGTTCAATTTGAATTTAGTAATAACACTGAAGATGATAATCAAGATATTAGCACAGTTATTGCAAATGCTTTTGCAAAATTTGTGTCAAGAGAGATTAATATATTTTAAACTTTTTTTTCTGCTCAAATAGTAATTGAATAATTTATAGTATATAATAATAACAAACTTAAATAGTTTGTTATTGTTTTTATGATTTGAGTGGATTTAAGGAGGCAAAGAAAATGCTTTTAAAAATTAATAATCCAACAGATTATAAAGTTGCAATGTATATCAGATTATCAAAGGAGGATGAAGATAAGAAAGAAGAAAGTCAAAGTGTTATAAATCAAAGAAGTCTAATTATAAATTTTATAAAAGAAAATAATCTAAATTTAATTGATACATATATTGATGATGGCGTAAGTGGTACAACATTTGATAGGCCTAATTTTAATAGGATGATAGAAGATATTAATTCTAAAAGAATCAATATGGTTGTTACTAAAGACTTATCAAGATTAGGTAGAGATTATATTCAAACAGGATATTATCTTGAAAAATTTTTCCCGGAAAATAGGATAAGATATATTTCATTATTAGATGGAATAGATACTGGAGTGGATAGTAGTACAAATGATATTACACCTTTTAAAGCTATTATGAATGATATGTATGCAAAAGATATTTCAAAAAAAATTACAAGTGTCAAAAGAGATAAGCAAAGAAAAGGACTATTTATAGGTGGAAAACCAGCATATGGATATAAAATGCATCCAACAGAGAAAAACAAAATTATAATTGATGAAGAAGTTGCACCAAATGTAAGGAGAGCTTTTAAGTTAGCATTAGAAGGATATTCAGGAAGAAAAATTGCAGGAATATTTACAGATGAAAATATTCCAACTCCAGGACAATATGCAAATGCTATATATAGAGTTACACCAACTACTCATTTTTGGAAGAGTGAATTTATACATACAATGTTGAGAAATGAAGTTTACATAGGAAATATGGTTCAAGGAAGAAAAAGAAAAGTCAATTATAAATCAAAAAAAGAAATCACTATGCCAAAAGAACAGTGGGTTATTGTTCCAAATACACATGAACCTATAATTGATAAAAAAGATTTTTATGATGTTCAAATGCTATTAGATAAAAGAAAACCTACTAGAACAAGAACACATGAATATTTATTAAAAGGATTGGTATATTGCCATGAATGTGGATATTTAATGGGAGTTGGCAATAGACATTTAGCAAGTGTTGGAGATACATTATATTTTAGATGTAGAACTCATATAAGAAATACAAAGTATAGTAAATGTAGTTGTCATTCAATGAGAGAAGATTTGCTTAATAATATTGTAATTGACACAATAAGAGAAATATGTAAGAAATATTTAGATAAAGATAAAATGAAAAAGGCTTATAAGGAAGTTAAAGATAATAATGATTCTATGATGAATAAGAAAACAAGAATAAAAGAACTTATAAGTAAATTAAGCATTATAAATAGTAATCTTGATAAGGTTTATAATGATAGACTTAGTGGTTTACTTGACGAAAAAGATTTTGAAAGAATTTATAAAATGAAAAAAATTGAAAGAGATAGTCTTCAAAATGAAATAGATTTATTAACAAATATAAGTAATAACAATCAAACGAATTTAGTTGATGAAGATGAAGAATTGAAAAAATTACTTAAAAAATTTCTTAATATGAAGAAACCAGATAAACTGCTTGTATTCACATTAATTGACAGGATAGAAATCGCTAAAGAGGCTGGAATTATCGTAAAATTTAAGTTTAAAGTTCTAAATGATTTACAAGATTTATATGTGTCATAAGCGATGCGCGAAGTATCTAGAATAGAAACAAAAGCAATAAAAAAGTTAAATGATGAATTAGAAGAAACATGAAAAACTCTACCTAAAGTTGGTAGAGTTTTTAAAGATTTGATATAGCCTTATTTTCAATAAATCGAGATATATTTTTCATAGAAATACCTGTACTTGCAGATAAATTATCAATGGAAATATTATTAGGAGATGTAACAATATAATTATTTAGATTGTAAATATCTTGTCTATCCTTAGTTTCGCAATTACAACATACATCATTAGCAGAAGTAAAAAAACAGCCACATCTAGCACACCTTTTAAATTCCATAAAAACACATTCCTTTCTTACTAATATAAATTTATCATATTTTATCATAAAATAAATAAAAAAGGAAGATAATGATGACAAAAAATAGAATAATTTTTTATCATTAGTATTGACATAAATTCAGATTAAAGGTAAAATATTAATGTACAGAAAATTAATATATTAAAAAATAGATATATAATAAATCTGAACATTGAAAATTTAATAAGTAAAGAGGTGTTTTTATGAATGAAACAACAATAGCCATAATCACCTTTCTTATCTCAGCAGCTATTTTTATTCCTGTAGGAATATATATTAGAAAAAAATCAGCTGAATCTAAAATCAAAAGTGCAGAAAATGAAGCAAATAGAATTTTGGCAAATGCAAAAAAAGAAGCAGAGAATGCAAAAAAAGAGGAGATTCTAAAAGCTAAAGAAGAGGTATTGCAAACTAAAAATGAATTAGATAAAGAGATTAAAGAAAGAAGAGGCGAAGTACAACAACAAGAAAAAAGATTATTCCAAAGAGAGGAAGCACTAGAAAGACGTTCTGACAATTTTGAAAGAAGAGAAAAAGAACTAGAAAAAAATATTCAAGAAGTAGAAAAAAAGAAAAAATCATTAGACGAAATGTATAACAAACAAATTGAGGAACTACAAAGAATTGCTGGTTTATCAAGAGAAGAAGCAAAAAGAATATTATTACAGCAACTAGACAAATCATTAAACGATGAAAAAGCTGCATTAATAAAATCAGTAGAAACATCGGCAAAGGAAACAGCCAATAAAAAGGCTAAAGAAATTATTGGGTATGCAATACAAAAATGTGCAGCAGACCATACATCAGAAACAACTGTATCAGTAGTAGCACTTCCAAATGATGATATGAAGGGAAGAATAATAGGAAGAGAAGGGCGTAATATAAAAATGTTAGAAACCCTAACAGGAATTGACCTTATAATAGATGATACACCTGAGGCAGTAATAATTTCAGGATTTGACCCACTAAGAAGAGAAGTAGCAAGAATAGCATTAGAGAATTTAATTGAAGATGGAAGAATTCATCCAGCAAAAATAGAAGAAATGGTAGAAAAAGCAAAAGAAGAAGTAGAAGAAGTTATTAAGGAAGAAGGAGAAAGAGCCGTACTAGAAACAGGAGTACACGGATTACACCCAGATATAGTAAGATTACTTGGAAAACTAAAATATAGAACAAGTTATGGACAAAATGTATTAAATCATTCAATAGAAGTTTCTAACCTAGCTAGAATAATGGCAGAAGAATTAGGGTTAGATCCTAAAATTGCAAGAAGAGCAGGACTATTGCATGATATAGGAAAAGCCTTAGACCATGATATGGAAGGAACTCATGTGCAAATAGGTGTTGATGTATTAAAAAAATATAAAGAAAACGAAATAATATTAAATGCAGTAGAAGCACATCATGGAGACGTTGAACCAAAAACATTAGAAGCAGTTTTAATACAAGCAGCAGATGCAATATCAGCATCAAGACCAGGAGCAAGAAGAGAAACATTAGAAGCATATATCAAAAGACTAGAAAAATTAGAGTCAATTGCAGACTCATTTGAAGGAGTAGAAAAATCATATGCAATACAAGCAGGACGAGAAATAAGGCTAATAGTAAAACCAGAAAAAGTATCAGATAGCCAAATGGTAATAATGGCAAGAGAAGTTGCCCAAAAAGTAGAAAATGAAATGGAATATCCAGGACAAATAAAAGTAAATGTAATAAGAGAAACAAGGGCAATAGATTATGCAAAATAAACCTTCTTTTTATAAAAAAAGCAAGTAGCTAAATAAACTACTTGCTTTTTTGTTCCTAAAATTTGACTTTTCCAAATAATCGTAGTATAATATTAAAAGTGATGCCAAATTATGGCAAAGATGAGATTTATATATGTTTAATAAAAGTAGTATTCGGAAAAGATAATAAGTATAATAGGAACAAAAAGAGAGAATTTTGTTCTTGAGTTTTATGATACAAACGGAATAATAACTTTATTTTTAATCAGAACAATAACAAAGAAAGGAGCTTTTAGAAGCATAAGAGTAAATCGGAGAAAAAAATAGGAGGAGAGAGAATTAAATGGATGAAATAGTAAAACAAGAAAGACCAAGAAGAAAACCAAAACAAACTAAAAAAGAAGAAAAAACAATATTTAAAAAGTCAAATTTAAAAATAATACCATTAGGAGGATTACTAGAGATAGGAAAAAATATCACAGTTATAGAATATGAAGATGATATTATTCTTATAGACTGTGGACTAGGATTCCCAGAAGATGATATGCTAGGAGTAGACCTAGTTATACCAGATGTAACATACTTAGAGAAAAACAAAGAAAAAATCAGAGGACTAGTTATAACACATGGACATGAAGACCATATAGGTGGAATACCATATCTATTAAAACAAATAAATATTCCAATATATGCAACAAAATTAACAGCAGGATTAATTACAAACAAGTTAGAAGAACACAATTTAGTAAGAAGTACAAAACTAAAAGAAGTAAAAGCAGGACAAGTAATAACACTAGGTTGCATGAAAGTAGAATTTATAAAAATAACACATAGTATACCAGATGCATGCGCACTTGCAATTCAAACACCAGTAGGAACAATAGTTCATACTGGAGACTTCAAAATAGATTATACACCAATAGATGGTGAAATAGTAGATTTAGGAAGACTAGCAACAATAGGAAACCGAGGAGTATTAGCACTTATGTCAGACAGTACAAATGCAGAAAGAAAAGGATATACAATGTCTGAAAGTAATGTTGGAGAAGTATTAGACAAACTATTTATAAATTGTACAAAAAGAATTGTAGTTGCAACATTCTCATCAAATGTGCATAGAGTACAGCAAATAGTAAATTCAGCGGTAAAATATAAAAGAAAAATTGCAGTATGCGGTAGAAGCATGTGTAATATGATAGAAACTGCCAGAAAATTGGGATATATAAAAGTACCAGACAATGTATTTATAGATATAGACAATATTAAATCATATCCAGATGATAGTTTAGTTATAATAACAACAGGAAGCCAAGGAGAAGCAATGTCTGCATTAACAAGAATGGCAGCAGGTGAACATAGAAAAGTACAAATAACACCAAATGACTTAATAATAATATCAGCAAACCCAATACCAGGAAATGAAAAATATATTTCTAAAGTAATAGATGATTTAATGGCAATAGGAGCAGAAGTTATATATAATGCACTTCAAGATATACATGTATCAGGTCATGCTTGCCAAGAAGAACAAAAATTAATGATAACACTAGTAAAACCAAAATATTTTATACCAGTACATGGTGAATATAGACAACTTATAGCACATGCTGAAACAGCAAAAAAAATAGGAATATCACATGAAAATATATTTATATCAGAAAATGGAAAAGTATTAGAATTAAATGAAGATGAAGCAAAATTTACAGGACACGTACAATCAGGAAGAGTACTTGTAGATGGCTTAGGTGTTGGTGATGTAGGAAACATAGTACTAAAAGACAGACAAAGACTATCACAAGATGGATTAATAATAGTAGTAATAACACTAGACTCAAGAAGTGGAAAAATAGTAGCAGGACCAGACGTAATAAGTCGTGGATTTGTATATGTACGAGAATCAGAAAACTTAATGGAAGAAATAAAAAAACTATTACGAATAGAACTACAAAAATGCGAAGAAAAACACATAACAGATTGGTCAACATTAAAATTAGTAGTAAGAGAAGAATTAGGAGACTTCATATACAAAAAAACAAAAAGAGAGCCAATGCTTATACCAATAATAATGGAAATTTAGTAATTTAAGCTAAAAATACTTTTAAAAAGGTTAGGAATATATATGAAAAATAGGCAAACAAAACTAATAGTAAATATGGATGCAATAATACAAAACTATAAAAAAATACAAAAATTGCAACCAGATAAAAAAATATTACCAGTTTTAAAAGCCGGAGGATATGGAATAGGTTTAGAGGCAATAAATAAATTAATAAAAGCATTAAATATAGATGCTTTGGGAACAGCAATTGTAGATGAAGGTATAGCTCTTAGAGATAAATTGAAATATAATGGAGAAATTATTGTATTAAATCAACCTGCAATAGAGGAAATAGAAAATATAATAAAATACGATATTACAACTAGTTGTTGCTATATTGAATTCTTGGAAGAACTAAATCGCATAGCAAAAGCCTCAGGAAAAATTGCAAAAGTTCATGTAGAAATAGAAACAGGAATGGGAAGAACAGGAGTACAATTAGTAAATCTAGAAAAATTTATAGAAAAAGCAATACAACTAAAAAATATAAAAATAGAAGGAACATTTACTCATTTTGCAGCAAGTGATACCGATTTGGAATATACAAGAAATCAAATATATAAATTTGAAAAAGCAGTAAAATATATAAAATCAAAAATACCAACAATAAAATACTCACACTGTGGAAATAGTAGTGCAATAATCCAGATAAGAGACTTACCAGGGAATATGATAAGACCAGGAATAATGCTATATGGATACTTGCCAGATGAAACCTTAAAAAATAAAATACAGCTATTTCCAAGTTGTATATTAAAAAGTAAAATAACATTTATAAAACAAGTAGAAGAAAACACAAGCATAAGTTATGGAAGAAAATTTATAACAAAACGAAAATCAATAATAGCAAATGTACCAATCGGCTATGCAGATGGAATACGAAGAAATTTAAGTAACAAAGGAATGGTAATAGTAAATAACCAAAAAGCTCCAATAGTAGGCACAGTATGTATGGATAGTTTTATGATAGATGTAACAGATATAGAAAATGTAAATATTGGTGATGAAGTATATATATGGGATAATAAACAAATAACACTAGAAGAAATAGCAAAACAATGTAACACGATAAATTATGAAATATTATCAACAATATCAAATAGAGTAGTAAGAGAAATTGTATAAATAAAAGAAGTATTAAAAATAGCAATAAGTGATAAAAAAGAAGTATTAAATATTCTAAAGATATCACTTATTGCTTTTTTTGTTAAAAAAATACAACAGAATGTTCTAAAAACCATTTAATAATTTAAATTTCTTTATAATTTAAATATATAAATATTTTAATTATAACTGAAAGGATTTTATTATGAGAACAAGAATAAGAGAATTAAGAGAAGATAGAGACCTAACTCAAACAGAAATTAGTAAATTATTAAACATATCCCAAGTAGCATACTCATATTATGAACTAAACAAACGTAATATTCCATTAGAAACTTTATGCAAACTAGCAGACTTCTATAATGTTAGTTTAGATTACATTTTGTATAGAACAGAAGAAAAGAGTTCTTAGAATATTAGAAAAAGAATAAATTTATAAAAAACAAAATTTAAAAAAATCCTAAGTTGCGATAAATGTCGAATTATGTCAAATCAGCACGAACGATTTTTCTTGATTTTATGTAAGATATAGTGTATTATTGAAAAGTAGTTTTTTTACATAAAATACTAAGAAAGGAGAAAGAAAAATGAAAAACTTAGGGACATACTATGGAACTACTTTACTAGATGAAACTGATTTAGTAGAAACCAGAAATAAAAACAAAATTGAGTTAGATTATTATGGTATAAAAAAACATGGAAAAATAACTAAGAGAAAAACTTTTTATGGTATAGCAATTGTAAAAAAAGAATACATGAAAGATGAAATAAAATTTGAAAAAAACATTATTGAAAAAATCACAACAAATGAACGTAAAGTTGTAAGAATAATAGAAAAACTTAAGAATTGTAAAGTAACACCAATAGGAATGGAAGATGTGTTATCAGATATGTTAAAACAGAAAGCATTTCAGGAAGAATAATTAATGCAAGTATAAAAGTAGTTTACATCTACTTTTATATTTTTTGCAATCATATATAAGCAAAATAAGAAAAAAATATGAGGAATTTTTTTGATATTAATATTAAAATGCTAATAAAAAATATTACAGAAATATTACAAATACATGACAATTGCCAAAACATATTGAAAAAGTAAAAAACATGAGTTAAAATAAAAGAAAAAACAAAAAAGGAGAAAAATATGAGAAAAATACAAAACCGTAAAAACCTTGAGACTGTAGAGAGAGAGAGAGAGAGAGAGAGAGCTATAATTTAGAAAAGGGAATAACATTAATAGCATTAATAATAACAATAGTAATACTATTAATATTAGCAACAATAACAATAGATGTAGCAATAGACGGAAAATTATTTGATACAGCAAAAGAAGCAGTAGATAAAACAAATGATAGAGTAACCGAGGAGCAAAAAACAATAGATGAATTAATGAACGAGTGGGATAAAATCCAAGGAGAAATGGGAAATAGTGGAAGTAGCAATACAGGAGGAGGAAATAATAATACAGAAGCAGGAAATAACAACACAGGAGGAGGAATAGTAATAGAAGATAATTCGCCTCCAACAGTAAATATAATAATAGAAGGAACAACCACAAACAGCATAACAGTAAGCGTAACAGCCGAAGACAATGAAACAGGAATGATAGAAAATCCAGAATATACATATTATATAAAAGAAAACACAGCAAATACGTATGAAGAAAAAATAACAAATAACAATTCAAGCTATACATACACAGGACTAAAACAAAACACAACATATAATATAAAAGTAGAAGTAAATGGAGACGAAGCAGGAAACATAGGAATAGGAGAAAATAATGCAACAACTAGCACAGTAACCTCAGCATTAGAACAAGGAGCAATAACATTTACAAACCTAACATGGAGTTCAGGAAAAGCAAGTATAACAATAAATACAAATACAAATTATTATATAGAATATCAGCAAAACGGAACAAGCGGAAGTTGGACAAGAATAGCAAATGGAGGAAGAATAGAAAGCTTAAGCCATGGAACAACAATATATGCAAGACTAACAGACGGGAGCAACTCAGGAGAATACACAAGTATGGACATAAAAGATGAAAATCCACCAACAGGAACAATAACAATAAATGAAATAACAGCAGAAAGTATAAAAGTAACAGTAAATGCAAGTGATAACGAAACAGGCCTTGCAACAAGTGGAACATATGCATATTATTTAAACTCAGAAGGAACAGCAAGAGAAACAAGTACAAGCAATACATACACATATCAAAACTTAGCACAAAACACAAATTACACAATAAAAGTAGTAATAAAAGACCAAGCAGGAAAAGAAAAAGAAATAACAACAACAGCACAAACAGAAAAAGAGATAGTTACAGCAACAGTAATAGACCAAAATCCAACAGGCTTTTATGGAAAAGAAGTAGTAAATTATGGAGTAACATATGATAATACAGCAGGAGCAACAAATAAATGGAGAATATTTTATGCAGATGAAGAAAATATATATTTAATAGCAGATGATTATATACATAAAGACTACGCACCAAGCGCAGGAAGTTACGAAATTCAAGTAAATGACACATATGAATTGTCAATGAATAATGTATACCAAAATTATACAGGAGCAACAAATATAAATGCTACCTTAGGAAATAAATGGTTATCAAAATACTACCAAGACAATTCAACAAGTACAAATGAAAATATCCGAGCAGTGGCATATATGTTAGATACAAGCATATGGAATCCAATATATATAAATGAATATGCAGAATATGCAATAGGAGGACCAACCTTAGAAATGTTTTGTGAATCATATAAAGATACACATCCAACTAACTATATAGAATACAGAGCAACTTCAGCAGGATACGACGCAAGATGGCAAGGAGACACATACGATTATGCACTTACAGGCGTACCACAAGATGAATACAATTCAATCTACATAAAATCAGACTATAGCAAAGTCGACGCTATGTGGCTGGCTTCTCCTGCGGAAGTTGGTCTGATCCGCCAAAATCATGTGATGATTGTGTACTATGACCGGCAGGATATACGGCGCTGGCCTTAACAACTTCAAATCTGGTTTCCGCCCAATAGTCTGCCTAAAATCTGAAATCCGACTTGAGAGCACAGAAGGTGGAAATTACAGAATAGTAGAATGATAAGGTTGAGGTGAATTAATAAAGTACGGTAGTGTTATACTAGTCAAATAAAAACCTCAAAAAATTTGCATAAAATTTGACTAGTTTTTTTATTGACATTTATAAAATCTTAGTGTAAAATAAATAAATAAATTAAGAAAAGGAGCAGGGATGTGCATATGACAACTAATTGGTTTAATCAAACTGTAA
>CALXWL010000003.1 GCA_944392385.1 uncultured Clostridia bacterium | reverse complement strand
TTCGAAGTTTTCACTTTTTAGATTTTTAGTTAATGTTTTTGCTTCTACTGCATATCCTTCATACATTATTGTATTTATTGGTGAATATCTAAGAGCAAAATAATAAAAAAGAATTAATATAGCACAAATTAATAATATTCCTGCTAATAAGAATATTGGTTGATGTTTTATAAAATTACTTGTGTGTGTGTGTGTGTGTGTGTGTACAGCGCCAAGGCTTTCAGCGTTTTTTTGTTTCATATTTTTTCCCTCTCTCTACTTTTTCTTTTATTGTACTATATATAATTTTTCATTTCAAGTATTTTCTTACTTTTTTCACATAGAAATTCTTACCATTAGTATAAACTTTACATTAAATAGCTCACAGTAGCCAAAAGCAGTGCTCCTGGTATTCCAAATATGCCTATAAATATTGAAGTAATAACATTTAAACCTATATGTAACCCAAAAGTTGTACCTATCTGATTAATAAGAAAAATCAACACTCCACCCAATATCGAATTAAAAATCAATTTTATTATTTTCCATATTTTCACTCTAACAATCATTCCTACTAGCATTATTGCAACAATGCAAGCAGAAATTATCAATATATTATTTGTATCCAAAGTAATCCCTCCTATATTTACAAGCTTATGACTTACTTTGGACAAATATTACATTTAACCTATTCTTAATTTCAACTCACTTACAATATCTAAAGAAAAACCTTTTTGCTTTACTTCTTTTATTAGGTAATCCAACCTTGCTTTATTTGCTTTTATTTGATATGCATAATAATCAATTAAATCTCCTTCAGCCTGTTCAAAATTTTTGCTTGCAACATCTAGCTCTCTTTTTGTTTTTATTATACATTCTACCAATTCAACATCAATTTTATTTTTTCTCATAAATCAACCTCACAATTTGTATTATATACAAATTTTTGGAAATTATTTATTTTTTATTGATATTTAATCAGTTTTACGCTATAATTTGTTTATGCCGTTATAGCTCAGTTGGTAGAGCAACAGATTCGTAACCTGTAGGTCGGCGGTTCAATTCCGCCTTGCGGCTCCATATGATTAATACACTTTCTAAATATTGTAATACTTGCAAATTCAAAAGCAACATCTGGGTGTGCAAATGTTCCAATACTATATCTACCACCTTTTGAAATAATTCCAATACTATTTGTTCTTTTTATCCATTGTGTAGGAGACATAGCAAAAGAATTTTTTTCTTTAAAACAATATTATTCCAAACCATCAAAATTAGCTTCTAATCTTGGAGTTAATTCTTCATTGCTCATTATTAGGATTACTAAGTCTCCTTTGCTTTTTACTACTACATTACTTATTTCTGCATAGCTTAGATTCTTTGAGTCTACATTTTCTTTGATTTTTGCTATAACTTCTTCTGCTTGTTTTGCATCATTTAGTCTTATTAATATTACTGAATGAGCAATTGTTGTAACTGCAGATTCACTTGCTAATGCTTCTTTGAAATCTATATCACTTGTTCCTATAAAATATTCTATATTTTCTTTTGTTAATTCTGTATTTCTCATCATCATAGGAAGCTCAGATTCATTTATTCCTTCATAAACTTTTGCCATTATTTCTTGCAGTGTGCCTTCTACGTTTTTTCCTTTACTTAGGTTAATTGCAAATACAATTACTATTACTATAGCTAAAACTATAGCTACTCCTATTAGAATTTTCTTTGACATATGTTTTCCTCCTAATAAATCATAAGTGTTTTTTATATTTTTAACTTTTACAAGTCTAAAGCGTTGGATTTTGTTCTAATATTAATTTTTTATTTCTTTATCTGATTTTTCTATTTCAATTGGATTTACATGTATTACTGTTAAATATATCTCATCTAATTCGTCTATTTCTTTTTCTAATTTATTTGCTATTTCATGACTTTCAAATGTTGATAAATTTCCATCAATGCATATTGAAAAAGATATTTGGTATTTATATCCTACTGGTGTTGCATTGAAATGTTCTATTTTTTTTATTTCTTTATGCCTACTTATTATTTCTAAAACCTTGTTTTTATTTTCAATGCTTATTGCCTTGTCCATTAATACATTGTAGCTTTCTATAAATATATTTACTCCTGTCCAAAGTATCCATATTGATATTCCTATACCTACAATTCCATCAAACCATAATATTCCTTTTATACTTAAAAGTGAAGCTATAAGGTTGAAGGTTGTTATAGCACAATCATTTATGTGATCTTTTGCATTTGCTTCTAATAATATATTGTTTTGTGATTTTGCTAAAGAGTGTGTATATAAGTATAATGATAATTTTGTTAGTATTGTTACTAAGCACACAACTACTAGCCACCATGAAAAATTATATCCTACTGGATTTAATAATGCTTGTACTGAGCTTTCTAATAATTTTATGGCTATAAGTATCATTGATATACTTAGAATCAATGAAAATATGTATTCTGCTTTTCCATGCCCTAAATTATGGTCATCATCTCTCGGTTTACTTGCAATTTTGTTTCCTATAAAAGTCATTAATGAAGAGAATATATCTCCTGCACTATTTACACTATCTGCTATCATTGCTTGACTTTTTGTTGCAATACCTACAATTGATTTTATAATTAGTAAAAATATGTTGCCTACTATTCCGAAAACACTAGCTTTTTGTGTAGTTTTATATCTATCCATCGTTTATCATTCCCTTTAACTTACCTTTGCTTCTTCTAATATTTGTATGTTAGGTACTCTATATTTATTTAAAATTCCAGTATATATAACTTTTGCATTTTGTAATTCTTCAAAATTTTCTGGTCTTGGCATATCTGGAAGTTTTATATTTATATTTGCGTTTTTTAAAATGTATTTTATAAATTCCGCACAGTAAAAATAGTTTTTTCTATGTATTTTTTTATTAAATAATATATATATTAATCCTAGTACATTAAACTTATACATTGATTTATTTTCTTCAAACATTTTTATCTGTTCTTCTAACTTTTCATACTGATAGTCTGTTATTTCTATATAGCATATCATTGCTCTTGTATTTTTAAATCTTTTGAAGCATCCTGCATTTAATCTCTCATGCATAAATCCTCCTACAAAGCAATTATATGGGTTCAATCTACTAAATGAATACATTCTTTCTAAATTTTCATCTAGTGATATTGAAACATGTGTATATATTTTTCCTGTTTTGAATCTTATTATTCTTCCTAAAATTGTACCAGAATATGTTAGCACAAAATAAACCTTTTTCATAATGATTTCCTCTCTTCATTTACATTTTATATTAGTAAATCTAAAGATATTCCTGATATTATTGCTACTACATATAATATTCCTAGTATTTGAAAGTTCTCTTTATAATTTTTATTTGCTTTAAATAATACTAATATTCCGACTCCTGAATTTACAAGCAATCCAGCAATCATTGAACCCATTGTGATTATATTTTCTAAATATAATTGTGTTAAAATAATTGAACTTGCACAATTAGGAATTATTCCTACCAGTGATGCAATTATTGGTCCTACAAATGGAATATTTACTATAAAGCCAGCTATTGTGTTTTCTCCAACTGTATGTATTATTATATTTATAGCAAAACTTATGATAAATATATAAGCAAATATTTGAATAGTATGTTTTATTGAAGATTTTAATATTCCTTCTTCTTCACAATTACAATGTTCATGTTCGCATATTTTATGTATTTCCTCATGATTTGATTTACTTATTATATTATTTTTTCTCTGTAATAAGTCTATTACTACACCTACTACTATACCTATTATTACTTTTATAATTAGTATTTCTAATATTACACCTAATGGAGCTCCTTCTGAAATTAGAATTGGTAGCATTTCATCAGATGTTGATAAGAATATTGCAATAAGAGTTCCTCTTGTTATAATCCTGGCAGCATAAAAATTAGCCGCTATTGCTGAAAAACCACATTGTGGAACAATACCTAAAAGAGCCCCTAATACTGGCCCAAATTTTCCAGATTTTTTTATTGCTCTTTCTGTTTTTTCTCCTGCATGATGTTCGATTAGTTCCATTACTATATATGTTATAAATAGAAATGGTAATATTTTTAAAGTATCTATTATTGTATGTTCTAAAATTTCTAGCATATTTCCTCCAATTAATTGCATGCTGTAAATGTCATATGGCTGGGGTGGTAGGATTCGAACCTACGGAATCGATGGGTCAGAGCCACCTGCCTTACCGCTTGGCTACACCCCAATGTCTTGTTTTGGTTTAATAAATAGTGAATAATTTATGTTAGCTTTTTGTAATTTTGAAAATTACAAAAAGCTTTCAATAATTATTAACTATTCATTATTTTAATTTGTTTGGGTATATTGCAGTTTTTCCTAGTTCTGCTTCTATGTTTAATAGTCTATTATATTTTGCTACTCTGTCTGTTCTACATGGAGCTCCTGTTTTAATTTGTCCGGCATTTGTTGCTACTGCTACGTCTGCTAGTGTTGTATCTTCTGTTTCTCCTGAACGGTGTGATACAACTGCTGTATATCCGTTTTTCTTTGCAAGTTCGATTGCATCTAGTGTTTCTGTTAATGTTCCTATTTGATTTAGTTTTATTAGTATGCTGTTTGCAGTTTTTAGGTCTAGTCCTTTTTGTAGTCTTTTTATGTTTGTTACAAATAGGTCATCTCCTACTAGTTGTAACTTGCTTCCTAATCTATCTGTTAGTTTTTTCCATCCTTCCCAATCTTCTTCTGCTAATCCATCTTCTATTGATACTATTGGGTATTTGTTTGATAAGTCTACTAGGTATTCTATCATTTCATCTACTGTTTTTAATTCATCTGTTTTCCAGAAGTAGTAGCTTCCTTCTTTTCCTATTTTCTTTGCTTCATCATACATTTCTGTACTTGCTACGTCTAATGCTAATACTACATCTGTTCCTGGTTTGAATCCTGCTTGTTCTATTGCTTCTACTATTAGTTTTAATGCTTCTTCATCACTTGATAAGTTTGGTGCAAATCCTCCCTCATCTCCTACTCCTGTTGCTAGTCCTTTTGATTTTAATACTTTTTTTAATGTGTGATATATTTCTGCTGCCATTTGCATACACTTACTAAATGTTTTTGCTCCTATTGGCATTATCATGAATTCTTGAATGTTTACTGTGTTGTCTGCATGTTTTCCACCATTTAATATGTTCATCATTGGAATTGGTAATGTTTTTGCATTTACACCTCCAATGTATTTATATAAACTAATTCCTAAGGCATTTGCTGCTGCTCTTGCAACTGCTAAAGATACTCCAAGTGTAGCATTTGCTCCTAGTTTGCCTTTGTTTTCTGTTCCATCTATTTCTATTAGTGTTTTGTCTATTTCTACTTGGTCAAATACATTCATTCCTTCTAATTCTGGTGCTATTATTTCATTTACATTTTCTACTGCTTTTGTAACTCCTTTTCCTAAGTATCTTGTTTTGTCTCCATCTCTTAATTCTACTGCTTCAAAACTTCCTGTTGATGCTCCTGATGGTACCATAGCTACTCCATTTGAACCATCTGCTGTTATAACCTCAACTTGTATTGTTGGATTTCCTCTAGAGTCTAGTATTTCTAGAGCTTTAACTTCTTCAATTGGTAAATATTCTTTCATAAAGATTCTCCTTTCAAAATTTGTGAAGCTTGTTTTGCTTCATATATATGTTTTTAAAATTAATATCTAATCTTCTATTAGGCTTTCTCCTGTCATTTCTTTTGGTTTTTCTATTCCCATGATATCTAATATTGTTGGCGCTAGGTCTGCTAGACGTCCTGGTTTTAATATTGCTTGTTTTCCTACTAATATTAATGGTACATCATTTGTTGTGTGTGCTGTATGTGGTTCTCCTGTTGTGTAATCTATCATTTGTTCTGAGTTTCCATGGTCTGCTGTTATTAATGCTACTCCTTCTACTTTTTCTAGTGCTTCTACTACTCTTCCTACACATGTATCTACTGCTTCTATTGCTTTTATTGCTGCTTCTAGGTTTCCTGTGTGGCCTACCATATCAGGATTTGCATAGTTTAAGATTATAGTGTCGTATTTTTGACTTTCTATTGCTTCTACTACTTTATCTGTTACTTCGTAAGCACTCATTTCTGGTTTTAAATCATATGTTTCTACTTTTGGTGATGGGACTAAAATTCTATCTTCCCCTTTATATTGTTTTTCTTCTCCTCCATTAAAGAAGAATGTAACATGTGCGTATTTTTCTGTTTCTGCTATTCTTAGCTGTGTTAAGCCTTTGTTTGCTATTATCTCGCCAAAGGTATTTTTTATTTCGTCTTTTTTGAATACTATATGTACATTTTTTATTGTTTCATCATAGTTTGTAAAGCATACATAGTATAGTGGAAAATATTTTCTTTCAAAACCTGTGAATTCTTTATCTACTAAACTTCTTGTTATTTCTCTTGCTCTATCTGGTCTGAAATTGAAAAATATAACAGAGTCGTTCTCAGAAATTGTTGCAATTGGCTCATCACCATTGCATATTAGTGTTGGTAATACAAATTCATCAAATATTTCTTTTTGGTATGAGTCTTCTATTGCTTTTGTTGCTGATGCAGCTTTTTCACCTATTCCATTTACTAATGCATCATATGCTTTTTGTACTCTTTCCCATCTTTTATCTCTATCCATTGCATAAAATCTTCCTGTTATACTTGCTATTTTTCCAACACCTTTTTCTGCCATTTTTTCTTCTAGTTCTGCTATAAAGTTTTCTCCTGATGCAGGTGGTGTGTCTCTTCCATCTAGGAAGCAATGTACATATACATCTTCAAAGTCTTTTCTTTTTGCTAGCTCCAATAAAGCATATAAATGACGTGTGTGACTATGTACTCCACCATCTGATAGTAATCCCATTATGTGAAGTTTTGTATGGTTTTTCTTACAATTGTCTATTGCTGCTGTTAATTCTGGATTTGTAAAAAAGTCTCCATCTTCTATTGCTTTTGTTATTCTTGTTAATTCTTGGTAAACTATTCTACCAGCTCCGATGTTTGTATGCCCTACTTCTGAGTTTCCCATTTGTCCTTCTGGTAATCCTACATCTAATCCACTGGTTTTTATTATTGTATTTGGATTTTGTTTAAATAATTTGTCTATTACTGGTGTGTTTGCTAATTCTATAGCGTTTCCGTCTTTTCTAGGATTATTTCCAAAACCGTCTAATATCATTAGCATTGTTAATTTTTTATTCATAATTTTCCTCGTCTTCCTTTAATAAATTTTCCTAACTTCTAAATTTTTCCATTTTTTGTGTGTGCATTTTATTTTTTATACTGCATTTACTATTTTAGAAAACTCGTCTGGCTTTAGGCTTGCTCCTCCAACTAAGCCTCCATCTATATCAGACATTTCAAATAATTCTTTTGCATTTGATGATTTTACACTTCCGCCATATTGAATTATTACTTTATCTGCATTTTCTTTTCCATACATGTTTTCTATTTCTTCTCTAATCCATTTTATGGTTTCATTTGCATCTTCTTTTGTAGCTGTTTTTCCTGTTCCTATTGCCCATATTGGTTCATACGCTACTATTGTACTTGCAATTTGTTCATTTGTCAAGTCTTTTAAGCCCATTTTAACCTGCTTTGTTACAATTTCTTTTGCATTTCCAGATTCTCTTTGTTCTAAACTTTCACCAACACATACTATTGGTTTTAGTCCTACATTATGGGCAGCTTTTAATTTTTTATTAACAGTTTCATCTGTTTCTGCAAAATATTGTCTTCTTTCAGAATGGCCTATTATAACATATTCTACACCAATTGCTTTAAGCATCTGTGGTGATACTTCTCCTGTATATGCCCCATTTTCTTCCCAATGCATGTTTTGTGCACCTATTTTTATATTAGTATTTTGTGCTGATAAAATTGCATAGAATAAATCTGTATATGGTGCACATATTACTACTTCATTTTTTGTATCCTTCACTAATGGTACAAATTCTTCAAAAAATGATATCGTTTCATTTGGTAATTTGTTCATTTTCCAATTACCCGCAATTATCTTTTTTCTCATTTTACTCTCTCCTTTTTATATTTCCTTATCTATGTTTATGTTATTAACATATCCTTCTGTATCATATGATAATGTTATTATATAGTATTCTGTTTGAACAATTTGGTTTAAGCTTTGTAAGTTGCTTGAGGTTAAAGTTATTTGGTGTTCTGGGTTTGCATTGTTACTTGCTTGGGCGGTTTGTAATAAAGTATATAATTGAGCACCTGTTATTCTTCCTGAATATGGTATAATTTGACTATTAAAGTTTATTTTTTCTAAATCATTTGATGTTGTATTTCCATTTTCTATTGTAGTAGTATAATCTGTTATTGTTACTTCATTTATATATCCAATATCATCATATGATAATTCAACTTTATATGTTTTTGTATCATCTATTTCATCAGAAGTGGTTATTCCATCAGCAGATAAACTTATGTTGTGGTCTAGATTTTGAGTATTGCTACTTTCAATTTCTGAAAATAATGTTCTTATTTGTGATGCTGTAAGTTCTTTATTCAAATACACCTCAAAAATCGAATTAAAAGTTTGTATTGCAAGTTCTTCTGCTGAATTATTAACATCATCTACTGTATTGTTTTGTGTTTGGTTTGTGTTATAGTCATTTGGATTAGTAGAATTAGAATCTATAACTACTCTATTATCCGCATTTTCATTTCCTATCATAAAAATGTACACAATTGCACATGTTAATGCTATTATCAGTATTGCTATTATTGCTATTAATATAATAATTAGATTTTTACTATTATTCATATGACCTCCATTTTATTTATCATTTAAACAATCTATTCCTGGTAAAACTTTTCCTTCCAAAAATTCAAGTGAAGCTCCTCCTCCTGTTGAAATATGTGTCATTTTGTCTGCTAAGCCCATTTTTTCTATTGCTGCTGCTGAATCTCCTCCTCCAATTATTGTAACTGCTTGACTTTGAGCTAAAGCATTTGCTATTGCTCTTGTTCCTTCTGCAAATTTAGGAAATTCTGTAACTCCTAATGGTCCATTCCATAATACAGTTTTAGCTGTTTTTATAGCCTCCTTGAAAGCTTCTATTGTTTTTGGTCCAATATCTAGTCCCATAAAACCATCTGGAATTTCTTCTTTATCCACAAACTTATCTTCTCCATCGTTTGAATATTCTGAAGATACGTGATTATCTAGTGGTAGTAATAGCTTAACGTTTTTTTGTTTTGCTTTTTCCAAAATTGTTTTTGCTAAATCTATTTTATCTTCTTCACATATTGATGTTCCTATATCATGTCCTAGTGCTTTATAAAATGTATATGCCATTCCTCCACCAATAATTAATGTATCTACTTTTTCAAGTAAATTCTCTATAACTCCTATTTTATCTGAAACTTTTGCACCACCTAGTATTGCTACAAAAGGTCTTTCAGGGTTTTCTAATGCTTTTCCTAAAAATTCTAGTTCTTTTTCAATTAAAAATCCAGATACTGCTGGTAAATAGTCTGCTACACCTGCTGTTGAGCTATGAGCTCTGTGTGCTGTACCAAAAGCATCATTTACATATATTTCAGCAAATGAAGCTAGTTTTTTAGCAAATTCTGGATCATTTTTTTCTTCTTCTTTATGAAATCTTACATTTTCCAATAATACAACATCTTGATTTTTCATGTTTGAAGTTAGTTTTTCAGCATCTGGTCCAATTACATCTTTTGCAAGTTTAACTTCTTTTCCTAATAACTTTGAAAGTTCCTCTGCAACTGGTTTTAAAGAATATTTAGGGTTCACCTCTCCCTTTGGTCTACCTAAATGTGAACAAAGTATTACCTTTGCGTTATTATCTAATAAATACTGAATTGTTGGAATAGCAGCTCTTATTCTCCTGTTATCTGTAATTTTACCAGTTTGGCTATCAATTGGAACATTAAAATCGCATCTAACTAGAACTTTTTTACCTGCCACATTAATATCTCTAACATTTTTTTTACTCATAAATTTCCTCCTATTTTAAATTTTGCTATATGAGCAGGGTTATATCCCTGCCATACATATTATTTTTTAGAAATATAAATAGCTAAATCAACTAGCTTATTTGAATATCCCCACTCATTATCATACCAAGCAACTAATTTTACAAAATTATCAGTTAATTGAATACCAGCTTTACTATCAAATATTGAAGTATGACTATCATGTATAAAATCAGATGATACAACATCTTCATCAACATATTCAATTATTCCCTTAAATTCATTTTCAGATGCTTTTTTCATTGCATTACAAATTTCTTCATATGTTGCAGCTTTCTCTAAAGTACAAGTTAAATCTACAACAGATACATCAACAGTTGGCACTCTAAAAGCCATACCTGTTAATTTTCCATTTAATTCTGGTATAACTTTACCAACAGCCTTTGCAGCTCCTGTTGATGAAGGTATAATATTAGCAGCAGCTGCTCTACCACCTCTCCAATCCTTTTTAGAAGCTCCATCTACTGTTTTCTGTGTTGCAGTTGTACTATGAACTGTTGTCATAAGACCTTCTTTAATTCCAAAATTATCATGTATAACCTTTGCTAATGGTGCTAAACAGTTTGTTGTACAAGAAGCATTTGAAACAATATTCATACTTGGATCATAAGTTTCATTATTAACTCCCATAACAAACATAGGAGCATCTTTAGAAGGTGCACTAATTATAACTTTCTTAGCTCCTGCATCAATATGAGCTTGAGCCTTTTCCATAGTAGTAAATACACCTGAACACTCTAAAACAAATTCCACACCTTCTTTTTCCCAAGGAATATTATGTGGATCCATTTCATTATATACATTTATTGTTTTTCCATTCACTATTAATTTATTACCTTCTGACTTAACTTCACCATTAAATCTTCCGTGAACTGTATCAAATTTTACCATATATGCCATGTAATCTGCTGCAATAAAAGGGTCATTAATTGCTACTATATCAACTTCTCCTTTCTCTAAAGCTGCTTGGAAAACTAATTTTCCAATTCTTCCAAATCCATTGATTCCTACTTTAACTGACATAAATCAAATCCTCCTTTAGACACAAATGAAAAATGCGTCATTAAAAATATTTTTACGTGCTTATTTTATAACAAATGAAAACACTTTTCAAGTGTTTTCATTTAATTTATTGGAAAAGTTGTTAGTATAAAGCTATCCACAAAATACCAATTCAGCACATCTTCTTGAAGCTATATCAATAAACCTATTAAAATCTATATGATTTTCCCCATTAGGCTTATCTGATATAGAGCGAATTACAATAAAAGGCACTCTATTTAATGTACATATTTGTGCAACTGCTGCACCTTCCATTTCCACACAATCTGCATTAAACTTTGCATGTATTTTATCTTTCATCCACTTTTCTGTACAAAATATATCACCTGATGCTATTGTACCTATTATAGTATTATATTCCAACTTGTTTTCAGCTATATAATTCTTATACATGTCTATAAGTCTACTATCACTTTTAAATATCTTTCCTGTACCTGTTATATAGCCTTTCTCATCACCAAATGCAGTTGTATCAAAATCATGTTGTACTAGTTCTTTACCAATAATAATATCGCCTATTTCCAACTTATCATTTAAGGAACCAGCTGTTCCTACATTTATTATATACTCTATATCAAATTTATCTATCAAAACCTGTGTTACTCTTGCAGCATTTACTTTACCTATTCCACTTTTAATCAATATATATTCTTTTTGGTTCAACTTTCCCAAATAATATACTAAATCATTTAAACTTTTTTCTTCTACATCATCAAATTTCTGTTTTATAGCTGCTAGCTCTTGATCCATTGCAGCTATTATTGCAATCTTTTTCATTGTAAAACTCTCCTTAATATCAGTCATTTGGGCAAAACATTGGAATTGGCCTATTTTTATGTTCAGACTTTATCTGTTTACTTTTTATTAAGACATCGTCTTGTTCATTTCCTGATGTTCCATTCAAAATAAAATTATCAATTTTTTCATAAGTTATACCAATCTCATCTTCATCGCATTGTCCTTCCCATAGCTCTGCTGATGGTTTCTTATTTATTATACTAGTAGGAACTTGTAAATATTCTGCTAATATATAAACCTCTTTTTTAGTAAGATTTGCTATTGGATTTATATCACATGCACCATCTCCCCACTTAGTAAAATATCCTATTGTACGCTCTGACAAATTTCCTGTACCAATTACTAATAGATTATTAAGTGAAGCATATTGATAAAGATATGTCATTCTTATTCGTGGTCTTATATTTGCATGTGTCATTGCAAGATTTTGTGAATTTAATTCATTTACAAGTCCAGAATCCTTTGAAATCTGCAAACAATCTACTGCTGGCTTTATATCAAACACATGATAACTAAAATCAAATTTATTTATTAATTCCATTGCACATTCATAGCTTTTAGATTTATTCATACTATTACCATATGGCATTATAATTAAGTGTGTATCAATACTCGCCTCTTTGCATAATCTTGCAACTGTGCTACAATCTACACCGCTACTCATTCCAAGAACAACACCATTTGCTCCTGAATCTTCAACCTGTGTTTTTATCCATCTTGCTATATCACGCACATAATCCTTTACATTTTCTTCCGTAATCACAAAACCCTTTTCTTCCATAGACAACATCTCCTATTTTTTTGTTTACTATTTTAACAAATTCTATGGATTAATTCAATCTTTTTTTTTAGTTTAGTTAAAAAAGTTTAAGTTTAAAAGTAAGTATATAACAAAAAAAATTGTAATAGCATTGATAATTTATAGCAAATATGCTATAATGTTAATATAATAATGAAAGGAGATAAAAAAACACAATGTACACGATAGAATTTTATGAAGATAAAAATGGAAAAAGTAAAATTGAAGAGTATTTACAACAACTGCAAAGCAAACCTAACAAAAGCAATAATATTAAATTTAAGAAAATCATATCATACATTGATAATTTAAGCATATATGGCTTATCTCTTGGAGAACCTTATATAAAACATCTTGACGGAGAAATATGGGAATTAAGACCGATAAGGGATAGAATACTATTTGCTAGTTGGTGTAATAATAAGTTTGTATTATTGAATATATTTATGAAGCAAACACAAAAAACACCTAAAATTGAAATAGAAAAAGCCAAAAGATTATTAGAAGATTATAAAAAAAGGAGTGTTAAAAATGAGTAATTTTAAAACTTGGGAAGAAGTAAGAAAGGAGCTAAACATAACCCCAGAACAGGAAGAAGAAATACGAATTGAAAGCGAAATAATAAAAGCAAGTATTGAAGCAAGGAAAGATAAAAAAATAACACAAGCAGAAATAAGTAAAAAAAGTGGATTAACTCAAAGTGTTGTAGCAAGAGTGGAAAGTGGTACACATTCTCCTACAATGCAAACAATGGTAAAATACTTGCATGCAATAGGTTATACTTTAAAGGTAGTACCAGCAAATAATCATAAAGTTGTTTCAAATTCAAATGGGCGTAAAATAAATAAAAGTAATAAATAAAGGTTGAAAAATATATAGGCTTATCTAAAGATATTAGGTTTTTTAAAGGTTACCCATAAACCTTTATATGAATTTATATCTTTCTTTCTGCTATTATTATAGATATATTTTCTTAAAAAAAATTAAAGAAGAAGTTTTTTCATTTCTTCTTTAATCTACCTGCATATATAATTGAATCATATCCATATTTATCTTTTAAACTATCCATTACCTTATCTATCTTATCTAATTTCTTTTTTTCGTTATCTTCAAATAATGATAATTGTCTTCTTTCTTTTTCTTCTAGGTTATCTACTCTTACTCCTACAAGCCTTATAAATGTTCCTTCTTTATACATTTCTTCAAGCAATTTTTTTGCTTTTGCATATATTTGTTTTGTGCTAGATGTTGCTACATCTAATTTTCCTTGATGTGAAAAGTCTTTAAATTCTTTTGTTCTTAATTGAACATTTACACTATTTGCTATTAATTCATATTTTCTTAATCTATATGTTACTTGTTCTGTAAGTTCTAATAATATTTCTTCTAATTTTTCTATATTACATACATCCATAGGAAGAGTAATTGAATTTCCTACACCTTTTGGTTTTTCATATTTATAGTTGACTTCTGAATTATCAATACCATTTGCATATTCCCACATTAGATTGCCATGTTTCCCAAATTTTTTGATTATTAAATTTCTATCTGCTTTTGCTAAATCTCCTATCGTTTTTATTCCCATATTATATAAAGTTGGTACAGTTTTTCTTCCTAGCATAAATAATTCAGATACTTTCAAATTCCACATTTTATTTTGTATTTCGTTTGGATATAATGTGTGAATTTTATCTGGTTTTTCAAAATCTGATGCCATTTTTGCAAGTAGTTTGTTACTTGAAAGTCCTATATTGACCGTAAACCCTAATTCTTCTTTTACTCTTCTTTTTATTTCTTTTGCTTTGTTTTCTAGGGTATCTTTCATTAGATATTCTGTCATATCTAAAAAGCATTCATCTATACTAAATCTTTCTATTTTATCTGTATATTCTAATAATAATTTATATAGTTTATTTGAATACTCTCTATAAATTTCAAAATTTCCCTTAAATACTTGTATTTGTGGACATTTTCTTTTGGCTTGATATATTGGTTCTCCTGTTACTATTCCAAATTCTTTTGCTTTCATACTTTTAGCTAGTACTATTCCTTTTCTTGCTTCCTCATCTCCACCTATAATAGCTGGAATTGTTCTTATATCTACAGTTTCACCATTTTTTAGCTTGTATACTGCAAGCCAACTTAAAAATGCATTATTTACATCTATATGTAATATTTTTCTATCCATAAGAATCACCTATTGTAATTATAGAACTTTTGTTTGCTTTTGTCAATGTTATTTACAATATTTTTTATATAATCTTTTTAAGTTTTTCTTGTTTATTGTTTTTTCTATCCCTTTTTCGCTTACTTCTTTATAAACTGCCTCTAAGAAATTTGCTGTTTTTATATTTATGTATGTTAGATTTTTAGTTCTATTCCAATATTCTAATTGACTACTGTTTTTCCAGTTTTTACCTAAATATGTTTTCCCTGCTGCTAATGTATCGCACACCATTTCAACTGCATATTTGTATGGAATTACAGGTGTTTTATCAGGTGCTGTTCCATCAAACCAATATTCATAATGGTGTTTATTTCTTCCTTTATGGTGTAACCATGCTTTTGAATATCCATTTGTTTTTTTGGCTTCTGTTATTGGGCTATGGTCACCTACATAAAATTTTGCAGATTCAAAAAATTCAGTTGGAGAGTATTTTGATAAATCGTGCACCAATCCTCTCCATGGTATTCCTGCTCTTATACATAGTTTAAATACTTGCCATTTATGTTTTGTAATTAAGTTAAAATGTTTTATTGCTTTTATCATTTTATATTCCTTTCGTTTAGTTTGATGATTTTATGTGCTATTTTTACATGCTAATTTACTTTAATTCTATAATTCCCATTTCTAGTCCATTATGTTTATTTGAGCCTCTATATGAATGTATTAAGTTAGAATTACATACAGTACATATTTTAGAATCTATTATATTTTCCTCCTTTACTCCCTTTTCTTTTAATATTTCTATATTTATCTTAACTGTATCTATATGCCATTTATTCTCTTTACTTGCAAATTTACTTATATCTTTAAAACTGTTTTCAAACATATTTTTAACATCTTCATCTACCTCAAAATGGCACTTTCTTATACTTGGACTTATACAACAGATTATATTTTTTGGATTGCATCCATATATTTGTTCCATTTTTTCTATGGTTTTGGCTGATACTTTTTGTATTGTGCCTCTCCATCCAGAATGTACATTTGCAATCACATGTTTTTTTGTATCATACATCATTAAAACTATGCAGTCTGCATTTGTTGTGCATATGGCTAGATTTTTTTTGTTTGTTACTAGTCCATCTGTGCCTTCATAAATTTCCTCAAAAAAATCTGGTTCATTTTTATTTACTTTATCATTTACTTTTTTTATTATATCTTTATGAACCTGATTTGTTTTTACTATATCGTTATATTCTATTCCAATAACTTTACATATTTTTTTATAACTGTTTTTATTTTTTTCTATTTGTTCATCTGTTAATTTATTCTGTGTAGATTTATAAAATGGAATTCTAAAATCATTATTTTTTCCTACTGTAACAGCATGCGTTATATTATCTTTATATTCTAATAATCTTCTAAATTGAAGATATTCTACTCCTTCTTCCTTTTTATGAATAACATTTTCATTAGATAAATCCATGTTTGCCTCCCTCAAATATTATAATACAATATTTTCCCCAGATATTCAATAATTATATTATAAAAGAGCCATTTATATGGCCCCTATTCCTATATGTTATATTGTTAGTACTATTTTTTATTATACATCTTCATGAGTTTTTTCTATTTCTTCATAATATTTTATCCCTGTCTTATAATCTTCTTTAATCTCTTGTCTTATATTTGCTTTTTGTTTCGTTTTTTTACATTTGTTATTCTTTTTATCAGCCATTTCTTACCTCCTACTACACCAAGATGTTAATATTATGTGCAATTTTTTCATGTACATACTTTTTCTTTTATATTTTAAATTTTATAATTCACATACTAATTCTTGCATTAATTTATGTACTGATACTATTTCTTTTACTTTATATACATTACTTCCACAAAATAGCAATGCTTTATCTACATTACCTTCTACTGCATTTATTAATGCTTTTGTTATACAATATGGTGTTTTACTTGCATCACATGTTTTTATGCATTTATAGCATTTTTCTATTTTTTGCTTTTGCTCTTCTGTTGATTTTATGAAGCTATTGTATATTGCTCTTCCTGGCATTCCTACTGGGCTTTTTATTATTTTTATATCTTCTTTTTTTGCATTTATGTATGCTTGTTTAAATTCTTCGCTTGCATCACATTCTTCTGTTGCTACAAACCTTGTTGCCATTTGAACTCCTGATGCTCCTAATTCTAAGAATTTTTTTATGTCTTTAGAATTCCATATACCTCCTGCTGCAATTACTGGTATTTTGTTTCCTGTTTCTTTTTCTACATCTTTTATGTATTCTACTACTTCTTTTGTTATATTTTCTAGTTTGTTTTCTTCTTTTGTTAGTTCTTCTGGTTTATAACCTAAGTGTCCTCCCGCTTCTGGCCCTTCTACTACTATCATATCTGGTATATAATTGTATTTACTTTTCCAATGTTTTACTATAAGCTTACAACATCTTAAAGATGAAACGATTGGTGCAATTTTAGTTTTGCTTTTTCTTACATATTCTGGTAATTCTTTTGGAATTCCTGCTCCTGAGATTATTAAGTCTATTTTTTGTTTTACACATTCTTTTACTAATTCTGCATAATTATTTAAAGCTACCATTATATTTACACCTATTATTCCATCTTTTCCTGCTATTTTTCTTGCTTTTTCTATTTCTTTTTTTATTGCAGTTTTGTTTGCTTCTAGTGGGTTTGTATTAAAATTTTCTTCTTGATATCCAATATCTGCTGTTGATATAATGCCAATTCCTCCTTCTTTTGCAACAGTTCCCGCTAATTTATGCATTGATATACCAACCCCCATACCTCCTTGTATGATTGGGTATTTTGAGATTTTATCTCCTACTTTTATACCTTTCAATATCTTTTATTCCTTTCCTTTTATATAATTTATAATCTACATGCCCATAATGTTATATCCATTATCTGCATATATTACTTGACCTGTTATACATTCAGACATACTACTTAATAAGAATGTTGATACATCGCCTACTTGTTCTATTGTTACATTTTTATGTAGTGGTGCCGTTTTTTCTACTATTCCTAGTATTGAATTGAAATCTTTTATTCCTTTTGCTGATAATGTTTTTATAGGTCCTGCTGATATTGCATTTACTCTAATTTGTTCTTTTCCTAAGTTTTCTGCTAAATATCTTACACTTGCTTCTAGTGCTGCCTTTGCAATTCCCATTACATTGTATCCTGGTAAAACTTTTGTAGAGCCATAATATGTAAGTGTTAGTATACTTGCTTTATCATTTAACATGTCTATTTCTTTTGCCATTCTTGCAACTAATACCAGTGAATATGCACTTACATCATTTGCATGTGAAAAGCCTTCTTTTCCTGTATATATGAAGTCATGGTGTAAGTCTTCTGTGTTTGCATGTGCTATTGCGTGTACTATTCCATCTATTTTTCCATTTTCTTCTTTTATTTTCATGAAAGTTTTTCTTACTACTTCATCTTCTGAGGCAGCATCACATACATATGCTTTTGCTCCTTTAAAATCAGAGATTAATTCTTCAATTTTTTCTTTATTATCAGCACCCATATATGTAAATATTAACTGTGCTCCATTTTCATACGCTGATTTTGCTATACCATAAGCAATGCTCCATTTGTTTCTTATTCCCATTATTAATACTTTTTTATTTTTTAATAGCATTTTCATTCTCCTTTTCATCTATTTCATATTTCCCCATATGTCTAAATTTATCATAACGCTCGTTTCTAATTTCTTCCCCTGTTTTATCTTTTAGTTCATCTAGTTTTGTAATTATTTCTTTTTTTATATTATTAAATATATTTTTATCTTCTTTTATTATCTTATCTATTACTTGCAAATCATATAGGTCTTGTGCTGTTAGTTTCATTTCTTGTGCTGCTTCTTGTGCCTTGCTTCCATCCTTCCATACTATACTTGCATATCCTTCGGGTGAAAGTATTGAGTATATTGCATTTTCAAGCATGATTACGTGGTTTCCTATACCTATTGCTAATGCTCCACCACTTGATCCTTCTCCTATTATGATAGCTATTGTAGGTACTTTTAAATTTGCCATTTCATATATGCATCTTGCAATTGCTTCTCCGCTGTCCTCTTTCTTCTGCTTCTAGCCCTGGATATGCACCTTTTGTATCTACAAATGTTATTACTGGTCTTTTAAATTTTTCGGCTTGTTTCATAAATCTAATTGCTTTTCTATAGCTTTCTGGATTAGGCATTCCAAAGTTTCGTTCTATGTTTTCTTTAGTAGTTCTTCCTTTTTGTTCTGCTATTATCGTATATGTGTTGTTTCCTATTGTTCCTAATCCACATACTATTGCTTTATCATCTTTAAAGTTTCTGTCTCCATGAAGTTCTAAGAATTCATCAAATATATTTTCTATATAGTCTAGTGCTGTTAATCTATCAGGATTTCTTGCAATTACTACTCTTTCCCATGCTGTTATTTTATTTGCCATTTGCTGTTACCTCCTTTGTGCAGTTTTATGATTTTACCTAGGGTTTTCTTTAATTCTTTTCTTTCTACTATTTTATCTATAAAACCATGTTCTAGTAAAAATTCTGATGTTTGAAATCCTTCTGGTAATTCTTGTTTTATTGTTTGTTCTATAACTCTTGGCCCTGCAAAGCCTATCATTGCTCCTGGTTCTGCAAGTATTATGTCTGCTAAGCTTGCAAAACTTGCTGTTACTCCCCCATATGTTGGGTCTGTTAATATGGAGATATATAGGTTTCCTGCTTCATTTAGTCTTGTAAGTGCTGATGTTGTTTTTGCCATTTGCATAAGAGATATTATTCCTTCTTGCATTCTGGCTCCTCCTGAAACACAAAATATGATAAGTGGCAACTTTAATTCTATTGCTTTTTCTATTGAGTATGTAATTTTTTCTCCAACTACACTTCCCATACTTCCCATAAAAAAGTTATTGTCCATTATGCATATTACTACTTCTTCTCCTTCTATTTTACCTGTTCCACATCTTATTGCTTCTTTTAGTCCTGTTTTTCTTTGCAATGCTTCTATTTTTTTTGGATATTCGGTAAGGTTTAATGGATTTACATTTTTTATGTTTAATTCAAATTCTTTATATGTTCCTTTATCTATTATGTGTTCTAATCTTCTTCTACTTGATAGTCTAAAGTAATTTCCACAGTTAGGACATATATTGTAATTTTCATTTACAATTTCTTTATATATAATTTCTTTGCATTTTTCACATTTAATCCATTTTCCTACTGGTATATCTACTTTGTTCTTTTCGTTTTTTTCACTTATGGAATTACTTTTTCTTATCTTATCTACTATCAAAATTCTCAACTCCTTTTAAAAAAACTTCTTTTCTATAAATGATGTATCATAATTTCCTTTTTTGAAGTCTTCATCTTCTATAAGTTTTAGTAGAAATTCTATATTTGTTGGCACGCCTTCAACTATTAGTTCTTCTAATGCTCTTTTTAACTTTGCTATTGCTTCGTTTCGGTTTTGCCCATGAACTATTATTTTAGCAAGCATTGAGTCATAATATGGTGGTATTGTGTATCCTGCATATATGCCTGAATCTATTCTTATTCCGTTTCCTCCTGGTAAGTTTAATCCTGTTATTGTTCCTGGAGATGGCATGAAGTTTTTCTTTGGGTTTTCTGCATTAACTCTTGCTTCTATTACATGCCCTGTAAAATTTATTTTGTTTTGCTTATATGATAATTTTTCTCCTGATGCAATTTTTATTTGTTCTTTTACTATGTCTATTCCTGTTAATACTTCTGTTACTGGATGCTCAACTTGTATTCTTGTGTTCATTTCCATAAAGTAAAAGTTTTTATTTTTATCTACTAAAAACTCCACAGTTCCTGCATTTATGTAGTTTGATGCCTTTACTGCTTTTATTGCAGCTTTTGATATTTTTTCTCTTAAATTATCATCTAAAATTATTGATGGGCTTTCTTCTAATATCTTTTGATTTTTTCTTTGTATTGTACAATCTCTTTCTCCTAAGTGTATTACATTTCCAAATTCATCTGCTAATATTTGAACTTCTATGTGTCTTGGATTTTCTATGTATTTTTCTAGATATATATCATCATTATTAAAGGCTTGTTTTGCTTCTTTTTTTACTATGATTAATGCTTCTTCTAGGTCTTGCTCTTTTTTTACAATTCTTATACCTTTTCCTCCTCCTCCGTTAGAGGCTTTAAGCATTATTGGGTACCCTGTTTTTTTTGCAATTTCTTTTATTTCTTTTAAACTTTTTTCTTTTAAGTCTCCTCCTGGAATTACTGGGATATCTGCATGTTTCATTAGTTCTTTGCTTTTTACTTTGTCACCCATTTGTTCTATACTAGTATATTTAGGCCCAATAAATTTTATATTACATTCTTCACACATTTTTGCAAATTTTGCGTTTTCTGATAAGAATCCAAAACCTGGATGAATGCTATCTGCTCCTGTTACATTAGCAGCTTCTATTATATTGTTTACATTTAAGTAGCTTTGGTTTGCAGCTGGTTTTCCTATACATATTGCCTGGTCTGCAAGTTTGGTATGTAAAGAGTCTTTATCTATTTCTGAATATACGGCAACTGTTTTTATATTTAGTTCTTTGCATGCTCTTATAACTCTAACTGCAATTTCGCCCCTATTTGCTATTAATACCTTCCTTAGCATATTGTCTCCTTTCATTTTTATACAACAGCAAATGTAAGTTCTCCTTTAGCAACAATTTTTCCATCTACTGTTGCTAAAGCTTGACCTATTCCTATTGGTCCTTTTCTTTTTATTATATTTACTTCTAGTTTTAATTTATCTCCTGGTGTTACCATTTTTTTGAATTTCATTTTATCAATTCCTCCAAATATCGCATTTTTTCCTATGTTTTCTTCCATTGATAGAATTGCTACAGCACCTGCTTGTGCTAAGCTTTCTACTATCAGAACCCCAGGCATTATAGGATTGTTTGGAAAATGGCCTTTGAAGTATGATTCTTCTTTTCTAACATTCTTATATGCTATGCAAGATTTACCTGGAGTATATGTTTCTACTTCATCTATCATTAAAAATGGATCTCTTTGTGGAATTATATTTTCTATTTCTGATTTGTTTAACATGTTTAACCTTCCTTTCGGTTTTTATACTATTTTAAATAGTGGTTTTCCGTAGTCTACTGCTTCTCCGTTTTCTACATATATTTCTTCTATTTTTCCTTCATATTCTGATTCAATTTCGTTCATTAATTTCATTGCTTCTATTATACAAAGTACAGTTCCTTTTTTTACCATACTTCCTTTTTCTACATATGGGTTTGAATTTGGGTCTGGTTTTAAATAGAATGTTCCTACCATTGGTGAAGTTACTATTTGACCTTTTACTTCTTCATTTGCCTTTATTTCTTCTGTTTTGCTATGTTCTTTATTTTCTACAACAATGTTTTGAATATTTATGTCTTTTTTCATGCTTATTTTTGTACCTTCTGGAAATTCTATATCTATACTACTTAGTTTTGAATTGCTCATATCTTCTATTATTTTTTTTATCTGTTCATATTCCATTTTCTTAATCCTCCTCATACTTTTTAAATATGATACTACTATTGTGACCACCGAATCCTAATGAATTAGACATTGCTATATTTACTTGTGTTTCTATTCCTTTATTTGGAACAATATTTAAGTCACATTCTTCATCTGGAACTTTGTAGTTTATTGTTGGTGGTATATAGCTATTCTCTATTGCTTTTATACATGCAACTGCTTCAACTCCTCCTGCAGCTCCTAATAAATGCCCTGTATTTCCTTTTGTTGAACTTACCTTTACAGTTTTGCTACTTGCTCCTAATGCTGTTTTTATTGCTGCCGTTTCGCAAGAATCGTTTAATGGTGTTGATGTTCCATGAACATTTATATAGTCTATTTGTTCTGGTTTTATATTTGCATCTTTAATTGCTTTTATCATTGCTTTTGCTCCACCTTCTCCATTTGGTAGTGGTGATGTAATATGATAGCTATCTGAAGTTGCACCATATCCTATTATTTCTGCATATATTTTAGCATTTCTTTTTTTAGCATGCTCTAACTCTTCTAATATTAATATTCCTGCTCCTTCTCCCATTACAAATCCATTTCTTTCTTTATCAAAAGGAATACTTGCTCTATTTTTATCTTGTGTTGTAGATAATGCCTTCATGTTTGTAAAGCCTGCTATTCCTGATGGAGTAATAGAACTTTCTGCACCACCTGCTATTATTACATCTTCATATCCATGTTTAATCATTCTGTAACTTTGACCTATTGCATGTGTTGCACTTGCACATGCTGTTACAATTGCTTCTGATTCCCCCTTTGCTCCTAGTTCTATTGCTATATTACCTGCTGCCATGTTTGAAATTGCCATTGGTATATACATAGGTGATACTCTATCTGGCCCTTTTTCTTGTAATTTTTGGTTTTCTAGTTCTATTGTTCTTAATCCTCCTATACCAGAACCAACTATTACGCCTACTTTTTCCATATCTGTATTTTCTTTTGTAATACCACTGTCTTCAAAAGCTTCTCTTGCTGCAATTACTCCAAACTGAGTAAATCTTTCTAACCTTTTGGCTTGTTTTCTATCAAAATATTCTTCTGGGTTATAGTTTTTTACTTCTGCTGCTAGATTTACTTTATATCCATTAGTATCAAATAAAGTAATTTTGTCTATACCACATTTACTTGTTTTTATTCCTTCCCAAAATTCTTTTACATTATTTCCAATTGGAGTTATTGCTCCAATGCCTGTTATTACAACTCTTCTTTCCATTATATCAACATTCCTCCATCTACTTGAATAATTTGCCCTGTTATATATGAGCTTTCTTTTGAAGTTAAGAAATAAACTACATTTGCTACATCTTCTGCTGTACCTATTCTATTTAAAGGTATTTGTTTTTTTATGTTTAATTTTACATCTTCTTTTAATACATCTGTCATATTTGTTTCTATAAATCCTGGTGCTACTGCATTTACTAGAATATTTCTACTTGCTAATTCTTTTGCTAAACTTTTCGTAAATCCTATAATTCCTGCCTTAGAAGCAGCATAGTTACATTGACCTGCATTTCCGCTTATTCCTACAACAGATGATATATTAATTATTCTTCCTTCTCTTTTTTTCATCATATATGGTACTACATTTTTAGTTATATTAAATGTTCCTACTAAGTTTACATTTATTACTTTTGTAAAATCTTCTGGTTGCATTCTCATAATTAATGTATCTTTTGTTATTCCTGCATTATTTACTAATACATCTATTTGCCCAAATTTTTCAATTACTAATTCTACTATTTTTTTGCTTTCTTCAAAGTTTGAAACATCTCCTGCTGCTTCTAAAACTTCTACTCCTTGTGATTTTATTTCTTCTATTGTTTTATCTACTTCTTCATTTTTGTTTACATAGTTTATGGCTATGTTATATCCTTCTTTAGCTAGGCGGATTGCTATTTGTTTTCCTATGCCTCTACTAGAACCTGTTATTAAGGCTACTTTATTCATCTTTATCATCCTTTCTTTTTATTTTTGTAAAAATTTTATGGCTTCTTCTAATGTATTTGCGTCATTTATATTTAGTATTTTTACTTCTTTATTTGTTCTTTTTATAAATCCTGATAAGGTTTTTCCTGGTCCTATTTCTACAAATGTATCTACTCCCATTTGTAACATTTGGTTTATTGTTTTTTCAAATTGAACTGGACTTATTATGTGTTTTTGTAGTATTTCTTTTATATTGTCTGTTTCCTTATAAGGCATTCCATCTATATTTTTAATTACTGTTTTTTGAGTTTTTTGTATATGTATGTTTTCAAGTTCTTTTCCTAATTCTTCTGCTGCCTTTGATAATTTTACTGTGTGGAATGGTCCTGATGTTTTTAAAATTACAGCTTTTTTTGCTCCTGCTGTTTTTAAGTTTTCCATTGCTTCTTCTACTGCTTCTTTTTCTCCTGATATTACAATCTGCCCTGTGCAGTTATAATTTGCAGGTACTACAAAACCGCTTTTTACATTTTTGCATACCTCTTGTACTGTATTAGGGTCTGAGCCAATAATTGCTGCCATACTCCAATTTCCTTTTGGTACAAGGTTTTGCATCAGTTCTCCTCTTTTTTGTACAATTTTTATTCCTTCTTCTAAATTCAATATATTGCTATATATTAGTGCTGTATATTCTCCTAAGCTTAAGCCACTACTAATTTGAGCATCTATATTATGTTTTTTTAGAACTTCTAATATTGCTAAGCTCATTGTTAAAATACATATTTGTGTGTTTTGGGTTTTATTTAGTTCTTCTTCTGGTCCTTCAAAACTTATTTTTGCTATATCTTTTTTAGTTATATCTTGTACGTATTTGTACATATTTTTTGCTTCTATATAGTTTTCATATATATCTTTTCCCATACCAACTGTTTGTGAACCTTGCCCTGGGAATACAAATCCTATTTTCATAATATTCTCCTCTCTATCATTTTCTTTTCAAATAAGTTACAAAATTGTGTGATTATTTTTGTTCTATCTACATTAATGTTAAATTCTTTTTTTATTGATGTTGCTATATTTTCTATATCTTTTGAAAAAGTAGTTTGCATAGTGTTTAAGCCTATTCCTACTACCATATATTTTACCTTTTTGCCATTTAGTTTGTTTTGTGTTAGTATTCCTCCTATTTTCTTATTGTTATATACAATATCATTTGGCTCTTTTATATGTAAGCTTATATTATATAAGTTTTTTATTGCTATAACCATAGTTTCTGCTATTTCTTTTGTTATGCCTTCTAGTTTTTCTATATTACAGTTTGCATATATTATAAATGAGAAAGCTATGTTGTTTTTTTCTGTTGTATGCCATTTTCTTCCGTGTGTTCCTATTCCATTTGTTTGTATGTCTGCAATTATAATTGTTCCATTTTGTATATTATCTATTTTTCTTAATATTTCTAATTGTGTGGAGTCTATACTTTCGTAATATATAACATTTTTACCTAAAATTTTAGTTGTTAATTCTTTTAATTCCATTTTATGGTTTTCAGTTCCTCCTGCCTTTTTATTTTCGATGTTGTTGTTTTTATTAGTGGTTCTTCTGTTAGAATTATACCTCGTATTGTTTTGTATGGTGGAAGTGTTTTATTAATTAATTTTACTTGATTATTTATTGATGTAAATATTTCTTCATCTTTTTTTACTTTATAAGCTTCTTCTACTATTTTTCTATCATATACTATTTTTGCATATATTTTTATATCGTTTACATCTTCTGAGCTTCTTTTTTCAAATACAAAACTTTCTTTTACGCCTTCTATTCTGTTTATTAATCCTTCTAGTTCTTCTGGAAATATGTTTTTACCATTTTTTAATACTATTACACTCTTTTTTCTTCCACAGATAAATATGTATCCTTCATCATCTATTTTTGCTAAATCTCCTGTATAAAACCAACCATTTTTTAGTACTTGGTTTGTTGCCTTTTCATCTCCATAATAGCCTAGCATTATATTTGGACCTTTAACAACTAATTCCCCTATTCCTTCAATATTTGCATCTTCTATTTTTGCTTCTACTTGTGGAATTGCTTTACCTATTGAGCCTACTTTATAATATCTTTTATTACCTATTCCTATAACTGGGGAGGTTTCTGTTAGCCCATATCCTTGAACTAAATTTATTCCAAAGTCTCTGTATCCTTGTTCTACCTTGTTATTTAAAGCTGCGGCTCCACTAATTAATAGTCTTACATGGCCTCCTAGCATATTATGTATTTCTTGGAATTTTTCTTTTTTTTCTTCCATGCTTAATTTTTGGCATTCAATTATCTTTTGGTTTGTTTCTTCTAACTTTCCTTGTTTTTGTAATTTTTTTAATATGTTTTTATATATATTTTCATAAATTGCTGGAACACATGCCATATATGTTATTTTATATTCATTCATATTTTCTACTATGTGTTTTATCCCATCACAAAAGCTTACCTGCATTCCTTTATATAACGCCATTAAAAATCCTACTGTACATTCAAATACGTGGTGTAATGGTAGAAATGATAACATTCTATCTTTTTCTGAAATATCTAATACTGAGGCTATACTCATTAAATTAGAGCATATATTCTTGTGTGATAATGCTACTACTTTAGAAGCAGCTGTAGTTCCTGATGTAAATAGCATTATATTCATTTCTTCTGGGTTTATTTTTGCATTTATAAATTTTTTGTTTCCTTTTTCTATTAATCTTTTACCTTTTTCTATTAGCTCCTTTTCTGAGTAAATGCCTTCTTTATGTTCTCTTAAGTCCATTGATATTAAATGTTTTAATTTTCCTACACCTTCTATAACACACTTTTTTAATGTTTCTTCATATTTGGCTGAGTAAAATATTGCTTGTGCTTCTGAACGCTCTATTAAATTTATTAATTCATTTTCTGGCAGTGATTTATCTAATGGTACAACTATACCTGTTCCACATACTACTGACAAATATGCTATCTGCCATTCATATCTATTTTCTCCAATTATTGCTATTCTTTTCCCTTTTAATCCCATATCTATTAATGCTGTTCCTAAGTTATCTACCATATTTCTAGCTTCTTTATGTGTAATTGTATAATATTTATCTTTTTGCGTTTTTATCTTGTATGCAATATCATTTGCATATTTTTGTTTTGTCTTATTTAACATGTCTTTCAAGTCTGTTATTCTCAAGTATTCATATATTGGCTCTTGCATTTTTATTCTCCTTTAGCTCGTTTGTTTATCATGATAAATATTTTACACCAGTATTTGGCAAAAGTCATTAGACTGAGAGGTCAGTATAATGAAAAGTAAAGAAGGATTATAAAAATTTTTTTATATAATCCTTCTTTTATTTTATATAATTGTCCATTTTTTGTTATTTTCTTAGTCCTCTTACTACTGTATCTACAAATCCGTTATATACGTGATCTATATCTGTTTTTTCTCCTGTTTTCATCCTATAAATTAAACTAGAACATGTTACTCCAAATACTCCAGATGCTAAGGCTTGTACATTGCCATCATAAAATTCTCCTTTTTCTATTCCTTCTTGTATTATTTTTTCTAATATTTTTATGTATTCAAATACACATTTTCTACATTTTTTGTTTTTCTCTTCTCTCCCCCATATTTCGCTGAAAACTAGATTTATAAAATTTTCATATTTTACGGTTACTTTAACTTGAACTAATATTACAGCTTTTATTTTATCTATACAATTATTGCAATCTCTAATTTTTATTTCTATACTATTTTTTAAGAGCTTCATTCCTTCTTCTAATAACATATTTAAAATGTCTTCTTTTTTTTCAAAATGATAGTACAATGTTCCCTTTGCTATGCCTGAAACTGCTGTTATTTCTTCTACACTTGTTGCATCATACCCTTTTTCTGCAAATAGTTTCATCGCACATTCAAATATTCTTCTTTTTGTTCTATTCATACTTCCTCCAACAATTTTTATTTGTAATATTGTACTATATTTTTGAAGGTTTTTCAATAGTTCCTTAACCTACTTTCCTTAATTCTTTTGCGTTTTGTATTGCTACTTCTGTTATTTCTCCATTTGCTATTCTTGCTATTTCGTATATTGTTTCTGTTTCGTTTAATTGTTTTACATTTGTTTTTGTTTTTCCTTGTTCTACTTCTTTGTATATGTAATAATTGCTATTTCCTTGTGCAGCTATTGTTGCTTGGTGTGTTATACATAGTGTTTGGTGTGTTTTTGATATTAGTTTCATTTTTTCGGCTACTGCTTTTGCTGCTTTTCCACTTATTCCTGTGTCTATTTCATCAAATATTAATATTGGTACTTCATCTACATCTGCTAGAACTGTTTTTATTGCAAGCATTATTCTTGACATTTCTCCTCCTGATGCTATCTTGGTTAGTTCTTTATATTCTTCTCCTACATTTGTGCATATTATGAATTCTACTTTATCATATCCATTTGAGTTATATTCTTCTTGTTTTTCTATTTTTATATTAAATTTTGCATTTGGCATTTCTAAATCTTTTAATTCTTTGTTTATTTTATTAGCTAGTATTATTGAATATTTATTTCTAATTTCATTTATTTTACTACATAAAGCTTTCATTTTGTTTTCTGTTTCTTTTAACTTCTTTCTTAAGGCTTCATTTATTTCATCTACATTTGTTATTTTATCTATTTCATCTTTTAGTTTTTCTTTATAATCTATTATTTCTTGAACGTTACTTCCATATTTTCTTTTTAGTGATGTTATAACATCTAATCTTCTTTCTACTTCATCTCTTTCATATTCGTCAAAATCCGCATCTTCTTTTAGGTTTGATAAATCTCTTGCAGTTTCTTGTAATTCATAATATATGCTTTTTAATTCTGATAATTTTTCTTTGTATTTTTCCCCATAATCTTCTATTTTTTCTAAGCATCTAATTGAGTTTGATATATATTCTATTGCATTTTCATTTATATTAGAATCTACTTGCTCTAAATTTTCTTTTAGTTTTTGGCTATTCATCATCAATTTATGTTTTTCCTCTAACTCTTGATCTTCTCCTATTTTTAGCTTGGCTACTTCTATTTCATTAAATTGATATCTTAATAGGTCTAACCTTCTTGTTTTTTCTGTTTCATCTCCATAGTTATTTTTTAGTTTGGCTTGTATTTCATTATATTGTTTGAAATATTCTTTATATTCACTTTTTGCATTTTCTAAATCTGTACCTATAAAGCCATCTAAATATTTTATATGTTTAGTAGCATCTAATAAATTCTGATTATCATGTTGACCATGAATATCTATTACTTTACTCATAAAATTTTTTAATTCTGCTACTGTTACTAATTTTCCATTTATTTTACATGTATTTCTTCCATTTAAGTAAATTTCTCTTGAAATTATTATATTACCATCCTCTGCAAGTTCACTTTGTGGATAAAAAATACTTGCTTCTATTAAAGAATGTTCTTCACCCTTTCTTATCATCTCTTTAGAAAATCTTCCACCAGCAAGTATTGCTAAAGAACCAATAATTAACGTTTTACCCGCTCCTGTTTCACCTGTTAAAATATTAAAGCCTTCATTAAAATCTATTGATAAATCATCTATAATTCCTATATTTTTTATATGTAAAGTAGATAACATAATTTTACCTCCCGAAATATTGTTCGTAGGTATTTTATATCTTTTCAATTTGTTTGTCAATAGTTTTTAGAAAATTTGTTCGTTTATTTGTTACCATTCAGGGTTAGAAGTATATAGTCCGCCGAAAGCAGTAATGATAAATTTATTTTTTAATATATGATCCCATTATCATTTACAACTTCTTCTACAAAGCTACAAAGCCCTTCTAGAAAGCCCCTTGCCACCAAGGTGGCTGTCGCCTTAGCGACTGGGGGTTCTTGGGCTACTTCTCTGGAGCAAGAACCTTCCGTCAGACTTCGTCTGCCACCTCCCTAGTTAAAGGAGTTTTTTTGCTGGGACTTCGAAGTTTTTATAATTGAGGTTATAGACATGGGGATGAAGTTTTTGTCTTTAAAGAGTTTTTGTATAACCCCTAAAGACAAAAACTCCGTCCCCGTGTCTATTGAAGTAAACATAAAAGAATCAATAAATTGGAATTTTTTCCTCTTTTTATTGATTCTTTATCATCTATTGGACGTACTTTTTAGTTGTGAAATGCTTCTTGCTCTAAGCTTTGATAAAAAGTGTCGGGTATTAAGCTCTGTCGGGTATTAAGAGAACCATTTTTATCTTGACATTTACATCCAAAAGTCTACTGTCCATTCTTCACTACTTACTAATATTTCCCCTCCGGCTGGGATTTCAGATTTTAGAGAAACTACGGGACGAACTGATAACGGATACGAGACCGGCGTATCGTCCGGGTGGTCATAGGAGTCGAACAAGTAGCCCCAGTGGGAGCCCGCAGTTCCGTACTCCACGGCACCAGGCCCAAAGAAAGCATAATCATGAGCCGCAAAGACCCCACGAGAAGCAAGATAGCATCCGAATGGAACATTCATGGTTCCAAATACTAAATTTTTTGCTTCGTTACATGTTTCTTCTGGAGCATGTGGCGTGCCAGATCCAACATCTACTACTACGTCATACAGATATCCATCTAATTCATATTCACCTAACGCTTCTTCTGTATTTGCTCCATCTGGGGTTTCGGTTCCGTTTGATTTTATGTTTTCCCATATACTTAAGTCTTTTAGTTTTGTCGTAAAGTTTCCTGTTGTTTGTATATCTCCATTTTCATCCTCATACATCCCTCCAGCTGGTGTATACCCTAACGTTCTATTTACATCTTCTATTGTCATGCTCCTTGCTTTTTCTCCATATATCTCTTTTACCTTTGCTTCTATTTTTTCTATTCCATTATTATATGCATCTGCTCCTTCTAGCTCAAGTTCTTCTGTTGATGGCTCTAATGTTGTTAATAATAATGTTTCATTTGTCCCATTTTTATCACTATCTTCTGCTCCAAATACTACCCATTCTGTCCCTGTTGGTCCTGCTTCATAGCTTGGGATTTCTTGCCCTACATATACTATTCTTTCTCCTCCACACATGCTACATGTGCATTTTAAGCTTGCTAATGTATTATCTGTATATTGCCAATTATGTTCTTTGGGTTTTTGACTTTCCTGCCATTCTTCTACTTCTTCTAATTCTCCCATTAATTCATTTACTCTTCCTTGTGTTTTCCCTACCTTGTCGTTTGTTTTATCTACCGCATCTTTGGCTGTATCAAATAGTTTTCCATCTATTGCTACGTCTATTGTTACTGTTGCTAGTATTAACATTATTACTATCGTTATTATTAGGGCTATTAGGGTTATTCCTTGATTTCTTTTCATGTTTTCATCTTCTCCTTTTGCGTTATTCTTCTTTATATGTTCTCATTTATGTATGCACTTTTATTTTACAATATTCCTTCTTTCTTTTCAATATTTTTTACTTAAATGTAATATTCTTGTAATATGTTTGTAATATTTGCGGTTACCATTCAGCATACAAATTAAATAAAAAACACAAACTAGTTAAAAATAGGAATTATATGTTTATTTGAAAGAAAACAACATTTACTATTCTTCTAAAATATCTTTTACTACTTCCCCCGCAATTATTAATCCTGCTACTGATGGTACAAATGATATACTTCCTGGAATTTGTTTTTTATTTGAATTTTCTTCTTTTTTTAGTTGTTCTTGTGCTGTTCTTTCTTGTTTTATTGGTTCTTCTTTTGAATATAGTACTTTTAATTTTTTTATTCCTCTATTTCTTAATTCTTTTCTCATGACCTTTGCAAGTGGACATATGCTTGTTTTATATATGTCTGTTATTTCAAATTTAGTTGGGTCTAGTTTATTTCCTGTTCCCATACTAGATATAATTGGAATGTTTAGTTTATTTGCTCTTATTATCAATTCTATTTTTGATGTTACTGTATCTATGCAATCTACAATATAATCTGCAGTTTTATCAAAAATTTCTTTGCTTTCTGGCGTGAAAAATTCCTCATACACTTCTACTTGAGCATTTGGGTTTATTGAAAGTATTCTTGTTTTTGCAACTTCCACCTTACTTTTCCCTATAGTCTCATAAGTTGCTATTAGTTGCCTATTTAAATTACTTAAAGCCACAGTATCATTATCTACTAATATAAACTTTCCAATTCCTGCTCTTGCTAAAGACTCTACTACAAATGAACCTACTCCACCTATTCCAAATATCACTACTTTCGAACTTTGTAACTTTTTTATTCCATCTTTTCCTATTAATAATTCTGTTCTTGAAAATTGGTTTGACATTTTTTACTCCTTATTACCACAGTTGCTTATCGCGACAGCCTCCTTGACAAATGGGCTGTCTTGATAGTCTTCTTTTTGTTCTTGGTTTTCTTGTTCTGTTGCTTTTTTTCTTTTTTCTTGTAGTTTCATATTGTCTTTTGCTATTGTGATTAGCAGTTTTATTCTGTTTATTTGGTTGCTTTGGCTTGCTCCTGGGTCGTAGTCTATTGGTGATATGTTTGCTTCTGGGTATTTGTTTCTTATTGTTTTTATTACTCCTTTTCCTACTACGTGGTTTGGTAAGCATGCAAATGGTTGCAAGCATATTATGTTTTGTATTCCATGATTCATGAATTCTAGCATTTCTGCTGTTAGTATCCAGCCTTCTCCTGTTTGATTTCCTGTTGATAATATGTCTTCTACCATTTCTGCTAATTCTTCAATGTTGCATGGTGGTAAGTAACCTTTTTTTGATCCTTCTAGTGCTTTTTTATAATCTTTTTCTATTGTATCTACTACTTTTATTGCTGTTTTGTATATTTTTGAGGTGAAGCCTCCCTTTCCTAGTATTTTCCCTTTTACTACGCCATTCATCATTACATATTTTACAAATCCCATTAGGTCTGGCATAACAACTTCTGCTCCTTCTCTATCTAAAAGATCTGTACAGTAGTTGTTTCCGAATGGATGATATTTTATTAGAATTTCTCCTACTATTCCTACTTTTGGCTTTTCTTTTGTTGTGTCTAATTTAATTTGTTCGAAGTCGTTTACCATGTCATATAGACTTTGATTGAATTCTTTTTTTGTTGTTTCTATTGATAGTTTTTTGCATTTTTCTAACCATTTATAGTATAGTTTTTCTGTTTCTCCTTTGTTTATTTCATATGCCTTATTTTTATAAAGTAGTTTTTGTAGTAAGTCTCCATATATTACTGCTTTTATTAATTTTTTTACTAGTGGAAGTGTTATTTTGAATCCAGAGTTTTTTTCTAGTCCTACAAAGTTAAATGATATTACTGGAATTTCTGGATATCCTGCATCTCGTAATGCTTTCCTTATGAATCCTATATAGTTTGTTGCCCTACATCCTCCACCTGTTTGAGACATCATTAGTGCTAGTTTATTTGTATCATAGTTTCCTGATTCAACCTCTTCTAATAATTGACCTATTGTTAGAATTGATGGATAGCATGCATCATTGTTTACATATTTTAGTCCTGTTTCTACTGTGTGAGCTGTACATTCTCTTAATAGTTTTACTTTGTATCCTTCTGATTGTAAAACTTTTTCGAATATTTCAAAATGTATTGGTGCCATTTGTGGAACTAGTATTGTGTAGTCTTTTTTCATTTCTTTTGTAAATTCTACTTTTTGTATTTCATATTTTCCTACACATTTGGGTTGTATTTTTGTTCTTTTATTCATGCTTGCAATTAATGAACGTATTCTTATTCTTATTGCACCTAAGTTATTTACCTCATCTATTTTTATTAGTGTATACATTTTTCCAAAGCTTGCTAAAATTTCTTCTACTTGGTCTGTTGTAACTGCATCTACACCACAACCAAATGAGTTTAGTTGTACTAGTTCTAGGTCTTTGTTATTTCCTACAACATCAGCTGCTCTATATAGTCTTGAGTGGTATACCCATTGGTCTACTACTCTTATTGGTCTTTTTACTGTTCCTAGATGTGCTATGCTGTCTTCTGATAAAACACATAATCCAAGTGATGTTATCATAGTGTCTATTCCATGATTTATTTCTGGGTCTACGTGATATGGTCTTCCTGCTAAAACTATTCCCTTTATGTTATTTTCTTTTATATATGCAAGTGTTTCTTCACCTTTTTTACGAACATCTTCTTTATACTTTTGATATTCTTTTTCTGCTTTTTCTACTGCTATTTTTAATTCTTTTTTAGTAAAATTATATTCTTTAAATTCTTCTAATTCATATAGTCTTTTTACCAATCCTGTTTTATCAAATGGTAAAAATGGATTTAAGAACTTAATTCCTTGTGATTTTAGTTCTTCTACATTGTTTTTTATAACTTCTGAATATGATACTACTATTGGGCAATTGTATTTATTATTTGCCTGGCTATCCTCTTGCCTTGAGTACATCATACAAGGATAGAATATTGTTTTTATTCCTTGATTTATTAAACTTACAATATGACCATGGCTTAATTTTGCAGGATAGCATACTGATTCTGATGGCATTGATTCCATGCCTTTTTCATATGTTTTCCTATCACTTTTTTCTGATAAAATTACTCTAAATCCTAAATTAGTAAATAGTGTAAACCAGAATGGGTAGTCCTCATACATATTTAATACCCTTGGTATTCCTATTGTTCCACGTTTTGCTTGAGTTTCTTCTAGTGGTTTATATTGGAATAGTCTTTGGTATTTATATTTATATAAGTTTGGGATTTGTGTTTTACTTTTCTCTATTCCTGCTCCCCTTTCACATCTATTACCTGATATGAATCTTTTTCCACTTGAAAATTCGTTTACTGTAAGTAAACAGTTATTTTCACATCCATGGCATCTTGTATGTATTATTGTTACTTGCAAGTTATCTAACTCTGCATTTTTTGTTATTCTTGATACATACTTTTTATCATTATTCATATCAAATTCTTCTTTTGCTAATACTGCTATTCCATATGCACCCATAAGTCCTGCAATATCTGGCCTTATAACGTCTTTTCCTACTATTAATTCAAATGCTCTTAAAACTGCATCATTGTAAAATGTTCCACCTTGTACTACAATTGCATCTCCTAAAGTTTGAACATCTCTTATTTTCATTACTTTTTGTATAGCATTTTTTATAACTGAATATGAAAGACCTGCTGAAATGTCCCCTACTTTATATCCTTCTTTTTGTGCTTGTTTTATTTTTGAATTCATAAATACAGTACATCTTGAACCTAAATCTACTGGTCTATTTGATTTTATTGCTTCTTCTACAAATTCTTCTATAGTTAGATTTAAGCTTTTTGCGAATGTTTCTATAAATGAACCACAACCTGATGAGCATGCTTCATTTAGCATTATATTATCGATAACTCCATTTTTTATTTTTATGTATTTCATATCTTGTCCACCAATGTCTACAATGCTTGTGGCATTTGGCATGAATTTTTTTGCTGCTGTATAATGTGCTATTGTTTCAATCTCTCCAATTTCTAGGTTTAACGCTGTAGCTATTAATTTTTCTCCATATCCTGTTGAACCTGCATATCTTATAACTGCTTTTTTAGGAAGTACACTGTATAATTCTTTTAACATTCCTATAACTGTTTGCAAAGGTTTACCTTCATTATTTTTATATGAAGAATATAGAAGATTTGCTTGGTCATCTATTAATACTAGTTTGCTTGTTGTTGAACCTGCATCTATACCTAAAAAACAATCTCCTGAAAAACTTTTTAAATCTCTTTTAGGTACATTATGTTTGCTATGCCTTTCTTTAAATTCTTTATATTCGTTTTCTATAGTAAATAATGGTTTTAAAGAATCTGAGGCTGTATCATGATAGTTTCTTAAAAGTTCTATTTTACTTTTTAATTTTTCTATTGATATTGGATTATATTGAACAGAATCTATAGTTGCACCCTTTGCTACTAAAAGATGTGCGTCTTCTGGCACAATTATTTCGTCATCTGTTAGTTCTAATGTTTCTATAAATCTTTTTCTAAGTTCAGATAAATAGCTTAAAGGTCCTCCTAAAAATGCTACTTTACCTCTTATTGGTCTACCACATGCAAGCCCACTTATTGTTTGGTTTACTACTGCTTGGAATATAGAAGCTGCTATATCTTCTTTGGCAGCACCTTCGTTTAGTAATGGTTGTATATCAGTTTTTGCAAATACTCCGCATCTTGAAGCTATTGGGTAAATCGTATTATAATTTTTTGCAAGTTCATTTAATCCTGGTGTTGTAGTATTTAGTAGTGTTGCCATTTGGTCTAAGAATGCTCCTGTACCACCTGCACATGTTCCATTCATTCTTTGTTCTATTGATTTTCCAAAATATATTATTTTTGCATCTTCTCCACCTAGTTCTATTACTACATCTGTTTGTGGAATGTATTTTTCTACTGTTCTTTTACAAGCTACAACTTCTTGTATAAATGGTAATCCTAAAAATTCTGATACTGATAAGGCTCCTGAGCCTGTTAATGCAATTGTCATATCATATTCTTCAAATTTTTTTGCTAATTCTTCTAAGCATTCACATACTGTGTTTTTTGTATCTGAAAAATGTCTTTTATATGTGCTATATAAAACTTCTAAATCTTGGTTCATTACTACTATCTTTACAGTTGTAGAACCTACGTCAATTCCTACGTGAATAATATCTTTCATTTTTTTCCTCTTTCTGTTTTGTATTTATTAGTAATTAAAATTACATATATATTATAACATATCTTTGTCTGTTTTTGTATATTTTTTTGTTTTAATGTGCTTTTCCAATTATTTCTTTTAAACTGTTTATTTTATATTTTTCCATTTCTTTTGGTAACTCTTCTATTATTTCTTTACATACATAAGGATTTTTTAAATTTGCACTTCCTATTTGTACTGCTGTTGCACCGAGCAAGCATCATTTCTATTACATCTTTTGCAGTTGATATTCCTCCCATTCCTATAATTGGAATTTTTACCGCTTCATATACTTGGTATACCATTCTTAAAGCTATTGGAAATATTGCTGGTCCTGAAAATCCTCCCATTTTATTTGCTATTATTGGCTTTTTTGTTTTTAAATCTATTCTCATTCCTAGTAATGTATTTATCATGCTTATTCCATCTGCTCCGGCTTCTTCACATGCTTTTGCTATATCTACAATATTTGTAACATTTGGTGTTAGTTTCATGTATACTGGTTTTGTTGTTACCGCCTTTACTGCTTTTGTTACTTCCATGGCAGCTTTTACATCTGTTCCAAATGTCATTCCTCCATTATGAACATTAGGGCAACTTATGTTTATTTCTATTATTCCTACCTGTTCTTGTTTATCTATTTTTTCTGCACAATATTTGTATTCATCTACTGAAAATCCACTAATATTAGCTATTATAGGCTTTTTAAAATATTTTTTCATTATTGGTAGTTGTTTTTCTACTACAAAATCTATTCCTGGATTTTGCAAACCTACTGAATTTATTAGTCCAGATGTACATTCTGCTATTCTTGGAGTTGGGTTTCCGAATCTTTCTTCTTTTGTTGTTCCTTTCATTGAAAATGAGCCTAATATGTTTATATCATAGAAATCTTTAAATTCTAGGCCGTATCCGAATGTTCCACTTGCTGGAATTATTGGATTATCTAGTTTTAAATTGCTTAATGTTACAGATAAGTCTACCATATGATTTCCTCCTTTTTAAATACTGGGCCATTGTAGCAAACTCTTTTCGGTCCTGTTTTTGTATTTATTGTACATCCCATACATGCACCTATTCCACATCCCATTCTTTCTTCTAGGCTTAATTCTCCTTTTGTTTCTATTTTTTCATACACTGCTTTTAACATATTTATAGGTCCACATGCATAATAGTAGTCATAATTTTCTAATGTTTTTATTATATCTGTTACAAATCCTTTTGTTCCATAGCTTCCATCTACTGTAGAAATATAAACTTTAGCACCTAAGTTTTTAAATTCTTGCTCATAAAAGATATCTTCTTTTGAATTAAAGCCTAAAACAACTATTGGTTTTTTACCTTCTTCTATAAGTTTTTTACATAAACCATACATAGGAGGAGTTCCTACTCCTCCTCCAATAAGCAATGGATTTTCTTTACTGTTTTTGGTTTCAAAACCATTGCCTAAACCTGTTAATATATCTAACATTTCTCCTTCTTTCATTTGGCTTAATTTTTCTGTTCCTTGTCCAACTATTTTATATATTATGGTTATTGTATTTTCATCATAATCACATATTGAAATTGGTCTTCTTAAATAAAATTCTTTAATTTCTATGTTTATAAATTGTCCTGGTTTTGCTATATATGATGTATCACCTTCTAAAACCATTTTGTAAACTAAATTCGCAATTTGTTCATTACTTTTTATTTTATATATGTTTTTTTTATACATTAGTTATACCTCCATTATATACTACTTTCCCACCTACAATTGTCATTTTACATTCTCCAAATACTTCTTCACCATCAAATGGGGTGCTTTTACCTTTTGATAAAAATGTATTTGAATCTATGTTGTATTTTTTATTTAAGTCAAATATTGATATATCAGCCTTTTGTCCTACTTTTATTTCTGTTCCTATACCAAATATTTTTCTTGGGTTTGTATTCATTAACTCTATTAATTTTTCCAAAGTTATTATTCCTGTTTTTACAAGGTTTGTGTATAATACTGGAAAAGATACTTCTAATCCTACAACTCCCATAAGGCTTTTTTCTAATCCCTTGCTCTTTTCCTCTTTTGAATGTGGTGCGTGGTCTGTTGCAATCATATCAATTGTTCCATCTTTTAAGCCTTCTATTAATGCTTTTTTATCCTCTTTTGACCTTATTGGTGGATTCATTTTAAATCTTCCCTCTTCTTTAAGGCACATATCATCTAATACTAAATAATGTGGAGCTGTTTCGCATGTTACTGGTAATCCTTCTTTTTTAGCTTGTCTTATCAATTCTACACTCTCTTTTGTAGATATATGGCAAACATGGTATTTGCACATTGTTTTTCTTACTAATTCTATATCCCTTTTTATTGGTCTCCATTCACTCTCTGAGCAAATGCCTTTATGATTATGTAATTTTGCATATTCTCCTTTATGAATATATCCTCCTTCTAAAAGCGAGTTATCTTCACAATGTGCTGCTATGATTTTACCTAATTTTTTCACTCTTTTCATAGCTTCTAACATCATTTCTTCTTCTTGCACACCTTTTCCGTCATCTGAAAAAGCTACAACCTTATCTGCAAGTTTTTCTAAATCTGATAATTCTTTTCCTTCTTCATTTTTTGTTATTGTTCCATATGGATATACATTAATTTTAGCAGTATTTCTTATTGATTCTAATTCTGGTGCTAAATTTTCTAAAGAATCTGGTGTTGGATTCAAATTCGGCATTGCACATATGCTTGTATATCCACCTCTTGCTGCTGCCATACTTCCTGTTTCAATTGTTTCTTTATATAAAAAACCAGGTTCTCTTAAATGTGTATGAACATCTATAAGACCTGGAAAAATATACAAATTTTCTAAATCATAAATAATTTCAAAGCCCTCTGATAAAACAGTTGGCCCGATATTTATAATATTACCATTTTCAATAGCAATATCACATTTTTTGAAACCATAATCCATAAAAAACATAGCATTTTTTAACAACATTTTCATAGTACAACTTTCCTTTCAATTTTTAATTTGTAATATTTTATTACAAATTAAAAATTTTTGCAAGTACTATTTTGAGACCAAATATAAATTATATTTTTAATATTTTATTCTTTTTCTCTATCATCTTTCTTAATAAATTGTATGATTTTCTTTATTTGCTTATTCATTAATTCTTGTGTATTTCTACCATCAATAGTATATTTTGCATCGTCTTGTATTTGATATAAACCACATGTTCCTTTTATAAAATCTGATGCCTTAGTATGTATTTGTGCTTGTTCCACTGTTATAAATTTTTGTCTCTTATACATTCTATTAATTCGCTCATCTTCTGGAGTTGATATGAAAATATTAATTATTCTATTGTTATTGCATAATTCTAATGATTTTAAGTAGTGATAACAAGAAGATGAAAAGAGACCATCAATTAAAATATCTTTATTAGTTTTTTTTACCTCATGTATAAATAATTCTAATACAGCATTTTCATAAGCAGAATATCCTTCTTTAGCTAACCAATCTGCTGTACATTTATATCCTGCATTTTTATAAGTTGCTTTATGTATGATACCAAATGGAATAATATTCACATCTAAAGTGTTTGCTATGCTATTTATTACTGTTGATTTTCCTGCTGCTCCATATCCACTTACTATAAATATATTTCTCACAAAATTCCCTCTTTCTATCAAAATAATCTATTTAATAATTCGTTTAATTTAACAATTCCTATGGCGTACATTACTTTAAATTTATTTAAATTTCCTGTAGCAATCTGTATATATGAATTATTTATATATTGTAATGCTGTATGTAATCTAATACGCTCTTTCCAGTATCCATCATGCTTTATAATATTATCTGAAAACATTTCATTTTTCCTTAAAAGTGTGAAAAAATTTTTATTAATAAATGAATCTGTATCTTTTTCTAGTTTAAAATTTATAGAGTTGGCTGAATCATATATTACAAATTTGCCATTCATTACTTGATTATACCCTGAAAAACTAAACTTCATCTTAGCAATATCATAGCAAATATCAAAATTTTTAAATTCTCCTCTAGGATCAACATAATTTACATGTCCATTATCATAAAGAATATTTGATGATATTAGATCCCCATGAAAACAAAAAGCTACTGTAGTACTAATTAATTTCTTCTGTATTTCTTTATTATAGAAGTAATCAATTATCGCTCTTGCATTTTTATATGTTTCATTATTAATCATTATTTTTTCTGTTCGTACTAAATTAGCTATATTGCTATTATCAAGAAGTTTATTGATAACATTTTTCGTTTTATCTAAATAAAATTTATATAATTGTATATTTTCATCGCTATAATACGTTTTTCTAATATTAGAAAACACACACAAATCATTTAAAACCTTATTACAACAATCTATAGCTTGCTCTTTTTTATCTTCGTTTAATAATTCTTGTAATGTTTTACCTTTTATAAAAGACATATCATAATATACATATAAATTATTAGCCTCATAGTTATATATTTTAGGATAAATGTCAATTGTTCTTGTTCTATGAAAATATTCTAAAAAGTTAATTTCATTTCTTAGTTTGTCTTTACCATTTCTATTAATTCCTTCAACATCAGATATTTTTCTAACGATTCGATTTCCTTTACTATTAATTAAAATAAAAACTTCTGCTGATGAACCCATAACTATTTTTTTTTCAATTTCATATCCTTTTGGCAATGCTTTTTCATAATTATACATACTATATTAATTCCTCTATTTTCTTTAATATAATTGGCGTGTAAAAATGTTTTGCAAATGTAATTTCTGTATTGGGTAGATTGATCATTTTCTTCAATTTTTCCAGGCTTACAAATAATAGTTCATTTACTTCAGTTCTCTGCATAATAAAATCATCTAGATTTTTCTTTGTTTTTAAAAAATATACATATTTGTAATGATAATTATTTGGATTTTTTGCTTTAAATGTATCAATAAAAATAAGTTCTTTTTGTTCTAAATCATCTATTCCGAGTTCTTCTTTTACTTCCCTCAATGTTGCTTCAATCGGACTTTCATTTAGGTCAACATGTCCTGTAGTTACTGCTAACATATTGGGCTGTTGTTTTTTGATGCTACTCCTTCGTTGTAAAAGTATTTCATTTTTTTCATTAAGAATCCAACATGCAATTTCCCTATGCCATAGATTAAAGTAATGAACAACTTCTCTATCTGCAATACCTATTTGGATTTCATTATCTTCAGTATAAACATTTAGCAACTCTACGTCTTGATTAATATTCATTTTTGATTCTCCTCAAATCTATTATTATTTTTTGTCCTATATATTTTATCATATTTACATTAAGTTTTTCTTTTTTACTATTTTAATATATTTAAAAGCTAAAATCAAAAAAAGTTATGTTTCTTATTGTGATATTTTCTGTTATTTTTGTTTCTTATTTATTGACTTATTATGCTTTTTTGTATTAAAATATATATGTTAAAATTTATTTTTACTAATTCTAGCATAAAAGTATATTTATAGTAAACAGGTGATTGAAGTTGTATGATATGAAAAACATTAATGTTGGCAATAGGTTAAGATTTTTTAGAAAGTCCTTAAAAAAAACTATGGAAGAAGTTCGGATTTGCAATAAATAAATCAAAAGCAACTATTTCTAAATATGAAAATAATGAAATTATTCCTGATAGCCTTACATTGCTTGAATTGTGTAATTTTTTTAACATTTCTTTATGCGAACTGTTTACATTTAAAGATACAACCTTATCTCCATCTTTCATATATAATCCTTTTAATTCCAATAAATTATATTTATATTATTATACTGATAAAAAACTAATAACTTCAATTATAGATATTTATCCTGAGAATAATATTTATAAATGCAAGTTTTTCAATGGTATTAAAAATATTCAATATTATAAAAAATGTTCGTATTACTATGAAGGTTTTCTAGAATCTAATAAAACCACAGCATATTTCACTCTAAACAATGCCTCTTTAAGAAATGACATGTTAGAAAAAGTTGAAATAGTTGTTAATATTAATTGGTCAAATGAGATTAATATTTGTAAAGGGTTAATACTTGGTTTGACTCCAAATTCTTTACCAATAGTAAAAAAGGTAATACTCTCAACTTCCGAAATATCTAATATTGATAAATATAATAATGCTTTAACATTTTCAAAAGAAGAGGTTAAAAAGATTTTTTATGATGGTGCTTTAATATTAGAAAATAAAAACTATGATGAATTCTTTTTTGATTTTTAAAAATAGGAAAGTAATGTTCATTTTATCATTACTTTCCTATTTTTAAGTTAAATTTTCGGGGTTCAATGCTTTTAATTCTTCTAAAACAAATATCCCATCTTTTCTTACTAGTACATCATCAAACCAAATTTCTCCACCACCATATTCTAGTGTTTGTATACTTACTATATCCCAATGAATGCTAGAACGATTGCCATTATCACTTTTCTCTAAACTATCACCAGGTGTAAAATGAAAACTTCCTTTTATTTTTTCATCAAATAATGTGTCTCCTAATGGCTTTTCTATATAAGGATTTACTCCTAATGCAAATTCTCCTATATATCTACTTCCATCATCAGTATCTAGTATTTCATTAAGTTTTATTGTATTATTTGAAGTTGCTTTTATTATTTTACCTTTTTCAAATTCGAACTTAATGTTAGTAAATGAATCTCCATTATATTTTGTTTCAGTATTATATGTTATATATCCATCTACACTTGTTTTTATTGGTGCAGTAGCCACTTCCCCATCAGGTATATTAAATGTTCCCATATATTTTTGAGCTGGTATACCTTCTATGCTAAACTTTAAATCTGTTTCTTTGCCTATTATATGAACATTTTTTGTTTTATTCATTAAATCAACTAAATTATCCATAGCTTTTGACATCTTATCATAATTTAGATTACATACTCTGAAATAAAAATCTTCAAACTCTTCTGTATTCATATTGCTCATTTGCGCCATTGAACTATTCGGGTATCTTAGAATACACCATTTTTTGTTTTTTACCCTTTCTAAAAGATGTACTGGTAACATATAATGCTTATTATATAATTCCATATTTGCTTTTGGAATTCCGTTTAATTCTGATGGATTTGTGGTTGCTCCTATCCCAATATAAGCATCCATATCTTTCATCCTTTGTAAATCATGCTTTGCATAAATTTTTATTTGTTCTTCTGATACGTTCATGAGCATTTCTCTCAATATTTTATAATCTATAATGTTAAAATATGCAAATGCTCCCGTTTTTTCTGCTTGTTTTATTAATTCTTTTCCTAAAGGCACTGCATCTATTCCAATTATTTCAATTAGTATTTTTTCCCCTTTTTGTAAATTAATAGAGTGTTTCAATAGTTTGTTTGCTAGTTTTTCAATTCTTAAATCTTTCATATCTTTCCTCCATTCAATGGTTCATTTTATAATAACATAATAATAAACAGTAAACAACTACCTTTTTTGAAATTGCATTTTTTTGTCATTAAAGTAGTAAACTGTTTAGAATCTGTTTAAATTGTTTTTTTGTAGTATCAAGCATTTTAATATATTCACATCTCAAGACAATTATTCTATTACTGACAATACTATTTTGAGACCAAATATAAATTGTTTAATACATATTCATCTGATGCAAAAGATTCATTTGTATAAAGTTTTTCTATGTTTTTAAAAGCTGTATTGTTTTTTATGTAATTTAGGATTTCTTCATTATTCATATAGTTTTTTATGCATAAGATATATTGATTTTCATTATTTAATTCTTCATCTTTACTTAAATATTCTAGTTCATTTTTATTTGTATTAATAATTAGTGTTTTTTCATATATCATCATTTCTGGTATACTTTGCATATGATTAAAAAAGTTGTCATAAACATATACAAATGATTTTTCTTTGTTATTTTCTGCTATTTTTATAGATTCATTATAGTTTTTGTATAAGAATTTAGGAGTTGCAAATATTAGTCCATTTAATACTAATATTACTGATATTCCTATAAATATATAATTCTTGTATTTTACATCTATCAATATATCTAACATTAAGTAAAAAATAATTACTACAAATGGAATTATTGGCATTATGTATCTTAGTTCTTGAAAAGATGTTAATTGTACAGTTAGAAGCAAGAATATTGTAGTTGGGATAGCTGCTAAGTATACAAAAAATCTTTCATTTGTTTTTTTCTTTAAATATGTTATTCCTATAAAAACTATTAATAATAGTGGGAATAATACTAACATAATTTCTTTTATTGAAAATGAGTATGCTATGTGCTCTATATATTTTACTAAATTAGTTAAATAATTAGTATTTTCTAAGTTTTTAATTCCTCTATCTGTCATTAGTAAATGATATATGCATGGTGGAAATAATATAATTCCTATGGCAGCATATATTACATGCATTATAACATACTTGGCTAAATTTTTGTATTTTTTATTTTTTATCATTGCTATAGCTATTATTAAAAATATTACTGCTGCATAAAAAACAAAAAAGTATTGAGTTAGAAATCCGAATACTGTTACAAGCCCTAGTTTTATTATAAGTTTTTTATCTATATTAAATTCATTTATATATATTTTTATACTATAATAAAAATATAGTAATATGAAAAGTGTTAGAACCATATACATTCTTTGATATAAAACCATTGAAATGGTTCCCATGGATAGTCCATAAAGGATTATTGTTGGGATTGTTAAGTTTTCCTTATTCATAGTTTTGAATATTTTTTTAATTACTATACAACTTAACAAAAATGCAATTATGTTTACAAGAAATATCGAATACTTTGTAAAATTTCCACCAAATAAAATGCTTGAGAAATGTGCTAATACATAAAAAACAGGCGGATGGTTATCTATAGCTTGATTTTTATAAATAGATACCATATTTAAGTAATTGTCTGTTGTTAAAGTTACATAGTCTTTTACATATTCCCTGCTTTTCCATACAGGTGGCTGATTTGCAAATACATCATCATTTTCATAAGCACTCATAAGTCCATTATATGGGTTTACAGCTGAAACTTGGCTATAAATTTCATCTTCATGAAAACCAGATTTTTGTGTTTGAAAGAAAAATATTATTCCACAAATTAATATTAGTAATAATAAAATTACAATATTTTTCTTATTTATTGAATTTTTTATATTCATTATAAACCCCCAAATTTTACATCTATAAAACACCATTACTTCTTCTTAAATATTACTTTTCTGATAACATGTAGCCTACTCCTCTTATTGTTTTTATATATTTATCATATCCATATTTTTTTAGTGTTTTTCTAAGTTCACTTGTATAAACTTCTACAACATTTGTTGTTGTAAATGAATTAAAGCTCCAAACTTTATCAAATATTTGCTCTTTTGTTAATATCTTATTTTTTGATGTTACTAAGTATTCTAATATATCAAATTGCTTCCCTTGCAAAGTTATTTCTTCTCCCTTTATGATTATATTACGCTTTTGCAGGTTTATTTTTAATTCTTTAAATTCTAGTAATTCATCTTGATAATTTCCTTTTGTTCTTCTAATTATTGCTTGTAGCCTTGCTATTAACTCTTCAACTTCAAATGGTTTTACTAAATAATCATCTGCTCCATATCTAAAGCCTTTTAACTTATCTGATATTGAGTCTTTTGCTGTTAATATCAGTACTGGTGTATATACTTTGTTTTCTCTTAATTTTAATAAAACATCATATCCAGACATTTCTGGAAGCATTAAGTCTAAAATTATTGCATCATATATGTTCTCCTTTGCATATGTATATCCTTCATATCCATCATATGCCTGCTCTGTTTGAAATTCTTTACATATGCATTGATGAATTGTATCTGATAAAACTTTCTCATCTTCTATAATTAGAACTTTCATATTATCCACTTTCCTTTCAATTGGAAATTATTATATAATTGTTTTATTAAAATACATTTAAAATGCTCTATTTTTCAAGAGCATTTTAAATTTTATTCATGTTCTGATGTATATCCATGTGAACAATATTTATGTGAAGCTAGTGTTGTATTATTATAATGTGTACAATATCTATGTGAAGATGTTTGTCCATGAATACAACTTGTTTTTACTTCTCCATCGCTATTACACCTATAGCATGTTGCATCATAATAGTGAGGTCCTGTTGCACCACTATGCGAACAAGTATATGTTCCGATTTCCATTACAGTTAATACATGTTCCACCACCTCTATCAGCAAGACTAAGTTCATTACATCTTAAACATCCGATAAGTATTACCACAACCAGTACATCTAACATACTCAAAATCTATACCACACCAACCACAAGTAGAATATTGTCCTGTCCCTTCTGTTGAACCATTACAAGATTCTATGTATCCATCTCCCATACAATAGCTACAATAAATATTATATTCGCAATACCTTGAATAAATCTGATCTCCTCCACAATTTGTACATGTAACATATCTATAACCTGAACAAGAACTTGTTGAATGCGTTAGAGTTTGCCCTGTACATTTTGTTCTTGCGTTTTTCTTGTCATTTTCGCTTGTTATTTGATCTGTACCATCGCTTACTTCTATATACCAATAATATGTTGTATATTGTGATAGATTACTTGCAGTTAGTGTTACTTGTGTGTTTTGTGCAGTTGCACTTGATGTTTGTTGCAATGTATATGTACCATTTTGTGATGTGCTTGTATATAATTTATATGTTAAATTATCTCCATCTTCATCTGTTGCTCTTGCATTTACTGTTAATGAATTTGTTGTTTTTGAATTTAATGCATTTACTGCCAATACTGGTGCTACATTATCTTTTATTGTTGTAATAGTTCCTGTTTTTGTTACCTCATCATGTCCATCACTTACTACAACTGTATATGAATGTGTTGTCAATGGTGTTAAACCTGTTATATTCCAGGTACTTGTTTGGTTTGGTCCATATGTTTGTCCATTTATTATTAATTTATATGTTAATGTATCTCCATCTGTATCTGTAGCTTGTGCAACTATTTGAGCTGTTGTTCCTGTTATATTCTTTACAATTATTGTTACTTCTGGTTTACTATTTGTTAATGTCGTCTCGCTAGATATAACATTATTTTCTGTAGATTCATCTCTTGCAATTACTTCAAATTCGTATGTTGTAGCTGGAGTTAATCCTGTTATATCCCAATATACCTCTTCTCCTTGTTTTTCCTCATATGTGGTTTCTCCTACTTTCAAAACATATGTTAAAATATCTCCATTTTCATTTGTTCCAGTTGCATGTACTCTAAATGATGTTGTAGTTACATCACTCGTTACTACTGATAATTCTATTGTTGATTCACCTTTTGTTCTACTTTTTACTACTTTACCTGGCAATGCATCCCACACACTTATTGCCTGTTCTTCTTGATCTTTGCTATCTTCTATTTGTGAGTTTGCTTTTCCTACTGTATCTTTTGCTCTTCCAAAAAGATCTCCATTTATAATTACGCCTATAGATACAGCAGATAATATGATTAATAAAATTACTGTAATTATTAGTGCTATTAATGTTATACCTTTATTATTTGTATTTTTCATATGCTATCACCCCTATTTTTATATTTTAGGTTCTGTCTTCTGCTACTATATACATTGGAGCATATCTATAAGCCGGGTTCTGTCTTGAACAGTCATTTATCTAGGATATATATTACTATATATCTCAAGCCACCATTTCAGAAGAAAGCGAGCAGCTTTAACCTTCTTTTTAGGTGTTGCTCCAGATGGGGTTTACATTGACCTAGCATGTCACCATACTAGCGGTGAGCTCTTACCTCACCTTTTCACCGTTGTCGTACTAGAAGTTAGAGATTAGATGTCTTCTCCCATTTCTAACTTCTAGTACGACTGTTATTTTCTGTTGCACTTTCCTTGAGGTTGCCCTCACTGGACGTTATCCAGCATCATTGCTCTATGGAGCCCGGACTTTCCTCATATAAATCCTTTCGAATTTTATACGCGACTGCTCGATATGCTCTAATTATATTTTAAATGTTTTTAAAAATATTGTCAATATATTTTGGGGTAAAACAAGGTATTTTATTATATTATGGTTTTACTCTCCTAGCACCTCATTAATCTTTTCTTTTGCTTGTGATACTGACGCACTGTCTGGAAGCATTATATATGAATTTACATTTCCCAATGAATATGTTGGTCCATATGAACCGCTTCCTACTAAAGAATTATTATATATTTTCCATGCAGACATATTACTTAATTGATTTTGTACAACACTGTTTATCTCTGCTTCAGTTATATTAGTTTGGAAACTTCCTTCAAGTGAATCAAGTATACTTGTGTATTTTGTGAATAGTTGAGCACTTAATACTTTATTAATTATTGCCTCTATTACAGCCTGTTGATTTTTTACTCTTTGGTTATCACCTGAAGCAAATGAGTGTCTTTCTCTACTAAATGCTAAAGCTTGTTCTCCATTCAAATAATTGTATCCTTGACTAAAGTGGTAGCCCGATGTAGAGAAATCATAATCAGAATATACTTGTATACCATCTAATACATCTACTAATTTTATAACTGTTGTGAAATTTACTCTAACATAATAATTAATTTCTGTATCTAGTAAATCTTCTACAGTAGTTACTGTTTCATTTACTCCATAAAGTCCTGAATGTGTTAATTTATCTTTTGCTCCCTTACTATGAAGTGTTACATAGTAATCTCTTGGGATTGATGTAAGCAATATTTCATGTGTGTTAGTATTAACAGTAACTAATATATTAGCATCACTTCTTGATACATTACTAATACTTCCAGAAGTGTCTATACCACTAATATATATGTTAAATGCTCCATTACTAATAGTGTATTTTGAATTCTCTGAGCTAGTATTTTCTACTTTTTCAATTGTGTGATGAGCAGTATATATTATTTTAGTATTATCTTTAAAGTTTTCTATCTCTTCATCTAATATGTTATATTGTGATGAACTTATTAATATGGCATCAATGCTTTCTTCAAGTAGGTTTTCCCCTAAATCTGTTAAGTTTAATCCTGTTTCAAATGTGATTTCTATTTGGTTTTCTAAATCAGTCTTTACATCATCTTCTATCTGGAATGTATATATTTTTTCGCCATATAAATCTTCTAATTTATTATATTCACTTTCATCTTTAACAACTACATAATATTCTTCTGTTTCCTGCACTTCTTGAAGCATTGATCCAAGGAAATCTTTTGTAGCATTTGCATATTTTGCAGCATACAAATATACTCCAGAAACTAATAATGCAATAATCAAGCAAACAATATTTAATTTATACGTTTTATGCTTTTTCCCAAGTCCAACAACTATTAAAATTGTAAATATTAATTCTATAATTGTAAATATTACAACATAACTAGTTGGTAACATATTCAGTCCAGTTACAGAACAGTAAAATATTATTGTTAAAATTATAAAAATTAATGCTAAAATTTTGAATATGATATCTTTTTTGTTAGATTTTCTTTTTTTATTATGATTAGGCTCTTTACCTTTCATTCGTTTTGGTGTATATCTCATTTTTATACCTCCTTTATGTGTTTCAATATTATGTTATTTATTTCATTTGCTGCATGTCCATTTCCATAATAATCCATTTTATTTGAATCTACTATTTTTGCATTAACTATTTTTTTATAAAGTTCATTTTTTTCTGGTTTTGATAGTATATTATATCCATTATTTAGTGTTTCAATCCATTCGGTTTGATCTCTTATTGTTATACATGGTGTATCTAATATGTAACATTCTTTTTGTAATCCTCCTGAATCAGTTATTACTTTAGAAGCATTTTTAGTTAAATATAGCATTGTTAAGTAGTCTACTGGTTCTATAAAATAAATGTTTTTATATTTATTCTTTTCATTTAATTCATTTACCATTTTCTTTATTCTAGGGTGTACTGGGAAAATTACTATTTTGTCCAATTTTTCAAATACTTCTAATATATTAGTTAAATTTTTATTATCCATTGTATTTTCTTGACGATGAATTGTTGTTAAATACCATTCTTTAATTTCTCTTTTTTCATAAATTGGTATTAAATTTATATTAGTCAAATTTATTTTCTTTTCTGCTAAATTTGAAAAGTAAATAGCTGAATCGCACATTACATCCCCTGTAAGGTAGACATTTTTAGTTATATTTTCATTTTTTAGATTATCTACTGCTGTTTGTGTTGAACAAATTAGTACTGTAGAAATATGGTCTGTTAAAATTCTATTTTGTTCTTCTGGCATTTTCATATTAAAAGACCTTAACCCTGCCTCTATATGTATAACTGGAATCAACAATTTCGAAGCAGCTAATGCTCCTGCTAAAGTAGAATTTGTATCTCCATATACCATCACATAATCTGGCTTTTCTTTTAATAAAACTTCCTCTATTTTAATAAGCATTTCTCCTGTTTGTGCTCCATGAAAACCTGAACCTATACCTAAATTGTATCTAGGTTTTGGTATTTCTAATTGCTCAAAAAATATGTCTGACATGTTTTTATCATAATGTTGTCCTGTATGAACTATTATTTCTTCTATTTCCTTATCTAATGCTTTGGATACCATCGCCGCTTTTATAAATTGTGGCCTAGCACCAATTATTGTTATTATTTTTTTCATAAACAAACTCCTCTATACACAATCATATTTTTTAGTAATCTAGCAAATACTAATTTATTACTTTTTCTAATATTTAAATGCACCCTCTTCATTAATATTTTTAATAATTCACCTGAATTATATCTAAAATAATTAAGAAGATTTAACTTTTTATATCTAATAATAATTAATTTAACTCTCCTTTTAACCTCCATATATTCTTTATTAAAATAAAGAAATTCCTTATAATATCTAAAAACCAAATCCTTTGATTTCAAAACATGCTTTCAATTATTTATAACGTATACTAAATCATCTTTTAATTAGTAAATAAAATTTGCTAGTTCATCAAATTAAAACATTGATAGACATTTTTTCTATATGTTTTAATCATAATATTTTTTTATTCTTCGTTAATATATCGTTTTGATGTATTTTCACTAATTTTTACAGCTGGAACCCCGGCAATAGTACAATTGTCTGGAAATGATTTATTCACAACAGAATTTGCACCTATTGCAACATTATTACCTATATTAATTGGTCCAAAAATCTTCGCTCCTGGTCCAATATACACATTATCACCTATTATAGGTGCCCCATCTATCCCATGTGATGGTGCATTTCCTATATTAGTACAAATATGTATTCTACAATTTTTACCAATTTTTGCTTTCCCTGATATTACAATCGTTCCTACATGTACAATTGTTAATCCTGGTCCAAAAACGTTTATCGGTATTGTCCAATTATATTTGTTACATAATCTTAGGTGTAATATCATAAACCATTTACTTTTTAGTTTTCCTATAAAACTTTTTTTGCAATTATGATAATACTCTGCTCGTCTTAAACTTTTATAGAATTTATATCTTCTATCAATTAGTTTATTATACCATTTTTTATTCAATATTCCTGTCTGTTTTAAATCCTGCTTTAAATATTCCTTGTAATCTTTTTTATTTTGAATCAACTTTTTTTCCCTCCATTTTATTTAAGTATATATTTAAATATATCACATATACAATGGATATTACAATATTAGTTACAGTAGTAGTAATCGCAGCTCCATTAACTCCTATAATCTTTATAAAATATATATTACTAATAAAGTTTGCTATTAAGCAGATTATGTTAGTAATAATATTAATTTTTATTTTTTTTAAGGAATTTAAAATATTAGAGCAAGGTGTTTTTAAAGCTGATGTAAAGAATAGCCCTATCATTAATATAATATAAATTGGTATTCCATCATAGTATTGCTCTCCAAATAATATCATAAATATTAACTTAGAAAATAATATTAAAAGCAAACATATAATTCCAAAACCTATAATACTATACTTTAATAAACTGTGAAAGTTTCTTTTAATCCATTTTGTATCTTTATTATGTTTTATGAAGTGTGGTACTATATATATAGCTATACAAGTTGATAAAAAAGTCAATGCATGTGGTAATTTTGAACCGACATTATATGTAGCAATTGCTTCTGGCTCTGCTATGATAATTCCTATGAGAAAAGTATCTATAATTAACATTAATCCACCAATCGTATTATTTAATTGTGTAGCAAATGCATATTTTAAAAAACTTTTCTTTTCACTCTTTTCAAGTATATATGCTTCTTTTTTTCTAATTCTTATAAGATATTTATAAGTTAAATAAGCACTATAAATTAATATTATTATCCCATAAATATATGGTGAGAATATTGCTCCTTGTATTCCCCAAATTAATGAAAATGAGATTAATACAATATAGGTAGCAGCTGTATTAAATATTTGTAATTTTGAATATTTTTTATTTTCAAAATTTGCACGTAATATTATAGACATAATTCCACTAATAATTGTTATAAGCGGTACTAAAAACAACATAGGAGTATTTTTTTTTGCTTCCTCCATTGTGTATGGATAAAATAATGGTGAAAATAATATTAATATTCCTACTGCTATAGCAGATATTAATGATAATTTTAATGAGTATTTTAAAATGGCAGTTTGCTTTTTTTCATTTTTAAAATTTTCTGTCATAAATTGAAGTGATGCTGATGCCATTCCAAAATCATTTAATAAGAAAAGCATAGAATAACAATTATGTATATATGCATATAATCCATAATCTTCTTTTGATAGTACTCTAACTAAAACTACTCCTCCCAATAAAGTAACAACCTTACTAAAAACTGTTGCCATGAATATAGAAAAAAAACCAGTCTTATTTAATTTGTCAATTTTTCTTTTTATTTCATCTTTATTTATCATATTTTTTCCTTTTCTGTATTATTTAAAATTTTAACTAATTCAGATGTTAAATATTTCCTTGTATATTCTTTAACCATTATATTTTGTTTTAAGTCATTATTATCCATATGAATTTTTATAATAATATCAATCATTTTGTTAATGTCATTTTTTTCTATGAAATACGCCTTATCAATATTTTGACAAGCAGTAAGAATTTCACTATCACTATTAGACAATACCATAATAGGCTTTCCACATCCTATATAATCAAATATTTTCCCTGTTTGTTCACTTTTCTCATTGCCTCCTATTATCAATAAGATGTTAGCTCCTTTGCAATATTCAAGTGATTCTTTGTATGATTTTTGCCCAACAAAAGTACAATATTTCGCAACATTTTCTTTTTCTGCTATTTCAATAACTTTTTTTTCTTCTTGTCCTACATGAATAAAATGAACCTGTACTCCTTTATCATTTACTATCTTTATCGCTTTAAAAATATTTTCTGGATTTCGAAAACCTGCTGAAACACTGAATTTACCAGCATATACAATATTAAAACCTTGTAACTTTTTTGGCTGAACTTCTTCATAATCTGCTGGATCATATCCATTAGGAATAGTAATAAATTTATTCTTCATTTTTGGATATTCCTTTTGATATTGATTTGTCATTGTATTATTTACTGTACAAATTGCGAATGCATTTTTAAAAACTTTTTTTTCGGAAATTCCCACAATAAATCTTTTTGTTTTAGATTTTAGTGTTCTCAGTTTAGTAGTAGTAATCATTTTTTGTAGTTTCCAAGGATCTCTCAAATCAATAATATAAGGTATTTTATATTTTTTATGAATATATGGTGCTATTTTCATAGGCTCAAATGGTCCTCCTGTAATAAAAATTGCATCATATTTCTTTTGCTTAATAATATAATCTATTTCTTTCTTTAATTTCTCGTAAAACATTATTCCAATTTTTTTTTTCTTTTTACTCAGATTTAATTGTATAATTTCTATATCTTTATCTATATCTTTTAGTAAAGTTTCATCATAATTCGTAATATGTTCCTTATCAATTGTAAGAACGGTTGGGTTCCAATTAAAACTTCTTAAATACTTAACATATTTTGTAACTCTTACAGTTCCTACTCCACCCATAGGTGGAAAATATGTTGCTATAATTAAAATGTTTTTCACTTTTTTAAGCCTCCTTCTTCTTCTATTTTATTATCTACTACATCTAATAGCACTAATCCTATAATCAAATAGAAACCAATAGCCGTATCGAATGATATAAGTGAACTTGATGCTATGTTATTGATTGTGATAATTAAAAGGATTGGAAGATAAAACTTTAAGATGTTATTCTTGGTTCTGTCTTTACAATATATATATATAGGAGATAATAGCATAGCAATATACACTATAAATCCTAGAATACCATATTGTAAAAATGTTTGTATCCATTCACTATCAATATAGCCTAATTCTTGCACATGATTTTTTACCGGTCCAATTCCAATTAAAATATTTTTATTTATAATTTCAATATAATTTTCCCATTTATCTAACCTATTTACCCAACTATTTGCATTTGAAAAATCAAAAACTTGAAATAGTCTCCAAGTTAAACTATTCGGTAAGAGCAATAATAGCAAAATTATGACTAGTAGCCCTATTCCAGTAATTATTATAGCTTTCTTCCAACCATTTTTTATCCATGCATTTACTAAAATGAAAAAGAGAATTGAAAATACAAAAGCTATCTGAATAGTTCTTGTTAATGTTATCATTAAATTAACAATGCATAATACTATAGAAAGACAAACTATAAATTTATTTTTTGCATGTTTATAGTATAAAATATTGAAATATACTCCTAATGTGACTAAAATGCCGTAAACAGATGGATTAGGCTTAGTTCCAACTATTCTTGGTGTTGGATAATCATTAATTAAAGTTTTAAATTGTGTCGGAGCATATGATTTAATATATATTTCATTTATAGAAAACGGATTAAAATATTGTATAATTCCAAAAATACAAATAATAATCATTAGTATATTAATAACTTTTAGTAAAAAAATATAGTATTTTTTTTCATCGCACATTGTTAAAATAATTGCTGTTATCTCTGCAAAAATAATGTATCTTACTACTTCAAATATATCATTAAATTTAGCACTTTTTATATTAATCAATACTGAGAGTAAAATAACTAATGCTAAAATAATATTAAATACAATAAAAATATTTTTATTGTTTCTTTGAAACTTTTCTTTTTTTGTAATCCACAACCATGTACATATACATCCAATTATAACAGTTGATATTTTAAATATACTTATACTAAATATTTCTATAGTAGATGGAAGTATCATAAAAACAGCTAAAACTACTAAAATTATTTTATTAGTGTCTAATTTCTTAAGCATATTCATTTCAATATCTCCTCATTTCATTCAATTTTATGAATATTATTATTTTTTTCATATAAATCCAAGTATTCTTTTGTATTCCTTGCCCATGTCATTTGTTTTGTTGAATTGTAAGCATTTTTTCTAATCATACTTAAATCATATTTATTAGAATAAATTCTATCAATTAACTTTGATATTTTTTCTACATCTGGCTCTATTAAAAAACCGTTTTTATTATTTATAATAAAGCCTTCAATTCCTTCATGTTTTGTCCCTATAGTTATACAACCTGTATTCATAGCTTCAAGATAAACGATTCCGAAACCTTCTTTTATGCTAGGTAATAAAAAGATATAGCTTCTATTCATTAAACTTATTACTTCTTTATTTGAAATTTGATTTTTAAGTTGCACATTTTCTTGAATTTTTAAATCTTTTATTAACTTTTCTAGCTTTGCTCTCTCTTTTCCAGCTCCTACGATAGTTAAATGTATGGCTGGATATTTTTTCTTTAATTCTGAGACAACCTTAATAGAAATATCGTGATTCTTATATGGATTTAATGCCCCTACAGAAATAATATCGTATTTATACATTTCTTTATCCGTATCTTCAACTTCTATTTGATTCATTCCATTAAAAATAACTTTAGAATTTTTTACTCCTAAATCATCTAGTTTCTTTTTTATTTTATAGCTCACACAAATAGCATAATCTACCACATTAAATATTTTTTTTATTAATCTAATTCCATTTTTATGTGTCGTATTTCTTTCAAAACTAGTTCCGTGTAATGTTACTGTTGTAAAAATTTTAGGATAAAGTTTTTTTAATCTATATGCAACATACCCTTCTGTTTTGAAAGTATGAGCATCTATAAATATAATTTGATTTTTATTATATAAGTTTTTAAATTCTCTTTTTATACTATGATAATACAAAATTCCATTAATATTAATTACTGAGTGATAAAGGAAATTTGATAATGATAAGGCTTTTTTATAGATTACTTCTACCCCATCAATAATTTGACTTTCTTGCTTTCCATTCATTTTTTTCATGAAATTTTTTTTATATTTTTGAAAATGAGATAAAATTGGAAACCAATGTATGATTGCAAATACAACTACATGATACCCTTGTTTTACTAATGCTTTGGCATGTTCATGTACATATATGCAATATGGTGAATTATCAAATGTAACATGGGATAAAATAACAACTGTTTTCACAATATTCCTCCTTAATTAATTTCATTTATAAATCTCATCTAAATTTTTTACTACATCTTCCCATAAAAACTTATTTTTTATTTTCTCAATATTTCTTCTTTTTTGTTCTAGTATGTCTCTATTATTTTCTATTTCTAACAATAGTTGTGTAACACTCTCTATACTAGTCCCATCAACACTATATCCTATATCAAATTTTTTTACTGTTTTTTCCATAAAAGAATTTTTTGAAACAATAACTGGTACCCCACTAATAATTGCTTCAAAAAACTTTGTTGGTAACGCTGTTTCATCATTTTGATTGCCTTTATTATATACAATATACACAAGATCTGCATTAGCATAAAATTCATTTATTTTATCATGTGTAAATGCTCCTGTAAATTCTATGTTTTTATGACCTTCAGCCATTTTTTTTAAATTTTCGACAATATTTCCTGAGCCATGTATAGATATTTTTATATGACTTAGCTTTTTGCCAGCTTCAATTAAATTAGTCATAGGTATAAGATGTCTAACATAACCTGCATACATTATTCTTAAATGATTATCTGGTATATGTTCTATCTTTTCAAATTTAGACTCTTCTGGATAATTAGGTAAATATACTAATTTTTCTTTGTTCTTTTTACTTATTTTTTCTATTTGCTTATCATTTATATAAATTATTTTATAACTTTTGTTATGCATATATTTTAGCATTTGCTTTACAATAAAATATATTTTTGCATAACTTCCAGAATTATAAAATTCATGCATATCAAATACAATTTTATCATTTTTTTTGTTTATTAAACACCCTACAAGCATTCCATCTAAATCATGACAATGAAGAAATTCATATTGTATTTTTTCTTTTTTTATATATTGTTTGCATGCTTTTTTCTGTTCTAATAATTTAAAGATTTGTTTTAATCCACTTCTATATTTTGATTCATTAAAAAAACGCACAATCTTGATATTTCCTAATATTTCTATTGGTTTATTTTTATATTTACTTTCCCTATCCCAACAAAGTATTTCTAATTCATAACCTTTACTGGTAATGTATTTAGCCTCCTTGTATACTCTTAAATCAGGATCAAAACCATTTGTTAAAATCATAATTGCTTTCATATTATGAATTCCCCTTTATAATAATTCAATATTGTCTCTTCTTTTAATATTTTTCATTGCATTTCTAGTATCAAAAATTGCTTTTGCATTTTTAGAAATCATATCATAATCAAATGTTTTATGTGCTGCTGTAAATATAACTAAATCTGCATTTTTTACAGTGTTTTCATCTATTTTTTCTAATCCCTTATAAATTTTCCCTTTGTACTTGTACTCAGGAATGTATGGATCATATACTTTTACTTCTGCGCCTTCTCTTTGTAATATTTCTATTACTTTAAGAGCTGGACTTTCTCTGTAATCATCTATATCATTTTTATATGCTACACCAAGAACTAATATTTTAACCCCATTCATGGCTTTTTTGAATCTTGAGCTTAGCATTTTGCTTGCTCTTTCTACGCAATATTCTGGCATTCTATCATTAATTATTCCTGATGCTTGAATTAATGATGTATGGAATCCATATTCTCTTGCTTTCCAATCTAAATAGTATGGATCTAATGGTATACAATGTCCTCCAAGACCTGGTCCTGGATAAAATGCTTGAAACCCATATGGTTTTGTCTTAGCTGCATCTACAACTTCCCATAGACTTATTCCCATTTTTTCACATAACATGGCTAATTCATTTATTAAACCTATGTTAATGTTTCTATATGTATTTTCTAGTATTTTTTCCATTTCTGCTACTGCTGGTGAAGAAACTTCAAAAACATCTGCACCTAAAACAGCTCTGTACATCTTAGCTATAACTTCTGTTGCATCTTTTCCTATGGCACCTACAACCTTTGGTGTGTTTTTAGTTTTATATATGGCATTACCTGGGTCAACTCTTTCTGGTGAAAATCCTAAGTAAAAATCTTCCCCACATTTTAATCCTGAGCCTTGTTCTATTATTGGTTTAATTAATTCTTCAGTTGTTCCAGGATACGTAGTAGATTCTAGTACTACCATTGTCTCCTTTTTTAAATGTTTGGCAACTGCAATTGAACTATCCCTTACAAAACTAATATCTGGTTGTTGATGTTCATCAAGTGGTGTAGGAACACAAATAGCAATAAAATCAACATCTTTAATAAATGAAAAATCTGTTGTTGCTTTTAACATTCCATTTTCTACAAGTCGTTTTAAATCACTATCTACAACATCTCCAATATAATTATGCCCTTTGTTTACCAATTCTACTTTTTTATCTTGTACATCAAACCCTATTGTCTTAAAACCTGCCTTTGCTTTTTCTACTGCAAGTGGTAGTCCAACATATCCTAACCCTACAACACCTACTATTATTTCTCTGTTTTCTATTTTCTTTAAAAGTTTTTCTTTCATACCCATTTTTAATTGCCTCCTAAACAATATTTTTATTATTTTTTATATTAATTCTTTTTATTTTAGATATTTTTTCTTTCTTCAAATTTTTTAAATAGTTCTTTTTCCTTTTCTTCTGGCATTCTTTTAAAGAACTCCTCTTTTTCAGGAACTATAAACTCATGTGGTTCATCTATTAATTCAATTGCATGAACTAACATATCAATTTCATTTTCATACACTCTTTGAGCAACAGAATGGAATGTATCCCATTGCTCAACTTTTATTTCTCTGCGTTCTATTATTTCTCCTGCATCAACATATTTTCCTAGTAGATGTGTTGAGACTCCTATTGGTAAATCATTATATATTGACCATTTATATGAATCTAAACCTCTTGCATATGGTATGTAACCTGGATGAGAATTTACAATTTTATATTTTGATAGAAATGAATCTGGCAATAAACCTGCTCCGCATAGTAAAAATAAAGTATCATTCGGTTCTTGAATATCAGCAAACATTATTTCTTGATAATCGTATCCAAAATTTCTACACATTTCTTTTGGAACTGGTATGTTCATGTTCAATTCTGGTCTATGTTTTATCAAAGGATACTTTTTCTTTGTATATGTCATTTCTTGTGCATATACAACAACATTTTCATATCCTTTAGCCTTGAGAAGACAAATTGTATCATATGTTTTTCTATGTGGTTGATTATATGTTAAAACAGCTATTTTTTTCATTAATTATACCTACTTCCATGTCTTTTAATTAGATAATTTATCATTTTTTCCTAATATTTTTATAATTTCATCACATATTTTATTAACAGTTTCTTCATTCATATATGGATGCATTGGAATACTTAAAACTTTTTTGCTTAACTCTTCTGATACTTTTAAATCATCTAAGTTAAAATTATATCCCTCATATACAATTTGTTTATGAAGTGGTATTGGATAATACACCATTGTAGGAATTCCAGCTTTTTTTAATTCATCTTGTAAATTATTTCTTTCTTCTTCACTATCTAATATTAATGTATATTGTGCCCAACTGCTTACATATCCTTCTGGAACTACTGGTGTTTTAATAATATCTTTTAGTTTTTCTGTGTACATTTTAGCAAATTTATTTCTATTATCCAATTCATATTCTTTAAATGCTTCAAATTTTGGCAACAATATTGCTGCTTGGATAGTGTCTAACCTTGAATTATATCCTACTCTAACATTTTCATATTTGAATGAACCCTTTCCATGCACTCTAAGTGATAACATTAATTTATAAAATTCTTCATCATCTGTAAAAATTGCTCCACCATCGCCATAGCAACCAAGTGGTTTGGCTGGGAAAAATGATGTTGTAGAAATGTCTCCAAAAGAACAAGCCATCTTGCCATTAATTGAACCACCAAATCCTTGTGCTCCATCTTCAACAACTTTTAAGTTATATTTTTCTGCTATTTCTAATATTTCAGGAAAATTTGCAACTTGTCCAAACAAATCAACTGGTATAATTGCTTTAGGATTTAATTTTCCTTCATTTATAACTTGTTTTATTGCTTTTTCAAGTTTCATTGCATCTATATTAAATGTTCTTTCATCTACATCTACAAATATTGGTGTTGCTCCTTCTAAAGAAACTACTTCTGATGTAGAATAAAATGTAAAACTTGGTACAAAAACAGCATCATTTGTTTTTACATTTAATACTCTCATTGCAATTGTTAGGGCATCTGTTCCATTTGCACAAGTTACGCAATATTTTCTGCCAACATATTCTGCTAGTTTTTCTTCTAGCTGTTCTACTTCTGGTCCACTTATAAACTCTGCATTGCTTATTGCGTTTTGTATATTATTATCTATTTTATCTTTTAACCTTTTATATTGTGCTTTTAAATCTATATATTCCATAAATTTCTCTTCTTTCTTTTTGCTTATTTTTTGTTATATATTATGTCTACAATTATATTCTAGTTTTTATCAAATCTTCCTACAAAATCCATTGTTGAACATTTATCTAATGGTAATTTTACAGGTCTTCCTTCTGCAGCTGATTTATAAATTGCGAGTACTAATTCTAAAGCTCTTCTTCCAGCTTCAGCATCTACTAAAGGTTTAGTATGTGTATTTATTGCATTAATAACATTTTTGTATAATGGTGTATGCCCGAATCCATATACATTTTGTGGCATTTCACTATTATTTTTCTTTACATCTTCTGAATTTTCAGAATCATCTTCAAATATCCATTCTTCTATTATGTTTACAGATTTTCCTCCTGCTTTTACTGTTCCTTTTTGCCCAAATAAATATAATGTTTCTTCAAGATTTTTTGGATAAATGTCTGTTGTTCCTTCTACAATTCCATATGAACCATTTTTAAATTTCACTATTGCTAAGCCTAAATCTTCAGCTTCTATGTAGTTATGATTTAGATTGTCTGTATACGCACATACTTCTTCTATATTATCTCCCATCATCCATCTTAATAAATCTATATTATGAATACATTGATTCATTAAAGCACCACCATCTTGAGCCCATGTTCCTCTCCAAGGTGCCTGAGTATAATAATCAATACCTCTATTCCATCTTATATGAGCTGTTCCATAGAGCATTTTTCCAAATTTTTTTTCTTCTAAAGCTTGTCTAATTTTTTGTATTGATTTATTAAATCTGTTTTGATGGTTAGCACATACAACTAATCCTTTTTTATTTGCTTTTTCTATTATTTTATCTGCATCTTCTAATGATAAAGCAATTGGTTTTTCTATAATTAAATTTACTCCTGCATCTAAACATTCTAGAGCAATTGCTGCATGTTTTCCACTCTCTGTTGCTATGGCAACTAATTCTGGTTTTTCTTTTTCTAGCATTTCTTTGTAATTAGTATATTTTTTATACTTATTAACATCAATATTTAATTTGTTAAGTAGTTTATCAATGTTTTCTGGAATTATATCACATAATCCTACTATTTCCAAATTATTATTAATAGCTGCCTCTAAGTGGTTTGGTGAAATTCTTCCACAGCCTATTAATGCATATTTCATATTAATCCTCCTTTTATTTCTTCTAAATAATCGGCTAAATTTTTATAAATTTTTTCTGCCATGAAATCTTTTTTATATAATTTTATTGCATTTTTTGAAATTTCATCATATTTTTCTTTTTTGTTTTTTAGTTCTATTATATAATTGCAAATTTCATCTATGCTTTTTGAAGATATTCCACATTCATTTTTTTCAATTAAACTTTTCATATATCCTTCAGAAGTTAAAATTATAGGCAGTCCATAAGAAAGATATTCTGCAAACTTATTTGAAACACTCATTTGAAAGTCGAAAGTGTTTTTATATGGAGCTAATCCCATTTTAGAATTTTGAAGTATTTCATTTAGTTCATCTTTCCCACTCCAGCCCCTTAATTTAATATTAGAAATATTATTAATCTTTTTGATTAAAATTTCTTTTTGTGGTCCATCTCCACATATATTAATAACTATTGTTTTATCTCTTTTTTCAAGTTCTTTAGCAATTTGGGCTATTTTATCATAATCAAATTGATTATTAATTGTAGCAAAGAAAGAGATATTAAACTTATTTTTATCCATTTTACAATTGTTGGTTTTGATGGCATTAGCATCATGAGTTTTATATCCTATGTAAAAGAATCTATCAAATTTACTTTTTTCTCTTTTCCCTTTTTTTAATCCCCACTCAAGCATTGCCTCAGATACAGCATTTATTGCAAATGCATTTTTCATTATTTTCTTTGTTTTGTGATTCATTAATTTAATATATGGCATAGCTGCTATCTTGGTAAATCCTTTTAAGTTATGTTTAAAAATATCAGGCCATAAATCTCTTATATCTACTATAACTGGTATATTATGTTTTTTTCCGTATTTAACTGCTACTTCAGCATATTCTATAGTAGGAAATGCTACATATATAATGTCTGGTTTTTCCATCTTTTTTGCCTGTTTCTGAAATTTTCTTGCAATTTTCATTTGATACAAAATTCTGCTAACAGATATATTTTTTTTATATCCTTGAGCATAGCTTAAATTAATATAATAATTATCTTTTACTTTTACTATTGTATCTTGTTTAAATAATTGTTTTTTTGTAAAGTGATTAAGTGTACCAGAAAACCACGTTACATTATGTCCTCTTCCACTTAATTCTTCTGCTAACATTCCCATTCTCATTAATCTTTCATTTGGCGAAACTGCAGGTATTGTCTCGCTAGTTCTCAATAGCCAGATATTCATTATTATTTATCCTTCCATATTAGACTTTTTAACACATGTGTAATTATATAATAGCTTATATCAAATTTCAACATTTTTTTGTTTTTTTTCTTAAAAATATCTTACTATTCAGCATATAAATTAAATAAAAGTACAAAGTAGCCAAAAGAAGACAATATAAACTTATATTGCCTTCTTTTGGCGGACTATATTTTTCTAATTTTATGAATTTGTTTCTGTTGTTGTTTCTTCTTCTGCATATAATGCATCACAGTATTCTTCGTATTGTTTATTTAGTTCTTCATCATAAATTGATAAGTTGTTTTCTTTTCTTAATTCTACGAATGCCTTGTATGTTAAATTACTATCTTCTGTTAATAGGTCTTCTGATAATGTTTCTATTATGCTTTCTCGTAAGTCTTCAAATGTTGATGTTGCTAATCTATGAACTATATGATATCCATGTGATGTTTGTATTGGTGTTTGGCTATATGCTCCATCTTCTAATGCTACTAATTCATCAATATATGCTTGTTCTAGGTTTGATGTTTTTCCTTGGAATCCTAGCTCTTCATAAGTAATTTTGTCTCCATATTCTTCTACTATTTCGCTAAATGTTTTTCCTTCATTTAATTTAGCTATTATTTCATTTGCTAATGCTAAAGCTTGCTCTTCTGTAACTGTATCTGATGTTTTTACTAAAATATGTTCTGAATCATATGTTTCTATATCGTTTTTGTTTTCATCATAGTATTTTTGAACAGCTCCTTCTTCTAATTTTCCTTCTAGGTAATCATATAAATACTTGTTTGATTTTTTGGTAATTTCTACATCTTCTAAAAATTCATCATAATTTGCAAATCCATTGCCTTGTAGGAATTCTTGTTCTGTATATCCCATAGCTGTATAGTAATCAATATAATAATCAGCTTCTTCTTTTGCCTCTTCTTTTTCTTCTTCTGTTAAATCATACATGTCATTTAAAATTATTTTGTCTACTTCGCTTATCATTAGGCTTAATCCATTTATTGCTTTTGCTCTATCATATAAATTTTGTGTGGTTATTGCTTCTCCATTTACAGTTGCTATTGTTTCATCTCCATATTTTAATTTAGCCATTCCAGCTGATTTTGCAAAATAATCCAAGCAAAAGCCTACTAAACATGTAAGTAGTATACCAATTATTAATCCAATAATTGCAGATATAATGGTCTGCCTACTAATAACTTTGTTTTCATTTTTTTGGTTTTCTTCCATAATCAAAATCCTTTCTTTGTTTTTTTCATATTTTATGAAAAATATATTAAATTAACATTAAAAATAAATTAAATTTTATATTCTATAAACTGATGTGTTTTTAAACTACTCTTCACATCCAATATTCTTTGATTAGAAGAGCCTCTAAACTTTAATGTTGGATCTTTTTTATCAATTTTAAACTCTCCATCAACTAGTATATCTATATCTTGAAGGCACTTGTACGTATCTTCATCGCCTCTTGCAATAAGCTCATCTAAAGTATAACCAGAATAGCACCATACATTAAAATTAGGTCTTATTGCTTTTACATCTTGAATAAATTTATGCACTTCATTTATATTTTCTTTACATAATGGTTCACCACCACTTATGGTTATACCTTTTAGAATTGAGTTTTCTTTTATCTTATCTAATATCTCCTGTTCATTAAACTCTTTTCCATAATTAAAGTCCTGAGCTTCCTTATTATGGCAACCCGGGCAATGATGAGGGCATCCGCTAACAAATAGCACTGCCCTCCAACCTTCTCCATTAGAAATACTCTCATCATAAAATCCTGCAATCTTCATACACTCACCCTACTCATTATTCTAATCATCAACTATGTGTCACTCTATCATGTAATTCAGCAAGTTTCCCTTTATTCCAACGTGACGTAGTACCTACTAAATACCCTGTTATTCTTTGTATTGTATCTATATTCTCACTATGACATATTGGGCATACCTTTAAATTAGCATCTGCATTTTCAAATCCGCAATCTAAACATCTTGATCTTGTATGATTGATTGAGCCATATCCCATATCATATTTATCCATTAAGTCTACAACTGCTTCTACAGTTTCTGGATTATGTGTTGCGTCACCATCTAGCTCTATATAGAAAATATGTCCTCCTAGAGTTAATTTGTGATATGGTGCTTCAATTTTTGCTTTTTGTTCAGCTGTACATTTATACCATACAGGTACATGATTACTATTTGTATAATAGTCTCTATCTGTAACACCCATAATTGTTCCAAATTCTTTTCTATCCATCTTTGTAAATCTTCCTGATAAACCTTCTGCTGGTGTTGCCAATAGAGAATAGTTTAGGTCATATCTTTCTGAATATCTGTCACATGCTTCTTTCATTTGTGTTACTATTTCTATTCCTAGTTTTTGAGATTTTTCTGATTCTGCATGATGTTTTCCTGTAAGTGCTATTAAACATTCTGCAAGTCCTATAAATCCAATTCCTAGTGTACCATGTTTTAACACTTCTTCTACTCTTTCTGATGGGTGTAATTTTTCACTATCTTGCCATAGCCCAGACATTAATAATGGAAATTGTTTTGCTACAGCTGTGCATTGGAATTTATATCTATCATATAATTGTCTTGCTGCTATATCTGTATATGTTTCTAATTTGTTTAAGAAAATTTTCTTTACTTCTTTGTTGTATTTTTCTGTCATGAATTTTTCACTATCTTTTCCTAGTTCAAAATTCATTCTTAAATTTGTTTGTGCTTCTTTTGCAGCTTCTATTGCTATTTTTACTAAATTTACTGTTGTAAATGATAAGTTTCCTCTTCCTATTGATGTATCTTCTCCATGCCTGTTTCCAAATACTCTTGTTCTGCATCCCATTGTTGCAACTTCATAATAGTATCTATTTGGATCATCTGCCCTCCATTTTTCATGTTTATTAAATGATGCATCTAGATTTAGGAAATTTGGGAAAAATCTTTTTGCTGATACTTTACATGCTAATTTATATAAGTCATAGTTTCTATCTTCTGGTAAATAATTTACTCCTCTTTTCTTTTTCCAAATTTGTATTGGGAATATTGGAGTTTCCCCGTTTCCAACACCTTTTTCTGTTGATAGGAGCATTTCTCTTATTATACATCTTCCTTCTGGTGAATCATCTGTTCCATAATTTATTGAACTAAATACCACTTGATTTCCACCTCTTGAATGAATTGTGTTCATGTTATGTATAAATGCTTCCATTGCTTGATGTACTCTGTCTACTGTTCCATTTATTGCTAATTGTATGTATTTTTCATCACCTTTTAAGTCTTTTGTTTCTGCTTTTATATAATCTTTTATCTCTTTATCATATAATCTAGATAAATCTTCATCAATTACTTTTTCTATCTTTTTTACTTCTTCTTTATATGTTAATCTTACATATGGAGCTAGGTAATAATCAAATGCAGGTATTGCTTGTCCTCCATGCATTTCATTTTGAACTGTTTCTAGTGATATACATCCAATAATACTTGCTGTTTCTATTCTTTTTGCTGGTCTTGATGACCCATGCCCTGCTCTAAATCCATTTTTTAATATTTTATCTAATGGGTGTTGCAAACATGTTAAACTTTTTGTTGGGTAATAGTCTTTATCATGAATATGTATATAGCCATCTTTTACTGCTTTTCTAGCTTCATTAGATAATAGAAAATCATCTACAAATGGTTTTGTAGTTTCACTTGCAAATTTCATCATCATTCCTGCTGGGGTATCTGCATTCATATTTGCATTTTCACGTGTTACATCATTAGATTTTGTTTCTATAATTTCTAGAAACATGTCTTTTGATTTTGCTTTTCTAGCTACATCTCTATTATATCTGTATGTAATATATTCTTGTGCTACTTCTTTTCTTGATGAACCCATTAATTTTTTTTCAACTAAATCTTGGATTTCATAAACAGATACTTGTATCTTGTCCTTTATTTGGTTTTGAACACTATCTGCTATTTTTGTAGCTAAATCTATGTCTACTCCTCCTGATGTATGTGACATCGCTAAGGTAATTGCCTTTATAATTCTTTGTTCATCGAATTCTGTTATTCTTCCATCTCTTTTAATAATTTGCATATTAACATCTCTCCCCCATTGTTTTACTTAAAAATTAAATTCATTTGTTCCATTTTTTATTGCAACTTTTGTTTTTAAAATAGACCTATTTATTTGTTTCGGGAAATTGTAGAAACGCCACATAACTACAACCAAGAGACTTTGATAGGTTTTGAACAAAAAATCTTTAG
>CALXWL010000002.1 GCA_944392385.1 uncultured Clostridia bacterium | reverse complement strand
AAAAAAAAAAAAAAAAAAAAAAAAAAAAAAAAAAAATAAAATAAACAAATAAGAAAAATAAAAAAACAAAAAAATAAATAAATAGTAAAAAAATAATGAAAAATATTTTGTTGTTTTTTAAGAGAATAAATTAATAAAAATTTAAAATAAAAAATATCAAGGAGGTATTAAGTTGAAAAATTTATTGTTTGAAAAAGTAGAAGAAATAACAAAAGAAAATAATATAACATTAGAAGAAATAATTGAACAACAAGAATTATTTAAGGATCAAATTAAATTTATAAAAACAGATTTAGGACAAGCAATAAATGGAGGAATAGATATTGCCTTAAAGTCCTTATTACCAGATTTTATAGAAGATGAAATAATAGCAGTAAAAAATAGTTTATTAACTGAAGGATTTTCGGCAGCTGTTGATACTGCTATAGAAGAAGTAACAAATTTAGGCAACAATTTAAAAAGAATAGCAACAGGAAGTTTCGAAAATATTTCTCAAATAAAAGAAGTAGTAGAAAATGGTGGTTTAATAGATACAATATCAGATTTATTAGATACAGGAATTGATTGGGCAAAAAAAGAAGGATATGTTAGTAAAAGTGTAGCAAGCAGTTTAAAAAAAGGAAAAAATACTATAATGAATACTATTGAAGATGAAATAGGGGAAACATTAGAAAATCAAGTAGTAGCAATTGAAAAAATTGATGGGTACATAAATAAATGGCAAAAATATTATGAAGAACAGAATTTTACTAATATGGAATATCAATATGATAAAATACAAGAATATATACAAGAAGTAATACCACTAGAAGAAATTTTAAAAAAAGCCAGAACTGTGGAGAATTTGCATGAGCTTATAAAAAATAATGGAAAAAATTTTGATTTGACACAAGAAGAAAAAGAATTAGCAGAAATGTTATCAAAATAAATAAAAGAAAGAAAAGATAAGTACATGCTTATCTTTTCTTTCTTGCAAAACATAATAAAAATAAAAAACAAAAAACGATAAATGAAAAAACAAATGTTGTAGGAGTATCTTTTGTAATCAAAAGATGAATATATTATAAAACAACAAGTTATGAAAGTCAATAAAAAAATTAAAAAAGCTTGAAAAATTTTAACTATTCATATATAATAACAATGGAAAAAATATGAAGAAAAGAGGATAAATAATGGATAAAGCAGAAGAACGAATTATACAAAGAGATATTGAAAATGAAATGCAAACAGCATATATTGATTATGCAATGAGTGTTATAGTTGCACGTGCATTACCAGATGTAAGAGATGGTTTAAAACCAGTACACAGAAGAATTTTATACACAATGCATGAAGATGGATTTACACCAGATAAACCATATAGAAAATGTGCTACAACAGTTGGAGATGTTCTAGGTAGATATCATCCACATGGAGATTCATCTGTTTATGATGCATTAGTTAGAATGGCACAAGACTTTTCTTTAAGATATATGTTAGTAGATGGACATGGTAATTTTGGTTCTATAGATGGAGATCCACCTGCGGCATATCGTTATACTGAAGCAAGAATGTCTAAAATTGCACAATATATGTTAACAGATATTGAAAAAAATACAGTTGATTTTATGCCAAACTATGATGACAGATTACAAGAACCTACAGTATTACCAGCACAAATACCAGCACTACTTGCGAATGGTTCATCAGGTATAGCCGTAGGAATGGCAACAAATATACCACCACATAATTTAACAGAATTAGTAAATGGAATTATAAAAATTATAGATGAAGATAATGTTACAGATGAACAGTTAATGTCTGTAATAAAAGGACCAGATTTTCCTACGGGAGCCACTATTTTAGGAAGAGATGGTATAAAACAAGCATATACAACAGGAAAGGGAAAATTGACATTAAGAGCAGAAGCAGAAATTGAGGAAATGTCAGGAGGCAAACAAAGAATAATAGTTTCCTCATTACCATATCAAGTAAATAAATCAAAATTAATAGAAAATATTGCGGATTTAGTAAAAGAAAAAAGAATAGAAGGAATATCTGCAATTAGAGATGAATCAGATAGAGAAGAAAAAGTAAGGATAGTAATAGAATTAAAAAGAGATGCAAATGCTAAAATAGTACTGAATTTATTGTATAAAAACACACAAATGCAAGATACCTTTGGAGTAATAATGCTTGCACTAGTAAATGGAGAACCAAAAATATTAACATTGAGGCAATGTTTAGATTATTATATAGAACATAGAAGAAAAGTAATATTAAGAAGAACAAAGTTTGAACTAGACAAAGCAGAAGCAAGAGCCCATATATTATTAGGTTTAAAAATAGCCCTAGATAATATAGATGAAGTAATAAATATAATACGTTCATCATATGACGATGCTAAAGAAAGATTAATGGAAAGGTTTGGTCTTTCTGAAATACAAGCACAAGCAATTTTAGATATGAGATTAAAAACATTATCAGGATTGCAAAGAGAAAAAATAGAAGAAGAATATAATGAATTAATGAAATTAATAGCACACTTAAAAGAAATTTTAGCTAGTGAAACACTAGTATATGGTATTATAAAAGAAGAACTTTTAGAAGTAAAAGAAAAATTTGGAGATGAAAGAAAAACAAAAATAATAGGAGCAGAAGGAGAATTTGAAGAAGAAGACTTAATAAAAGAAGAACAAAGTGTAATAGCCCTAACACATTTTGGATATATAAAAAGAATGCCAATAGATACATATAAAAGCCAAAAACGTGGAGGAAAAGGAATTACAGGAATGACAACAAAAGAAGATGACTTTGTAAAACAAATATTTACAGCTTCAACACACGATACAATTCTATTCTTTAGTAATAAAGGCAAACTATATAGGCTAAGAGGATATGAAATACCTGAATCAGGAAGAACCGCAAGAGGAACTGCAATTGTAAACCTATTAAGCTTAGATAGTGGAGAAAAAATATCAACAATAATTCCTATACAAAACTTTGCAGAAGGAAAATATTTATTATTTGCAACCAGAAGTGGTTTAATAAAGAAAACAAGCTTAAAAGAATATAACTCAGCAAGAAAAACAGGACTACTTGCAATAACATTAAAAGATGATGATGAGCTAATAGATGTAAGGCTAACAGATGGTGAGGATAATGTAGTATTAGTAACAAAACAAGGTATGTGTATAACATTTAGTGAAAAAGATGTAAGACCAATGGGAAGGGTATCACAAGGAGTTATTGGAATTAGGTTAGACCAAGAAGATAGTGTAATAGGAATGGAATCAATAATTCAGGGAAATAAATCAACACTACTTGCAATAACAGAAAATGGCTTCGGAAAAAGAACTGAACTAGATGAATATAGAGTACAAACAAGAGGCGGAAAAGGAGTTATAACATATAAAATAACACCAAAAACAGGAACAATAGTAGGTGTAAAGATAGTAAATGAAGAAGACGATGTAATGTTAATAACAGACACAGGTACAATAATAAGATTAAATGTTGCGGAAATAAGCGTTTTAGGACGTTCAACTCAAGGCGTAACATTAATGAGAACAAACGAAGGGAAAGTGGTAAGTATAGAAAAAATAGAGCCAGAAAAAGAATAGAAAATATGAATAAAAAATTAGTAAGTAAATTTGCCTACTAATTTTTTTACATATTGAATAATTTAAACTTTTCTGCTAAAATATATGAAGAAAATAGGAGAAAATTATGGGATTAAAAATAATTTATGGAAAGTCTGGAACAGGTAAAAGTACATATTGTTATAATGAAATAAAAAAAAGAATTAATAAAAACGAAAAAATATATATTATTACACCAGAGCAATTTTCATATTCAGCAGAAAAAAGATTATTAGAAATATTAGATGAAAACGCATCTATAAATGCAGAGGTAATAAGTTTTAATAGAATGGCAAATCGTGTATTTACCGAAGTTGGAGGACTAAATGACGTATTAATTTCAAAATCAGGAAGAGCGATGCTTATATATTCAATATTAGAAAAAGAGAAAAAAAACTTACAATTTTTAGGAAACTCAGATGATAATATAGACATTATATTAAAGGAATTAACAGAATTAAAAAAACATAATATAAAAATACGGAGACATAGATAATGGAATTAATAATATAAATAATATACAATTAAAAGAAAAATTAAAAGAAATAAATACAATCTATAAAATGTATGAAAATTATATGCAAAATAAATTTATAGATGAAGAAGATATTCTTACAAAATTATGTAATAAAATTCCAGAAAGTAAAATGTTTGAAAATTCAATTGTGTATATTGATGAATTTTCAGGCTTTACAAAACAAGAATATAATATAGTAACAGAAATATTAAAAAAAGCTAAAGAAGTAAATATTACAGTTTGCACGGATAACTTAGAAAATAATACCAATAAAGAAACAGATATATATTACTTTAACAAAAAATTCATAAAGTTATTAACAGAATGTGCACAAAATGTGAATAAAAAACAGGAACAACCTATTTTTTTAGAAAAAAAATATAGATTTAAAAATCCAGAATTAAATCATTTAGAAGAAAATATTTATAATAAAAATATAAAAAAATATAATGAAAAAAATGAAAATATAAAATTATTTCTAGCAAACACTCCATATACAGAAATAGAGCATGTAGCACAAGAAATAAATAAATTAGTAAGAGAAGAAAATTACCAATACAAGGATATTGCAATAATAACAAAAAATATTAATTCAATAACAAATATTGCAAAAGTAATTTTTGAAAGATACAGCATACCAATATTTATAGATGAAAAAACAGAAATAACAGAAAATATTACAATAAAATATTTAATTTCAATATTAGAAATATTTGCAAATAATTGGTCATCAGAAGCAGTATTTAGTTATATAAAATCAGGCTTTTTAGATTTAGAAAAAAATGAAATATATAAATTAGAAAATTATTGCATTAAATATGGAATAAATAGGAGCAAATGGTATAAAAAAGAATGGTCACAAAATGAAGAGTTAAGAAAAAAAATAGTAAATCCATTATTAGAATTAAAAAAAGAAATCGACAAAGAAAAAACAGCAAAAAATATATCAGAAAAAATATACAAATATTTATATCAAAATAAAATACAGGAAAAATTAAATAAAAAAATAAAAAAATTAGAACAATTAGGAAAAGAAGAAATAGCAGAAGAATATAAATCTAGTTTAAATATATTAATAGATGTTATTGATGAAATAGTAGAATTTTTTAAAGATGAAAAAATGACTTTAGAAAAATATAAAGAAATATTAAAAATAGGATTAAAAAATAAAGAATTAGGAAAAATACCTGAATTTATTGACCAAGTGATATTAGGAGATATAAATAGAACCAGAAGCCATAAAGTAAAAGCAGTATTCATAATAGGAATAAATGATGGAATGTTTCCAAGTGTAAACAAAAATGAAGGCTTTTTTAATGATAATGATAGAGAAACATTAAAAAATGTAAATTTAGAAATTGCAAAAGGAACATTAGACAATTTATATGAAGACCAATTTAATATATATAAGGCATTTACAACAGCAGAAGAAAAATTATACTTGTCATACAGCTCATCAGATAAAGATGGAACAGCCCTAAGACCATCTGTTATAATTTCAAAAATAAAAAAAATATTTCCAAAAATAATAGAAGAAAGTGATATAATAAATAAAAAATCAATAATCACCAATCAAAAAGCAACATTTGAAGAATTATTAAAAGAAATTCGAAAAATGAAAAATGGAGAAAAAATAGATGAAATATGGATAGATGTATATAATTGGTATAATAAAAATAAAAGGTGGCAAAAAAAACTATCAAGTAGTTTAGAAGGATTAAATTATTCAAATAAAGCAGAAAAAATAAACAAAAAAAACATAAAAGAATTATACGGAAATACATTAAAAATAAGCATATCAAAATTAGAACAATACAGAAAATGTCCATTTTCATATCACTTAAAATATGGACTAAAAATAAAAGAACAAGAAGAATATAAAATAAATGCAATAGACACAGGCTCATTTATGCATGAAGTAGTAGATAGTTTTTTTGAAAGAGTAGAAGATATAAAAACAATAGAAAATGAAGAAATAGAAAAAATTATTGAAGAAATAATAAATGAAAAATTAAAATTAGAAAAAAATTATATTTTTTCAAGTTCTGCAAAATTTATTGTATTAACAAACAGATTAAAAAAAGCAATAAAAGAATCAATAAAATATATAGTATATCAAATGAAATTAAGTGATTTTAAAACAGTAGGACATGAAGTAGAATTCACAAAAAAAATAGAAAACATAGAAATTAGCGGAAAAATAGATAGAATAGATGTAGGAAAAGTCGAAAACAAAGAATTCATAAGAATAATAGATTACAAATCATCAGAAAAAAACATAGATTTAAACCAAATGATTGCAGGAACACAAATACAATTAATAACATATGCAGACATAATATCAGAACAGGAAAAAAAAGAACCTGTAGGAATATTATATTTTAATTTAATAGAACCAATAATACAATCAAGCAAAAATTTAACAGATGAAGAAATAGAAGAAAAAATAAGAAAAAGCTTTAAAATGAATGGACTTATTCTAGCAGATATAAAAATAATAAAAATGATGGACAAAACCTTAGAAAAAGGAGCATCTAATTTAATACCAGTATACTTAGATAAAGAAGGAAATATAAGTAAAAGTAGGTCAAGCACAGTAACAAAAGAAGAATTTTCTAACTTGCAAAAAACAATAAAAAAAATAATAAAACAAATATCAAACGAAATATTAAGCGGAAAAATAGATATAAAACCAACATATGATAAAGCAAAGAAAACCTCTGCATGTAAATATTGTGAATATAAAACAATATGTGCATTTAATCCAAAAATTAATAATTATGAATATTTGCAAAACAAAACAAAAGAGCAAATATTAGAACAAATAAAAGAAAATAATAATGAAAAATAAGAAAGGAATAAAAAAATGGAAACAATAGGTTTTTATGCGGGCTCATTTGACCCATTTACAAATGGACACTTACAAATAGTAACAAAAGCAGCAAAATGTTTTAACAAAATAATAATAGGAATAGCATATAATAGTGAAAAAGAAGTAAGACTAGACAAAGAAAAAATGAAAGAAGCAATAGAAAAAACAATAAAAGAACTAGAAATAAAAAATGTAGAAGTAACACTTTATTCAGGACTTACATCACACGAAGCAACAAAATACGGAGCAAATATTTTAGTAAGAGGATTAAGAAATGGAACAGACTATCAATACGAAGAAAACATAGCAGAAAACAATGAAAAAATATTTGGACTAGACACATGCTATTTTAGAGCAGGAGACCTAGGATATTTATCATCAAGCCTAGTAATGGAATTATGGAAAAACAACGTAGATATATCACCATATGTTCCAAAATATGTAGCTAAAATTCTAAAAAAGTAAAGGAAGGAAAAAGATGATACTAGGAATAACAGGGAATTCAGGCTCTGGGAAAAGTCATCTTTCGCAAATAATATCCAAAAGAATAAATGCACAAATAATAGATGCAGATGAAATTGTAAAAGAATTATCCGAGCCAGGAAATAATTATTATAATAAAATTATAGAATTATTTGGAAAACAAATATTAAAAGAAAATAAATTAAATAAAAAGCAGATAGCCCAAATAATATATAATGATTCTGAAAAAAGAGAAAAATTAAATAAATTAACATATAAATACGTAGTAGAAGAAATAAAAAAAAGAGTAGAAAAATCAAAACAAAAAAACATAATAATAGATGCTCCACTTTTATTTGAAAGTAGTCTAGATAAAATATGTAATAAAACAATAGCAATACTTGCAGACTTTGAAATAAAACTACAAAGAATTACAAATCGTGATAAAATAGATAAAAAAATAGCAAAAGCAAGACTAGATATACAGCCCAACGATGAATACTATAAAAAAAATGCAGACTATATAATAAAAAATAACGGAAAAATTGATGAAGCAAAATTGGAGGAAATATGTACAAAAATTGGAATGAATTAGAAGAAGCATGTAATAATTGTAAAAAATGTAGATTATGTAATAGCAGAACCAAAGTTGTTATAGGAACAGGAAACAAAAACGCAAAAATAATGTTCATAGGAGAAGGTCCAGGAGCAGATGAAGACTCTCAAGGAATACCATTTGTAGGCAAAGCAGGGCAACTAATGAACAAAGCATTTGAAGGAATAGGAATAAAAAGAGAAGACGTATACATAACAAACATAGTAAAATGTAGACCACCACAAAATAGAAACCCTGAAAAAGAAGAAGCCCAAAGCTGCAAAGAATATTTAGATACACAAATAAAACTAATAAATCCAGAAATAATAATCTTACTTGGAAGTGTAGCACTAAAAAATATATTAGGAGAAGAGTACGGAATAACAGCATCAAGAGGAAAATGGTTTGAAAAAGACGGAAAAAAAATATTACCAACATTCCATCCAGCAGCACTCCTAAGAGACGAAACAAAAAAAATATACTTTTGGCAAGACCTAAAAATGCTAACAAAAATTAATATATAAACTTATTCAAAAACTTTGAAGAATAAATGAAAAACCTCCTTTAGTAAAGGAGGTTTTTCACTCTAGTCTACCAGATATTTTTTATCTAATAAAACTCTAATTTTCGCCTAAAACTAAAGTCACAGTCATTTCCTCATTTCCCCTATAAAAAGTCACCTCAACAGAATCTCCAACACTTTTTGTATTTTTTATATCATTTAATTCATCCATAGTAGAAACCGACTTACCATCAAATGCAACTATAACATCTCCAGCTCTAATACCGGCTTTTTCTGCACAGCTACCTTCAACAACGCTATCAACATAGATTCCTTTAGTAAGTCCATTTCTAATAGCAGTTGCTTCATCTAAATCAATACCATAAATTCCAACAAAAGGTCTAGAAATTTTACCATTTTCAATTAAGCTCTTATAGATATCAATAGTATCATTTATAGGAATAGCAAAACTTACACCTTCAATACCTGTACCAGAAAGCTTTAATGTTGTAATACCAATAACTTGCCCCTTACTATTAACAAGAGCACCACCACTATTACCAGAATTTATTGCACAATCAGCCTGAATAACATTATAAGTAGTACCATCTACAGTCATTTCTCTATTTAAAGCACTAACAATTCCTGCAGTTACAGAATGCTCCAATCCGTAAGGATCGCCAATAGCTAAAACAAATTCACCAACTTGCACAGAACTTGAATCTCCTAATTCAGCCGCAACCAAACCAGATTTATCTATTTTTAAAACAGCCAAATCAGTTTGACTATCAGTACCTACAATTTCAGCAGTATATTCAGTTTCGTCACCATAAATAGTAACTTTAACAGAAGTTGCATCAGATACTTGATAGAAAGAAGATGAATCAGTAGAGCTTATGACATGATTATTAGTAAGAATATATCCATCCTCGCTAATAATAACACCAGAGCCAGAACCAGAAACAGTTTGACTTCTTCCCATATAAGAAACCTGATATTCTACAGAAATACTTACCATAGAAGGAAGCACTTTATTAGCAGCATAAATAGCAGTATCAGAATAATTACTTAGGGAAACCTGAGATAAATTCAAATTATTAACTTGAGAGCTAGTATTTGAAGTAGTTGCCCCAGTATTTATTGACTCTGGATTATTAGTAGAAACAATGCTAGAATATATAAAAACAGCACAAATAGCTCCAACTACTGCAGAAATAAAGGATGTAAATATTGTAGTAAGTACAGCCTTATTACTTCCATGAGATTTTTGAGAGTAATCAAATTTTTGATAAAAATCATTATTATTATCCATAAACAAAACCTCCATAAATATATTATACTAAACAATTAAAATAATACAAGGTAAAACTTAAAAAAAAATTAAAAGACCGTATTGAAAAAAAACAATTATACATATATAATATAATAAGACTTAAAATTAGGAAGGAATGATAATAAAAATGAAACGACAAGAAGGAATAACCCTTATAGCATTAGTAATAACAATAATAATTGTAGGCATGATAATAATTGTAGGAGTGCAATACGCAAAAGAATATATTAATAACCAAGAAATTGAAGATATAAAATCATCTATGCTTGTTATTCAAGGAGTAATTACAAATATAGGTAATAAACATGAAATAGATGAAGAAAATAACACTCTATTAGGAGTAAAATTAGAACTAGAAAATAACGAAACAGGATATAATATTTCAGAAGAACTAAAAAGCATACTAGAAGGCATGGAAAATGCAAACTTATACATTTTAAATCAAGAAGAGCTAAATAATATTGGAGTAAAAGATGTAGAAATAAACAACTCAAAATTTTATATAGTAGATTATAATTCAGGAGAAGTTTTTTACTCATTAGGAATAAACGGTAAATACAAACTATCAGAAATATAGAGGAATAAAATGAAAGAAAAAGAAATTGAAAGACTAAACAAACTAAAAGAATTCGAAAAAGAAATATATAAAACAGGCATAAACCATATTGCAGGAATAGATGAAGCAGGACGAGGACCACTTGCAGGACCAGTTGTTGTAGGAATTGCCATAATGAAACCAGATTCATTTATAGAAGGAGTAAATGATTCTAAAAAAATATCAGAAAAGAAAAGAGAAAAACTTTATGAGCAAATAATATCAGAAGCAATAGACTGGTCTTGTCGGGATAGTGGACCAAAACGAAATTGATAAAATCAACATACTAAATGCAACAAAAAAAGCCCTACACATGGCAATAGAAAACTTAAACATAAAACCAGATAGAATACTAGTAGATGCCATAGAGCACATAGATACATGTGGAATACCATATACATCAATAATAAAAGGAGATGCAAAAATATATAGTATCGCGGCAGCATCAATAATTGCAAAAGTTACAAGAGATAGAATAATGCAAGAATATGATGAAATATATCCAGAATACGGATTTAAAACCCACAAAGGCTACGGAACAGCCAAACACATAGAAGCCATAAAAACATATGGACCATGTCCAATACATAGAGAAACATTCATAAAAAACTTTAAAGCATAGGAGGAAAAAAAGTGAATATTCAAGAAATAATTGCCAAAAAAAGAGATAAACAAGAATTAACAAAAGAGGAAATAGAATACTTTGTACAAGAGTATGTACAAGAAAATGTAACAGATTATCAAGCAGCAGCATTAATAATGGCAATATATCTAAATGGAATGACAAAAGAAGAAACAACAAACCTAACACTTTCTATGGCAAACTCTGGAGAGGTATTAGACCTATCAAGCATAGGAAAAACAGTAGTAGATAAACATAGCACAGGAGGAGTAGGAGACAAAATAACAATAATACTAATGCCAATAATAGCATCACTTGGAATACCAGTTGCAAAAATGTCTGGTAGAGGGCTTGGATTTACAGGAGGAACAATAGATAAATTAGAATCAATACCCGGATATAATACACAAATGGAAATGAGTAAATTTATAGAAAATGTAAAAAAAATAGGAATTAGCATAATAGGGCAAACAGCAAATTTGGCACCAGCAGACAAAAAATTATATGCATTAAGAGACTCAATAAGCTGTGTTGATAACCAAGCACTTATAGCATCTAGCGTAATGAGCAAAAAAATAGCAGCAGGAGCAGAAAAAATAGTACTAGATGTAACTGTTGGAAGCGGAGCATTTATGCAAACAAAAGAAGAAGCAATAGAAATATCAAAAATGATGAAAAATATAGGAAACTTAGCAAATAGAGAAACAGTATGTGTTCTTACAAATATGAATGAACCTGTTGGAAAAGCTGTAGGTAACACATTAGAAATAAAAGAAGCAATAGAATGTTTAAAAGGAAATATTCCAGAAGACATAAAACAAATAATATTAGAACTAGGAAGTCAAATAATAAAGCTAGCTGGAGAAGGAGACAATTTAGAAGAAAATAAAAACAAAATTTTAGAAAACATAAAAAACAAAAAAGCATATAGAAAATTTCTAGAATTAGTAGAAAATCAAAATGGAGACATAAGCTATATAGAAAATCCAGAAAAATTTCAAAAAGCAAAACATATAATTCCAGTATATGCTGAAAAAACAGGATATATAGAAAAATTAGATGCAAGAAAAATAGGAGTAATATCAGTTCACTTAGGAGCAGGAAGAATAAAAAAAGAAGATGGAATAGAACATAGTGTAGGAATATTGTTAGAAAAGAAAATAGGAGGAAAAGTACAAAAAGGAGAAATACTAGCATATATACATGCAAATGATGAAGAAAAAGGAAAAACAGCAATAGAAGATATAAAAACAGCATACAAAATAGTAGAAAATCAGGTAAAAGAAGAAAAATATATATTAGGAATAATTTAAAATGTAATAATAGGAACTAAAAACATAAAAGGTGGTATAAAAACATGAAAATAATGTTCATATGCACAGGAAATATATGTAGGAGTGCTATGGCACATGCAATATTAAAGCAAAGGGCAAAAAAAGAAAATAAAAATGTACAGGTATACTCTTGTGGAATTTATGCATATAATGGAGACCAACCAACTTACGAAGCAATATCTGTATTAGAAACAAACTATAATGTAGACTTAAAAAATCATAGAGCAACAAATATAGAAAGTTCACCAATAAAAGAAATGGATATAATATTATGTGCAACTACAGCACATAAAAACAATGTAATAAACAAATATCCAATGTTAAAAGAAAAAGTATTTACAATAAAAGAATATGCAGGATACCCAAAAAATGACTTAGATATAAATGACCCATGGGGATGTAGTTATGAAACATACGAAAAATGTGCCAAAGAAATTAATGAATGCATTAATAAAATAATTGAAAAAATATGAATACAAAAAAATAGGAGGAAATAATGGACTTATTAGAAGGATTAAACAATAAACAAAAAGAAGCGGTCATAGAAACAGAAGGACCATGTTTAATAATTGCAGGAGCAGGAAGCCGGAAAAACTAAAGTATTAACACATAAAATAGCTTATTTTATAGAAGAAAAAAATATAAAACCTTGGAACATACTAGCAATAACATTTACAAATAAAGCCGCAAACGAAATGAAAGAAAGAATAGAAAAATTAATAGGTGAAAATGCAAATGATATGTGGATAGGAACATTCCACGCAATTTGTATTAGAATACTTAGAAGATATATTGATAGAATAGGGTTTAATTCAGACTTTGTAATATTTGATACAACAGATCAAAAAACATTAATAAAACAATGCATAAAACAAATGAATTTAGATGACAAAATATTTACAGATAGAGGAGTTTTAGCAGAAATAAGTAATGCAAAAAACGAAATGCTTACACCAATGCAATATAAATTAAGAACAAATGGAGAAATGAGAAAACAAAAAATAGCAGCAATTTACGAAATGTATCAAAAAAAGCTAAAAGAAAATAACGCATTAGACTTTGACGATATAATAAACTCTACAATTCAAATATTAACCGAAAATCCAGATGTACTAGAATACTATTCAGAAAAATTCAGATATGTATTAGTAGATGAATACCAAGATACAAACAAAGCACAATTCACATTAATAACATTATTATCAAGCAGATATGGAAACATTACAGTTGTAGGAGATAACGACCAAGGAATATATTCATTTAGGGGAGCAGACATAACAAACATTTTAAACTTTGAAAAAGACTTCCCAGGAACTAAAATAATAAAACTAGAACAAAACTACAGGTCAAGCAAATCAATACTAGATGTTGCAAATGCAGTTATAAAACACAATGAAAAAAAATATGAAAAAAACTTATGGACAGATAAAGAAGGTGGGGACAAACCTACAGTAGCAAGACTAGATAATGAATATGAAGAAGCAAACTTCATAGTAGAACAAATAAACAGATTAAAAAGAGAAGAATACTACAAATACTCAGATTTTACAATACTATACAGAATGAATGCACAATCACGTAGCATAGAAGACATATTAAGAAGAGAAGATATTCCATATAAAATGATTGGTGGTTTAAAATTCTATGAAAGAAAAGAAATAAAAGATGCAATAGCATATTTAAGATTAATACAAAACCAATCAGATAACTTAAGTCTGCAAAGAATAATAAACGAACCTAAAAGAGGCATTGGACAAACAAGCATGGAAAAAATAGAAACATTTGCTACAGCAAATAATACATCAATGTATGAAATTATAAAAAATGCGGAACAATATGGACTAAACAAAGTATTCTTAAATTCAAGAGAATTCATAACAACAATAGAAGAACTATCAAGAAAAAAAGAAGAAATGTTAATATCAGAAATCTTAAAACAAGTATTAAACAAAACAGGATATACAAAAGCACTAGAACAAGAAAACACACCACAAGCAGAAAGTAGAATAGAAAACTTAGACGAATTCTTAACCGTTGCAATGGAATTTGAAGAAGAAAATGCAGAACATTCATTAGCAGAGTTCTTAGAAAGTATAACACTTTCAAGTGATATAGATGGAATGGAAGAAACGCAAGATTCTGTTACACTTATGACACTGCATAGTGCAAAAGGGCTAGAATTTCCAGCAGTATTCTTAATAGGAATGGAAGAAGGATTATTCCCAAGTTATAGGTCAATAGGAGAGCAAAGAGAATTAGAAGAAGAAAGACGTTTATGTTATGTAGGAATAACAAGAGCAAAAGAACATCTATACCTAACATGTGCAAAACAGAGGACAATATTTGGTTCTACGAGCTGTAATAAAGTTTCAAGATTTATAGAAGAAATACCAAAAGAATTATTAGAAGGTGCAGAAGATGTAATAAAATCAAGAAAAGCAATCAAAGAATCAGAATGGACATATGGAAATAGATTTAACAACAAAGTATCAACATATGTAATAACAGAAAATAATATAGAAAACAAAAAATCAAATTATCAATTCAGAACAGCAGAAAGTTTTTTAAACAACATATCAGCAGCAAAAACAAACGATATAGATTTATCACAATATAAAGAAGGACAAACAATATACCATAAAAAATTTGGTGAAGGAATAATAACCCAAATAGCAACAGAAGGAGACGATTTAAAACTAGACATCTCATTTGAAAAAGCAGGACATAAAAGACTAATGGCAAGGTTTGCAAATTTAGAAATTAAGGAGTAAATAAAAATAGAAAAAACTTAAAGAAAATAAGTTACTACTACGAAAAAATAAATAACTTGCTTTCGTAGTAGTAACAAAAATAATTTTTATACTGTTGAATAATTTCTAATAGTCAATGACTACATTATTAATCATCTCTTTGGAATCTATCAAATTCGTAATCAGTCATATTTTTAGGCTTTTGACCTGTCCATTTACTAGCTTCAAGAGATTGCCTTGAAAAATTTATTTTTTGTTTTTCTCTCTTAAGCTCTTCAAGTCTACTACTTAAATTAGCATACAATTGTTCTAATTCAATTTCACTCTTGTTTTGTAAAGAAATATTAGATGCATTTGATAAGTTCCAAAGGCTTTTATCAAAGCTGTCTATTCTTTTTATATCATTTATTAAATTCATTATGTTAGATGATAGTACTGATTTTTTGTAAGTATTTTCTTGTTTAATAATTGGTTTAGCATTTTCTCCTTTTAAAAATTTCTTTATATTATCCAATATTCTCATATTTTTCCCTCCTTACATATACAAATATTATATCACACTATACTGGAGAAAACAACATGCTACTTCATGTATTAGACTCATACAATAAGATAAAATACAACAAGTTCAAATATCTACAAATGGTATGTAATTTATATTTATAAACTGCATAAAAAAATTTTTTCTGTTCATAATAAATATGTAAAATAAAAATAAAGGAAGGATGAGGAAAAATGGCAAACCTAACACAAGTAGAATTACAAAACTTAAGACATCTAATAGGTGCACATGACACATCATACCAAAAACTAAACACATATGCATCTCAATGTGTTGACCCTCAAATAAAGCAAATGTTCACAAAGGCAGCACAAGACTCTTTAAATACTAAGCAAAAATTGCTAACTTTTTTAAATTAGGAGGATATATTATGGAAGAAAAGTACATGGTAAACGACATATTAGAAAGTACAAAGGCAAGTCTTACTACTTACCAAGGAGTAATATCAGAAGCTGAAAATATGCAATTAAGACAAACAATACAACAAATTAGAAATAACGACGAAACATTTCAATATGAACTATTCAAAGTAGCTCAATTAAAAGGATACTATACACCAGCAGGTCAAGCACAACAAACAGAAATAGATAAAGTAAAAAATGAAGTATCAAAGTAAGTAATAAAAAGACTATAAAAAAGAGACAAAAGGTGGTTACTTTGCACCTTTTGTCTCTTTTAAAATAGGTTGCAAATAAAACAAAAAAGTAAGTAAAAACAAAAAAAAGTGAGAAAAAAAGAGCATAACAGATAAAAATGACACATAAACTAGCCACACCAAACAATTCAAAATTTGCCAAAGAAGCCAAAAAAAGGTAAAATTGAATAGATTTATAAAAATAGAAGAGGTGTTTAAAATTTTAAAAAGTATAAAAAGTGTATTTGTACATATAAGAAGCTCATTAAAACTTATATTAATGGTAATTATATCTGCAATACTAATTATAGGAATAATATCAGTTTTTTATAAACCAACATATGCAGTAACATTAAACGGTGAATTTATAGGATACACAAATGATAAAAACGAATTACAAAAGAGAATAAATGAACAGATGAAAGGAATTGAAACAGAAAACATAGCATTTGTTGATATCCAAGTATTACCAGAATACTCATTATGCTTTGTAAAAAGAGACAGTGTAGATAGTACAGAAGAAATATTTGAAAAAGTAAAAAACTCAGGTACAACATATTATAAATATTATGCAATAATGTTAAAAGACGAAGAAAAATACTATGTATCAACAAAAGAAGAGGCAGAAAGTATTATAGACACATTAAAAGAAAAAAATAGTAATAATATAAAAGATATATCATACACGTTAATTTATGACACAGCAGAAAAAGAATTTACAGAACAAGACACAATAGTAACAGCCTTATATGAAAAGAAACCAACATACACATATTCTGCTAGTAGTTCTTACACAATAGCAAGTGCAAAAATAGAACTAGGAATAGACCTAATAAAACCAGTACAATCAGGATACACAATAACATCAAGGTTTGGAAGTAGAAGTAGTGGAATGCATACTGGGCTAGATATAGCAGCACCAAATGGAACACCAATTTATGCAGCAGCATCAGGAACAGTAGTTGCATCAGGTTGGTCAAACACTGGGTATGGATATTACATTATAATATCACATGGAAATGGAGTTCAAACACTATATGGTCATTGTAGTGCATTATATGTAACAGAAGGACAATATGTTACACAAGGTGAACACATTGCAGCAGTAGGAACAACAGGAAATTCAACAGGATATCATTTACACTTAGAAATTAGAATAAATGGTACAAGAGTAAATCCGCAATATTATTTATATTAAAAATAAAAAACTGTGAATAAAAAATGAAATGAACCCAAATTATTAGACAAAAATAGTTTAATAATTTGGGTTTTCTTTATCTGCTACTTTCCTCATTATATTTTTAAAATAATAAATTTTCAAACATCTTATGTATAAAAATACTTTAAACATGTAGCAATTGCATTTTTAGGAATAATAATTTTACCATATTCCTTTAATTTTCTTTCTAACAATTCTTCATTCTTAACTCTTTTAGCAAATTCAGAAATGGTATAAAAGAAGCACTTTAAATCTGCAACACTTAATTTCAAGTTATTAAAAATAAGATAATAATTATTTTTATAAAGCACTAATGAAGAACCTTTAAGTTTATTTACATATTTGCTTAAAAAACCTGTATTAATATAATTACAAAAATCACAAAATTCATCAAAAGAATGGAACATGAAAATAGACACTAGCTTATTTGGTGCAATAGACTGTCTCTTAACTTTTGGTTTAGGCAGGTTTGCATTAGAGTTAGATGATAATAAAACATCAGGTTTTACCCTAGTAATAGTCAAAACAAAATTTCCATCAGAAGAAGCTAGAGCCTCAATAATCAACTTATAATTATGAGTTTTAAAACCAACTTCAGTCTCAGCCTTACTCAAGCAATCTAGAAACAAATCCTGTGATTCTAATGAGCTAGACATAAACTCATGTAAATCTATATTCTTTGCCTGTAAATCCTCCAAATTCAAAAAAATTCTAATCTTATTCTCATTCAACTTCTCAATACGCATTAAATAAATACCTCCTAATAACTGTATAACTCCTGATAATATAATTATAGCACTATATAATAGAAAATTAAATGATAAAATTCTGGAAAAATATTTTTCTATTGTATGTGAGGAATAGACTTATATTCTAACGCCTTATAAAATTTTCCCTTCTATAATATATTATCAGCATTAAAGGTTTGTGAAAATATGATTTAGAAATTATAACATAAATTTCATAAAAAATAAATATATATCTTGAAAAAAATAACAATTGCATATATAATTACTATATTGAACAAAAGTGAGGAGGAAAAAGATGGCAACAAGAGATAAAAATATATGGATACTATTAATTTTTATATTATCAGGACTAGTACTTGGAGGACTTTTAGGAGAACTTGCATCACAAGTGGATTTCCTATGGTGGTTATCATATGGAGAAACATTTGGTTTATCATCACCAATAGAATTAGATTTGAATGTAATAACAATAACTTTTGGATTAGGTTTTAAAATGAATATTGCAAGTATAATAGGTATGGCAATAGCAATATTTGTTTATAGAAAAGTGTAGATAAAAACATAGGGGGAGAAGAAAGGAAGCAAAAATGAAAATTAAAGAATTACCCCTATCAGAAAGACCTTATGAAAAATTAGAAAATTATGGAGCAGATAATTTATCAAATGCAGAATTATTGGCAATAATAATAAAGACAGGAACAAAAGAAGAATCATCAGTATCAATAGCACAAAAGATTTTAAATTTAAAGGAAAACACAGACAAAGACAACTTAAGATTCTTACAAGACATATCATTAGAAGAATTTATGAAAATAAAAGGAATTGGAAAAGTAAAAGCAATCCAGCTAAAAGCCATTTGTGAATTAACTAAAAGAATAGCAAGGCCAATAAACAGTAAGCAAAAACCCATAAAAGGTCCAGAAGATGTAGCAAGAATATTAATCCCAGAAATAAGATACGAAAAAAGAGAAATAGCAAAGGTAATAATATTAAACAGCAAAAATATAATCCTAAGAATAATAAACATATCACTAGGAGGAACAAACTTTGCATATTTAGAACCAAAAGATGTTTTGGCTGAGGCCATAAAAATGCAAGCACCAAAGATAATACTTGTTCATAATCACCCAAGTGGAGATACAAAGCCTAGCAAAGGAGATTATAATGTTACAGATAGAATATATGAGGCAGCAGAGTTAATGGGAATACAATTATTAGACCACATAATAATAGGCGATGGCACTTATCAAAGTTTGCTATTAAAAAAATAAAGAATATGCTTTTAGAAAGGATGTTATAAAAATGAATTTATTTAGCATTAAAGGAAAAGATATAGGTATTGACTTAGGAACAGCAAATACACTAGTTATGTTAAAAGGAAAGGGAATAGTCCTAAACGAACCATCAGTTGTTGCTGTAGATAAAAAAACAAAAGAAATACTAGCAACAGGCCATGAAGCAAAAGAAATGATACGGAAGAACCCCGCAAGAAATAGAAGCAATAAGACCATTAAAAGATGGAGTAATTGCAGACTTTACAGCAACTCAACTAATGCTAAAAAATCTAGTTGCAAAAGTTTGCCAAAGATATAATGTAGGAAGACCAAGAGTAGTAATAGGTGTACCATCAGGAATAACAGAAGTAGAAGAAAGAGCAGTAGAAGAATCTGTTATAAGAGCAGGAGCAAAAGAAGTGTTTTTAATAGAAGAACCAATGGCAGCAGCAATAGGAGCAGGATTAGATGTTGCAGAACCTACAGGAAACATAATAGTAGATATAGGAGGAGGAACTACAGAAGTAGCAGTTATTTCACTTGGAGGAATAGTAATAAGCAATTCTTTAAGAATAGCAGGAGACGAACTAGATGAAGACATAATAAACTATATAAAAAAAGAGTTAGGGCTACTAATAGGAATAACAACAGCAGAAGAAGTAAAAATTCAAATAGGTTGTGCAATGCCACTTATGACAGAATTAAGCATGGAAATAAAAGGAAGAGACCTAAACACAGGATATCCAAGAAATGCAATAGTAACATCTTCACAAATAGGACAAGCAATGGAAAATTCAATATCTGAAATTATAGATGTAGTAAAAATAACCTTAGAAAAAACGCCACCAGAACTAGCAGCAGACATAGTAGAAAAAGGAGTAGTGCTAGCAGGAGGAGGAGCACTAATAAAAAATTTAGACAAACTAATAAGTCAAAGAATAGAAATGCCAGTATACATAGCAGAAGAACCATTAGAATGTGTAGTAAAAGGAACAGGAAAAACATTAGCAGACTTAGAAAATCTAAAAAGTGTTCTAATAAACTCAAGAAAAAGAAGGTAAACCCTATTTATAAACTTGCTATTACGAGAAAAGATAAGCACAGGAGGGACGTATGCATAAAAACAAAAAAACAGGGATAATAGGAATTATTATAACTATTATAATACTAACTGCATTAGTTATAATAACAAATATAGATACATCTAAATTTCATATAGCAGAAGGAATTATAAATAAATTAGTAATGCCAGTACAAAATGGATTAACATATTTAAAAAATAAAGTTGCAGGAAATAACACATTCTTTGAAGATATTAATAGATTAAAAGATGAAAATGAACAATTAAAAGAAGAAAATGAGGAATTAAATAAAGCTCTAAGCGAATTAGGAATAATAAAAGCAGAAAATAAAACACTAAGAGAATATGCAAACTTATCAGACCAATATACACAATACACAACAGTGCCTGCATATATAATAGATAGAGACCTAAGCAACTTAAGTAGCACAATAGTAATAAATGTAGGAAAAAAACAAGGAGTAGAAAAAAACATGCCAGTAGTATCAGCAGATGGAGTAGTAGGACATGTTATATCTGCAACTGAAACTACAGCAAAAGTATTGCCCATAATAGATTCATCAAGTAGTATAAGTGGAATAATGAACATCTCTAGAGATAACATAATAGTAAAAGGAGAACTAGGAAGCAGTAATACATTAAAAGGAACTTATATAAGTGCAGATGCAGACTTAATATTAGATGATGAAGTAGAAACATCTGGATTAGGAGGAATATACCCAAAGGGATTAAAAATAGGTAAACTAACAGAAATTGTAGAAGCACAAAACATAACCGAAAAATATGTTATAATAGAACCAGCCGTAGATTTTTCAAAACTAGAAACAGTATTAGTAATTATAAAATGAAAGGATTGATAGAAAATGGAAAATGACATTTATGTAACACCACTAAGTGGCAGATATGCAAGTAAAGAAATGAACAAACTATGGTCAAACAATACAAAATATTCAACCTGGAGAAAATTATGGGTAGCACTAGCAGAAACTGAAAAAGAGCTAGGATTAGATATATCACAAGAGCAAATAGATGAAATGAAAGAAAATATAAGCAACATAGATTATGATGTAGTATCTAAAAGAGAACAAGAATGCAGACATGATGTGATGGCACATGTATATGAGTTTGGAACAAAATGCCCAAAAGCAAAACCAATAATCCATTTAGGTGCAACATCATGTTATGTTACAGACAATACAGATATAATAATAATGAAACAAGCATTAAAACTTGTAAAACAAAAGCTAATAGTGGTTATAAAAAACCTAAAAGAATTTGCAGATACATACAAAGGTGTATCATGTTTAGGATACACACACTTTCAACCAGCACAATTAACAACAGTAGGAAAACGTGCAACACTATGGATACAAGACCTATTAGAAGACTTACAAGAACTAGAATTTGTAGAGCAAAACTTAAAGCTACTAGGCTGTAAAGGAACAACAGGAACAAGTGAAAGCTTTATGAAGCTATTTAAAGATGAAGAAAAAGTAAAACAAATTGATAAAAAAATTGCTGAAAAAATGGGATTTGAAAAAACATTTGCAGTATCAGGGCAAACATATACAAGAAAAGTAGACTCAAGAGTACTAAACTGTTTAGCAGCAATAGCAGAAAGTTGTTCAAAATTTGCAAATGATATGAGATTATTACAACATGAAAAAGAACTAGAAGAACCATTTGAAAGCAAACAAATAGGCTCATCAGCAATGGCATACAAGAGAAACCCAATGAGAAGTGAAAGAATAAATTCGCTTTCAAGACATGTAATAGCATTAAGTAATGATACAAAAATGACATCAAGCACACAATGGCTAGAAAGAACATTAGATGATTCTGCAAACAAAAGAATATGTGTTCCAGAAAGCTTTTTAGCAATAGATGCGGTATTAAAAATATATGCAAATATTACAGAGAATATCGTAGTATATCAAAATTCAATAAGAACAAACATCATGAAAGAAATACCATTTATGGGAACAGAAGAAATACTCATGAATGCTGTACTAAAAGGTGGAGATAGACAAGAATTACATGAAAAAATAAGAATACATTCAATGGAAGCAGGAAAACAAGTAAAAGAGCTAGGCAAACCAAACGACCTAGTAAAAAGAATTGCAAATGACCCAAGTTTTGGGCTAACAGAAGAAGAAATATTAAAAATATTAAACCCAGAAAATCTATGTGGAAGGGCAAAAAATCAAGTAACAGATTTTATAGAGCAAGAAGTAGAACCAGTATTACAAAAAAATGCAAAATTATTAGAAAATATAGATGTAGAGTTAAAAGTATAGTTACAATTTAGAGGACGAGACGTATATAGTCTGCCAAAAGGATGAATAATAAATATATTTATCATTCATCCTTTTGGCTAGTTTGTATTTTTTGTTTAAATTGTATGTTTGATAGTAATCTTTATTTTTTTATCTTTCATAGTCGTCATCAATCTGTTTTTCTTCTTCTAAGTCACGTTTCTTAAAATGTCTGAAGAAATTTTGGAATGGATTATGGTGTGAAATTCTTTCGGGCTCTGTATCATTTTCTTTGTTTTCGCTAATTTCATCATTTTTTATACTCTCCTGCTCTGAAGAAATTTCGTTTTGTGAAATTGATATAGAGGTTCCACCAGAAGAAGAGCTACCATCTGAGCTAGTAGAATCAGAAGAAGTAGAATCCACTTTCTCTAATTGAGGTTCATGTACTTGTAGTGATTTTTTAAAAGTATCAGTAATATCATTTTTAATTTCAACATCATCAGTAGAAATACTTTCAGTTTCAGTAGCAGAAATATTATCTATAGTTTCAGGTGTTTGTAATCTAGTGCCAGATATATCATCATTTTCTAAAGTAGAAAGTAAAGGACTCAAATAAACTGGGTCATAAGGAGTTAATTTGTCTTCTGGAAAAACCTTTACAAATGCATCTACTTTTTGTTCAATACATGCTTCTTTTATTAAATCAGCCTTTTTTACATTTGAATTTATAATTTGTAATCTATAAATATCTTCATGAGTTAATTCGTTTCCTGTTGATAATATTCCTAATAATTGAAGAACAACATTTTTCTTAGTATTGTCAATACATTCAAAGTCTGATAAAGATAATAAATCATTTTTAGCTGTATCCATTTTAGGAATTTCATATCTGGTGCTTATTGGAGGAAGTTCATGTGAATACTCAAGCATCAAACTATTCACAATTGCATTTTTAGTATTTGAATCAAAAGTATTAATATATCTGCTATATTTACAAGTCCAATCAAACAACGAATTAATATCACTTTTGTTTTTATCCACAATTTTAAAGAAGTCATATAAAGCATCTTTACTAATCATACTAATATTTTGAATATTAGATTGTAGTTCAATAGGAATAACTTGTCCTTCACTTAAATCTAATTCATTAGAAATAGGAAATAACGCATTTAAGTTCTTATCATCTAAAACATTACTTAATGTTTGTTCTACCTGAGCTTTATACTTGTCATTGAAATCAGCTGTTGGATATAATTTTTGCCATTCTTCAATACTAGATTTAAACTCTTCTACATCTTTAAAATCTTGAGGATTTTTTGTAATATTTTCTAATTCCTTAAAAGCTAAAGAAGAATCAAATTTCTCTAATATACGAGTTCTATTTGATTTACTCAATAATTGACTAACAAGATGAGGATATTTTTCTTTTAAAAATTTTAAAGGATATTCCTCATATAATTTATCTAAATCCTTATCAAGTTGTTTTTCATTCTTATGTTTTTCAGCTTTTGCAAGTATTTTACGTAACTTTTCTAAACCTTTTGAAGGATCTTTTTTAGATAGTTCATCAAAAGCTACAAAATCCTTTAAAACTTTATCTAGAAACTCATTACTTAGCATATACTTTATTTTTAACTTGAATTTATCACTAAATAAATCAACAGGATAACGCTTTTTCCATTCGGTAAGATCACTTTGAAACTTTGCATAATCCTTGGTTGCTTGTGCATATGAAAAAATTTGAAGAAGAAGAAAATAAGCTTCTTGTTCATCAAAATCTCTTAGAACTTCTTTTGTCTCTTCTGTTATTTGTAATATATCGTCTGACATAAGCACCTCCTATTTTTCATATAGTATATTATATCATGTAATTTTGCTCGAAACAATTGATTTTAGGAATTTTTAATGATAAAATATTAATATTTAGGGTTAGTACCCTAAAGTCCGCCCAATCTCGTCGGAGTTTAATATTTATTTTTTATCGAACCCACGTTTGAGACGCCTACGAAGCTTTTCGGGGGTCTTCGATAAAAAATAAATATTAAACTCCTGCGTTGGGCTATCAAGTACTATTATTTAATTTAGTTTGAATGGTAATGATAAAATTTTAAAAGGTGATTTAAATGAAGAAAAGAAATGAAACAAGACCTATATATGTAGGCGGTGTCCAAATAGGTGGGCAAAATAAAGTTGTAATTCAATCTATGACTAATACAAAAACAAAAGATGTAGAAAAAACTGTAAATCAAATATTAAAATTAGAAGATGCAGGCTGTGAAATTATTAGAGTTGCTTGTTTAGATGAAGAAGATGCAAGAGCTATAAAACAAATAAAAGAAAAAATACATATTCCTATAGTAGCAGATATACATTTTGATTATAGAATAGCATTAGAAGCTGCAAAAGCAGGTGTAGATAAAATTAGAATTAATCCAGGAAATATTGGTTCAATTGATAGAGTAAAACAAGTAGTAGCAGCTTGTAAGGAGAGAAAAATACCTATAAGAATAGGTGTAAATAGTGGCTCATTACCTAAAGATATTCTAGAAAAACACGGAGGAAAACCAACTGCTAAGGCAATGGTAGAAAGTGGCTTAAGACATATAAAAATATTAGAAGATTTAGATTTTTATGATATTGCTATTTCATTAAAAGCATCAGACCTAAATTTATGTATAGAAGGTTATGAAGAAGCGGCAAATACTATAAGTTACCCATTACACCTAGGAGTAACACATGCAGGAACCGAGTTTAGTGGAACTGTTAGTTCAAGTATAGGTCTAGGAGTACTTTTAAGAGAAGGTATTGGAGATACAATGAGAGTTTCTCTATCTGCTGACCCTGTAAAAGAAATAAAGGTTGCAAAAGAAATTTTAAAAGATTGCAGACTATATCAATCTCCAACACTAATAGCATGTCCAACATGTGGCAGAATACAATATGATTTAATACCTATAGCAAACGAAATAGAAGATTTTTTACAAACTATAAAAAAGAATATAACAGTAGCAGTAATGGGCTGTGGTGTTAATGGACCAGAAGAAGCAAAACATGCAGATATAGGAATAGCAGGAGGAGTAAAGGAAGGGCTTTTATTTAAAAAAGGTCAAATAATTAGAAAAGTAAAACAAGAAGACATTGTTAGAGTTCTAAAAGAGGAGATTACAAAACTATGAGAATTATAATTGGTAAAACAGCTGGGTTTTGTTTTGGAGTGGAAAATGCTGTAACAAAGGCAGAAGAAGAAGCCAAAAAAAACAAGAAAATAAGCTGTTTAGGAGAATTAGTGCATAACACACAAGTAACTGATGAATTAGCAAAAAAAGGTATCAAATTTATAGATAACATAGAACAAGCAAATAAAAGAGTTATTATAAGGTCACATGGAGTTGAAAAACAAATATATGATAAAGCAAAGCAATTAGGTATAGAATTGGTAGATTTAACATGTCCGAAAGTATTACATATTCATAAATTAGCACAAGAATATTCAAAAAAAGGTTATTATATATTTCTGATAGGTAAGAAAAAACATCCAGAAATGATAGGAACCGTAAGCTTTTGTGGAGACTATTATTATGTTATAGAAGATGAAAGTTATATTAATCAAGCTATAGAAGAGTTTAGAAAAACGAATAAAGAAAAGTTATTAATAATTGCACAGACAACATATAGTTTAGAAAAATTTGAGGAAATTGTAGATAAAATAAAAGAAAACATAAAAGAAAATAACATAGAAATTAAAAATACAATTTGTAATGCTACAAAACAAAGACAAGAAGAAACAGAAAAACTAGCAAAACAGGTTGGAACTATGATAATTGTAGGCGGAAAGCACAGCTCAAACTCTAATAAACTTTATGAACTGGCAAAAAAGTTTTGCAAAAATGTAATGTTTGTAGAAACAGAAGAGGAGTTAGATATAGAAAAATTTGATAAAGAAAGTGTAGTAGGAATAATGGCTGGTGCTTCAACACCAAAGAAAAGTATAGAAAAAGTAGTTGAAAAGTTAACTGCAATATGTTAGAATAAAATAGGAATTATTATTAGGATTAATAGAAAGGCAGGTAAAAGGATGAATCAAATATTAATAGCGGAAAAATTGTATATGACGCCTGGAATAAGAAAAAAAAGGACAATATTTAGAATAGAGTTCTTTTTATCTGTTTTTGCTTTAGTTGGCTTATTAAGTTATGGAGTTTATTCTGCATATGATAGAAATAAAAGTGAAGCAGTTTCTAAAGAAATATTAGCAGCTATGGAAACAAGACCTGAAAAAATGGTTGTTGAAGAGCAAGTTGTAGTATTAGCTTTAAATTCTCAAACAGGTGTTAGCCAGCAGGTTAATATAGATGAAATAGAAAAGGTAACAGTGACAAGAGAAATAGAAATTTCAGATGAACAAAAGGTAACTGCAAGAGATGGAACTGTTTATTATACAATAGGGCAAATAAATATTCCTGCTATAGATTGTGAATATCCAATCCTAGCAAGTGATACAGAAAACTATGATACTTTACTTAAGATTGCACCTGTTAAGTTTCATGGAGCAAACCCAAATGAAGTTGGGAACTTTTGCATAGTAGGTCATAATTATAGGAATTCACAGTTCTTTAGTAAAGTACCAAATCTTGAGATTGGGGATATTATTGAGATAACTGATACATTTGGAAAAACACTTGAATATGAAGTGTATGATAAATATATTACAGTAGATACAGATACTAGCTGTACTAGTCAGATGACTGATGGAAGAAGAGAAATAACTTTAATTACTTGCACTGATGCTAGTGATGAGAATAGGGTTATTGTGAAGGCAAGAGAAAAAGTGTAAGTGTTGGACAGGTAAAATATGTGTAGATGAAGAAGTCCGGCAAAGAAGGATTAATAATTTTTTTTATAAAAAGTCAAATCGCGCGGGTCACCATGTAGGGACTAGGGTCGTTTCCCTAGTGGTTGGTGACTCGTTGACTTTTTCTAAAAAAAATTATTAATCCTTCTTTGCCTAGTTTGAGATGATATTATTATAAATAGCGTCAAGTGCCTAATAAAATACATTTGGTGGATTTTAGTAAAATTTGTAAATAGTTTTTGAGTTATATTCTTTATTTGCCCTTAATATTGGAGAAGCAAAGTTTGGTTCATTCATGGAATTTGGTAAAAATCCGGTTTCTAAACATAATCCACTACGATTTGGATATATAAAACCACCTTTCCCAGTTTGTGGCACTTCATCAATATAGTTTCCCGCATAAAATTGTACAGCTAAACAATCAGTATAAACATCCATACTAATGCCAGACTCTTCAGATTTTAATGTAGCTACTTTTTCTAAACCGCTTGATTTTTTATCAATTAGAAAACTATGGTCATATCCTTTTGTTAGTTTTAATAGCTCAAAATCGCCATCAATGTCATCAGCAATTTTTCTGAATTTTCTAAAATCTAAAGGTGTACCTTCTACATCTAAAAGCTCGCCTGTTGGTATAGATTCATTGTCAATCATGGCAAATTTTTTGCTATTAATTTGCAAGTAGTGTGTAACTATTGCTCCACTATTGTGACCATTTAAGTTGAAGTAAGAATGGTTTGTCATATTTGCTATTGTATCTTTGTCACATATGCCATTATACGTAATTTCTAAACCATTATCATTAGATAAAGTATATGTTACAGATACATCAAAGTTTCCAGGAAATCCTTGGTCCATGTCTGGACTAAATAGTTTGAATGTAACTGAGTTTGAAGTCTCGTCAATAGAATAATCCCATAGCCTTTTTTGATATCCATTAAAACCACTATGTAAATTATTCTTATTTCTTTCATTTTTATCTAATTGGTAAGTCTTTCCATTAATGTTAAAACATGCTGATTTTACTCTATTGCCATTTCTTCCAATTGTTGCTCCAAAATAACAGTGGTTAACAAAGTAATCTTCAAGTTTATCAAAACCTAGAACAACGTCAAGCATTTTTCCTTCTTTATTTGGAACAAAAATAGAAACTATGGTTGCTCCCCAGTTTGTAAATGTGGCAGTTATGCCATTTTCATTGGTTACAGTAAATAGAAAAACTTTTTCACCTTTAATTGTTTTTCCAAAATCTGATACAGAAATACTCATAATATACCTCCTATTTTAATTTATGAGACGATTATATCAGAAATGAAAAACAAGGTAAAGTTTACATAAGCTCATTAAATTATTTGGTGAATAAATATGCTTATTTATTCCGTAATAATGGATTTATTTGAAAAATTTGTAAGTGTATATTTTATAGATGATAAAACGCTAAAAAATGCTAGAATATAGGCAAAAACACTTGAAAAAGTTTACATAAGCGTGTATAATATATATGTAGAGAATTTGTTATAAAAATGTAAAATTTGCCAAGAAATGCTTTAACATCAAAAAGCCGTAAAGCTCGCCAAATTTAACAAAAAAACAGAAATATTGACAAATGATATATATTTTTAGTATATTATATTAAATTTTAGGAGGTTTATATGTCAAAAATAGTTAGAAAAATAATAGCAATATTAATAATATTAGCAATTATATATGCCAATTTAGCAGGAACTGCATTTGGTATAATTTCTTATGCACTGGAAACAAATGTAAATTCCATAAATAATAATGTTATTAATCAAAATATAATAGATAATACAATGCAAAATCAAAACATAATAAATAATACAACTCAAGATGAAATAGTAGATAATATACCTAGCGAAGAAGTAAAAGAAGAAATCTTAACAATATCAACATCAGAATTTTTTAAAAATACTATGCAAGAATTAGAAACTGAATATGAAGAAAAACTAAATTTAAAAATAAATGAGAAAAAACAGTTTAACCAAATAGAAATTTATGATGTTGCTACACAAATAAAATCTGGAGAAGAAGAAATTGTAGATGAACAACAAGAAAATACCGTTAATATATTTTATAAATCTACTAAGATTAATAAATCAGAATTAATGAGTGCTATAGGTGATGATGGAATACTTGAGATTAAATATACAACATTAACAGAAGACACATTACCAGAAGAAGTAGTAGAACAACAAACAGAAAATCAAGAACCTCAAAAGGGTATTGTAACTGCTGAAAATGGAGTAGTTGAAATAGGTCTAGCGACCGAAGCAGATGAAGAAGGAAACATAACAGTCATATATCCACAAAACACAATATCTTTAGAAATGAAAATCCAAATTCAAACTCAAATAACTAGTATAGAAAAATTAGAAATAGTACATACAAGAGCAATAGAAATAGTAGAAAATATAGAAGAAGTAAATTTACTTGAAACAACAAAACAAATCGTTGTTACAGGTGAAGAGGAAATTTTAAATAAACAAGAAAGTTTTAGTATGCCAATTAGTTATACAAAAACAGTAGCCGAACTTGGAATAGATAAAACTCAATTTTCTACAAGTGTAGAAAATAAAGTTAATTTTACAATAACAATGTATACAAATGAATTAAAGTATGATTTGTATAAAAATCCATACTTTATTATTGAGTTGCCTAAAGAAATAAAAGAAGTTAGTATAGATAATACAATAATACTAAATAATAAATATTTTGAAGTAACTTTATCACAAGTAGGGGTATTAAATGGAAATAAGGTAATAGCAGTAAGATTAGAGGGAGAACAAACAGAATATACAAAATCAACAGAAGAAAATATTCAAATAGCAATTGAAACAACAATTATTTCAGAAGAACTAATACCAACTACAGAAAGTACAGTAAATTTACATTATACAAATGAAATTGCAACAACATATGATGGCATAGGAAATCAAGATACTGGAAATAGTAGTGTAGATATTTCATTAGTATCAAACAAAGATATAATAGTAGAAACAAAAGCAGTATTAGGTGAAACAACTTATACATCAACAAAAGAGAACTATAATACAGTTACAGTAGAACCAGATACATATAATGTAGCACAAATAATAGGTACAGCTATAAATAATACAGGAGAAACAATAAATGCAAAAATTCTAGGTTCATCAACATCAATAGGACAAATTGAAGGTATAGGAAATGTATATTATACAGAAAACGAAAATGCAACTATTGATATAATGGATGTGCAAAATAAATGGCAAACAGAGTACACACCAAATGCAAAAAAATACTTAATAGTATTAGATAACTGGGAACAAGGACAAACAGCAACTTTTAGCTATAATATGAGCTTACCAGAAAGCGTAGAAGAAAATACATCTCATGAAGTAAAATTTGATGTTTATAATGAAGAAGAAATAATAGAAACATCAAAAATAACAATAAATCAAACAGCTAAAATTGTAACAGAAGTAGCAACAGACGAAATAAAAGCAACAATTGGAATTTATGGGGTTGAAAAATTACCAATGAAATTTCCAGCAACAACAGAAGTAACTTTAGAAAATCTTACAAATGAAGATATAGAAGGCGTAACAGTTGATATTATAATACCAACAAACTTTAGACAAATAAGTATAGATGATTCAGAATATGCAGTAGAAATAGATACAAAAAATGGTATAGTACATGTAAAAGATATAACATTAGAGAAAAATTCAAGCAAAACAATTAGAGTGCAAGCAGTAATTGAAGAATACAATAATCCAATTGAACAAATAAAAGCAGTAATCAACTACAATACTGATAAAACAATAGAAATTTCAGACCAAATTGAAATACAAGAACCTGTAACAATAGAAACAACCATAAGTAGCAATAAAGAAGGTAAAACATTAGAAGCAAATGAAGAAATTGAATACACAGTAACATTGAAAAATATAGGAACAAGTTCAGTTGTAATATATTTAAGTACTCCAGATATAGAAAATTTATATATAAAAAGAATGGAATACATAAATAAAACAACAGGTGAGGAAAAAGCAATATCAGGTTTTAATTTATCAGGAGAAATGTCAGGAATAACTTTAAATTCTCAAGATGAAGCAGAACTTAAAATATATTGTGTAGCAAAAGAATTAGAAACAAATAGTAGCCAAACAATGTATGTAATTGTAAATGGAACAGAAATATATAATACAGAAACAGATAAATTAACAAATAACATTAATAAAAAAGAAGAAACAGAAGAGCCAAGCGAACCAGAAAACCCAGAAAATCCAAGTACCTCTAATACAATCGAAGGAATAGCATGGCTAGACAAAAATGAAAATGGTATAAGAGAAAATGCAGAAATAACATTAAACAATATACAAGTAATATTAATAGATGCACAAACATCATTAGAAATAGCAAATACAGTTACAAATAATAATGGAGAATACGAATTTAATGATCTTCAATCTGGAAGATATCTAGTAATATTTAGATATAATACAAACACATTCTCAATAACAGAATATAAAAACCAAGAAACAACCGAAGACTTAAATTCAGATATAATTTTAACAACACAAAATGGTGAAACGGTAGCCAAAACAGAAATAGTTACACTAGAAAATAATCAAACACAAAAATTAGATGCAGGTTTCATATTAAATGCAAAATTCGATATGTCAATAAATAAAGCAATAACTAAAGTAACAGTAAACAATAATGCAGGAACCAAAGTATACGATTTTGATAGTGTTAACATGGCAAAAATAGAAATTAAAGACACAAACCTAAAAGGCTCACTAATAATTATAGAATACGAAATAGCAATTACAAACACAGGTGAACTAAATGGATATGTAAAACAAATAATAGATACAATCCCAGAAGGAACAACATTTAGTTCAGAACTAAACCAAGACTGGTATTATGACGAAGCAAATGGAATAATATACAGTAATTCTATAGCAAACCAAGAACTAGAACCAGGAGAAACAGCAATAGTTAAATTAGTACTAACAAAAGAAATGCAAGACGATAAAATAGAAACAATAGTAAATACAACAAACATAGGAGAAACAAGTAATGAATACTTAGTAGACGATTCAGAAAGCGAGAACAACACATCAGAAGCAAGCCTAATAGTATCAATACAAACAGGTGGAGTACAATCATACATATGGCTAGTAATCACAGTAATAACAATAATAGGAACAGGAATAATATGTGCTATAAAAATTGTAAATAAAGAAACTATAAAGGATAAACAGTAAAGAAGGGAGGGGAAAAAATGCAAAGAAACAAAAAAATTAATATTGTAATTAAAATATTAGCAATAATAATATTAGCAATGATTATGATAATAACTAATAAAACAGAAACTAAAGCAGCATATAATGCATCTAATAATACAATTACAGGAGTTATCAGATACGATGGTGTAGAAGGAGCACAAAGCCAAGAAATTACAATTCAAGAAAATGGAATATATAGCATTTTCGTAGATGAGGAATTTTACACATCAGAATCTGGTTATACAGAAACAGCTACCCCCGATTTTAGGTTTTTAGTTCATAAAAATGTTTATTGTATAATGCGTGGTTATATTTATACAGCAAGTCCTTATTATAGATGTGTAGGAATAAAGAAAATAGAAGGTGAAATAGGAGCTAAAGTTGGATATGCAGTTTCAAAGCAAGAACTAAATAGAAGAAGTATATTTTTAGATGCCGTAACAAATTTAATTTGGACATATTCAGATAATGATTCAACTCCTTTTGCAGTAAATGGGTATAATACGGGTAACCTATTACCTAAAGTTCCATTAGAGTATGAAGAAGGCTATAGAATGGAAAATGGAGTATCATTTAGCTGGAATTTGAATCCAAATTACTTGTATAGAATTTTTTGGATGAGAACTGATGCTGAATTAGGTGTAATTCCTTATTGGCAACCAGGTAATACTCCACAAGAAATTATAAATTTATGGACTCCTATTCTAGGAGAGGATTACATGAATAATTCTTTCGATTCAGAGACTGGAACTATTACGAATATTCAAGGCTTAAGAAACTATTTCGAAACAGAAAAGACTAAATTCGAAAGATATAAAATACTTGCTGAATTAGCACCAGCAGAAGAGTTACCAGACGATATAATATATAGTAATTCACAGACAATAACACAAAATTCGAATGGACTATATGGACCTTTTAAAATAGACTATTTATCTGCAGAAAATGTACCAGATGCTACAGGAACAAATAATACATATATGCTAGGTAAAGTAACAATGACAATTGGTGGTATAGAAGTATCACCTGAAAACATAGTAGATGCAGCAGGAAATAAATGTACAATCCCTGTAAAATTAGATGAGGATAATGGTGCAACAATACAAGAACTACCAAAAAGTGGAGAAGAATTTTACATAAAAGCAGATGGTATAGAAAATGGATCAGAGCTAAAAATCAAATATGACTATAATATATATTCATCAGCATTTGCAAGATTTCATAGAAATGGTTATGATGCACAAGATTTAGCATACATAGACTATGAAATAACACCAAAAACAATTGAAAAAACATTTACACTTCAAGCAGAAGAAACAATAGACATATTTTTTAAAAAGCAAGGACCTAATGGAGAATTAGGAATAGGAGCACAATTTAGAGTAGATTTCGAAAATGCAACAAACATTGATGGAAATACTACAATGAATTTTACAGTATATACAACAGGAACATTTGAAATACAAAGAATAAAAATAACTAATCCAGATCAAGATGTAAAAATTACAATTACAGAGCTTGCACCACCACCAAGTAGTGATGTAACATACATACCATATAAAACTCCTATAGTAATATACTTAAGATATGATAAAACAATAAAATCATGGGCACTAACAGGATGGGACAAACCTAAATATGATAAAGACGGCAAAGAACTTGATGCCAATGTTTCTGTAATAAAAGGAGGAAGAGTAATTTACGTAACCGCAACAAATGACGTTGAAGAAACTACTACACCAACCCCACCACCAACATCAGGTATAGCAGGTATTGTATGGCTAGATGGACAACAAGGATTAAAACCAGTAAGAACACCAAATGGAAATAGAGATGGAAATGAACGTGGAGTTTCAGGTGTAAAAGTAACATTATGGAAATATTATGAAGCAATTCCAGGAACAGACTATTCAAATAACATACTGAATAAATTAGGAGAAAGCCATCAACAAAAAGTAGATTCTACTTATACAAACACAAATGGAACATTTAGTTTTGGAAGATTACCAACAGAAGAAAATATAACTTCTGCACATGATTCAGACGAGTGGGAAACTTATGATTATAAATGGGTAGTGGACTATTATGATCGTCATTACCATGATAGTAGTTGTATTAGAGATGAAGACGGTAATTATAGTTGTGGATATTATAATGGAGAAATAATACATACATATTATAAAAAAAAGAAAATTAATTGTTCACACACTCAAACTGTTGCAGTAAGATACAGAGTAGAATTTGAATATGATGGTATAAACTATGAAGCAACTACTGGAAATTCAGAAGTAAGCGAAGTAAATAGAGGCGGATTTAATGCAAATTTTCGAACAATAAATAATAACAAAGGACTAAGCTATAAGTATAGCAATGGACAATCAATTTTAGATGTAGGGTATACTAGAGGTGATTATGTAGCAGGAGGAAGTAGATTAAATTCAAGATATGCAATAACAGCTACAACTGATTGGTTTGAAGTAGAAAATAGTAATTACTTCGAATATGGTTTAGTAAGAAGAGGTGTAGATTTAGCAACAGTAACAGATGTATATGAAGCAACAGTAAGCATAAATGGTGAAAAAGTAACATACAACTATAACGATATTGCAAGTCTACCTAAAGATAGCAATGGAAATCCTATAATAGATGAATTGCAAGGAACAGATGTAACATATAATTTATACTTATATAATTCAGACTATAATTATAGAATAGGAGATTATAAACTAGGGGCAGCACAGACAGATAGTTTAACAGTAAATTATGAAGATGGGGCATCAAGATCAAGTGCTTTAAAAGCACAAAGAGATAGTGATGGAGCACTACAGGTAGAAGTAATATACCAAGTATTATTAAATAACCAAAGTGCAGCAGAGGCAACAATAAATCAGATAGCATACTATTACGATACACACTATACATTAAGAGAAGTATATTATTATAATAGAAATGGAAACAAAACTACTTTATATGATTATCCTGATGGAACACAAAGTATAAATGGTACAAACTATGCTAAAGTTACAATAGATACAAGTAATGTAGCAGACTTTGATGATGCAGATAATCAAACAGTTGTATATCTAAGATTTACAATTAATGACTTAAATGGTGCTCTATATTTAGGCGAAAGGAAAAACTGGGTAGAAATAACAGAGTACTATACACCAGAAGGATTAATTGATACTGATTCAGCACCAGGAAACATAAGTGCTCATCCTCTTGAAGATGATTCAGATGATGCAGCAACATTAGATGTAAAATTAAACGACCAAGAAAGAGAAATAAGTGGATATGTATTTGAAGACTACAAAGAATCAGATGTTGCAGGTGGAAACAATATAGGAAATGGCATGCATGATAGCAATGAACCTATGGTAAATGATGTAATAGTACAATTAATTGAAATAAAAGATGTTACAGTAGACAACACAACATTAAGATTAGAATACATCTGGCAAGAAACAGTATCAGGTTCTAATATAGTAAGATGTCTAGAAAGTGATGGCACATATGATGAATATGAGGTTACAAATAATGAAGGAGAATATACATTCAGAGGATTTATACCAGGAAACTATATAGTAAGATTTGTATATGGAGACGATGAATACTGGGATGACAGACCGGACACCGCTCTAAAATATAAGGATCCACAAAACGTTCTAGACTACAATGGGCAAGACTATAAATCAACAGTAGACATGTACTACACAGAAACTGAATTTGAAAATAGTTCATATCCAGACAATGCCTCAATGGCAAGAGATAACGAAGCAAGAAGACTAGAAGAAATAGCACATGCAAGAAGCATATCAGAAACCGAAAAAGGTGAATTACAACTAATAATTGACGATAAAACTGATAAAACTAAATTAGAGAATACATGGATGTGTGCAGAGACATCATTAATATGGTTCGAAATATCAGACAATAAAGATGAAGGAGATAGTACAGACTACATAAGGAAAAATGCAAACTTTGGTTTAATAGAAAGACCAAGAGCAGATCTAGTATTAGAAAAACATATAACATCATTAACAATAGATGCAGAACAAGATGTAGAAGCCATAACAAATTTTGATAACTATGATAGGGCAATATATAACGGATTAATGGTAAACTTAATAGCTAATAATGGTGAAGGAGTTGTACCAATTGCAACACATAAAATTCTAAATAATAGAGGTAGCTGGATAGTACAAATGGATCCTGCAAAACTTGCAGGAGGAAGCATAAGAATAACATATGGCTATCGAATAGAAAACTTAGGTGATGCAGACTACTTAGGACCTAGATTAGTAAGCGGACTAAACTCTGGAAGTACATATGATGACATAGCAAAGGAAGTTAAACGAAAAACCTCAGAACCAGGCTATATACCAGGAGACTACTTAGGAATAAGATATTACAACGTAAATGGAGGAAGTCAAGCAGGAGAAGAACCATCAGAAATACCATTCCAAGTAGAAGACTACATGAGTATAGAAAATGGACTAAATTTACAAGCAGCAAATAGCTTTGCAATAGCAGGAAATGGCGACAAGTACATATGGACATATCCAACAAGAAATGCAAGCGAAGCTACTCCAACAGATGACGAAAAAGAAGAAGTTACAATATTACAATCAAGAGAAATCATGGAACTATATGCAAATGAATCTACATATGCAAATGGAGATAAAGTAACATTAACATTATATGATGATAGTATAGATTCAATATCAGGTGTAAAAGAAATAGCTTATAGAAGTTATGCATCACAACTAATTTACCCTACAACAGGAGTAAAAACAAGTGATACAGGAACATTAAATAGAAATACAGGAATATCAAATAAAAATTCTACACTAGGAAACTTACCAACAGTACAATCATATGCAACAGAAGAAGCAGTACCAATTATAGACATCACACCAGAAGCAGACGAATTCATAGCAGAAACAGTAGAAATCACACTAGATACAGGTGGAGAAGATAAACAAACACCAGTAATACTAATAATATCAATAACAACAGGCCTAGCAGTAATAGTAATTGGTATAGTACTAATTAAAAAATTCGTAATTAAATAAAATAAAAGTAGGAACAATTTTTAGAATTGTTCCTGCTTTTTTTTATTTAATTATTTACCATTCATTATTTTCAAAATCTCTTCTGGTTGGGTTTTTAATATTTCTAAAAACGCCTTTGCAATTTCTGGATCAAACTGTGTGCCACTATTTTTTTGAAATTCTTGTATAACAACATCTAAAGGTAAAGAATCTCTATACGAACGTCTAGAAGTCATGGCGTCAAAGGCATCGGCAACTGCTGTGATTCTTGCAAGGTATGGGATATTTTCCCCTTGAAGCTGTGAAGGATATCCTTTTCCATCAAAACGTTCATGATGATGTTTTACAATAGGGATTATATCTTGAAAAATAGTAGCATTAGAAAGAATATGTGCACCTATTGCAGGATGGTTCTTAATTTCAGAGTATTCATCATCATCAAGTTTTGTAGTTTTAAGCAAAATACTATCAGGGATACCAATTTTACCTATATCGTGGAATAAACCACCAATTCTTAGAGTTTTTAAATCCTGCTCTGAAAGGGATAATGCTTTACCAATTAACTCAGAGTATTCAGCAACCCTATCTGAATGACCTTTTGTATAGGAATCTTTAGCTTCAACAGTAAAACGTAATATTTCAATTGTTTCCATATAAGCTGATTCTAACTTATCATATGTAGATTTTAACTCATTATTTATATTTTTTATTAATTGCATTTGTGAAACAGCTTTTACGCCAGATTCAATTAGCAATAATAATTGATCAAATTTATCACTCTTTTCGCAATATCCTTGAATTTCTAATCTCTTAATGGTTTCTAATGGTGGTGCTAAGTCTTTATGACCAGTAAGAAGTAAAATATATAAATCCTTATTAAATTTTCTAATCTCTTCTACAACTTGGTCACCATGAATTGGAGTCATTAAGAAATCCAAAAGCATTAAATCAAAATGTTCATTTTTCACTTTTTCAATTGCTTCTAAGGGATTAGTTACTCCAACAAAATTATAACCAGCTTTAGATAAAAATACATTTAACGAATCTAAAATACCTATTTCATCGTCAACTGCTATAATTTTGTACTGTGACTTAATATGTGTGTTCAAATTTTTACGCATAATAATACCTCCACAAAACGTACTTACTACATTATATAATAAAATAAAAAAAAAACAAGAAAAAAGACGAAAAAAGTGAAAAAAAGTAGATGTTTCTAAGGATACACAATAACATAAAGATAAATATTTAACAAAAGGTAAAACAAATAGTTATTAAATCAAATTAACAATTAGTTACCATTCAGACTAAATAATAGCACTTTGTAGCCCAACGCAGGAGTTTTATATTTAGAATAAATTGAGGACCCCCGAAAAACTTCGCAGGCGTATCGGACGTGGGCTCAATTTATGGCTAAATATAAAATCTCCGACGAGACCTAAGCGGGCTTTAGGGTACTAACTCTGAATGGCAACAACAATTATCAAAAAAATGATGAAAAATATGGAAAACTTAAGTATAATATGTTATAATTTAAAAGGTAAACATAACTTTTATCTAAGGAGAAAACAATGATTTTTAAAGATTATTATAAAATATTAAATTTAGATACAAATAAAGTAACTCGGTGAACAAATAAAAATAGCTTTTAGAGAACAAGCAAAAAAATACCATCCAGATATCAATAAACAAAGTTCACAATCAGAAGAAATTTTTAAAGACATAAATGAAGCATATAGAGTTTTATCAAATAGTAGCAGTAAAAGAAAATATGATAGAATGTGGAATTCTAAAGTTGGAAGAAAAAAACAAAAGGAAAAATATGAAGAAAGTAAAAGAGAAAAAGGTTCTAGCTTTAGCGAATTTTTTAATATGTTTTTTGGAGAAACAGAGAAAAGCATACCAAAAGAAGATAAGCATATTCCAATAAAAGGTGAAAATATAGAAACAGAAATTAATGTAAAACTAGAAGATGCATATTACGGATTAGAAAAGAAAATTTCTTTAAGAACAGTTAAAGGACAAATGAAAACTTTTGCAGTAAAAGTACCAGAAGGTATTAGAAATGGTGAAAAAATAAGATTATTAGGCCAAGGCAAGCAAGGTATAAATGGTGGAAAAAATGGTGATTTATTTATAAAAATAAACATAGAAAATAATAAAAAGTTTAAATTACAAGGCTCAGATATTCTTACAAATGTTTATATTTCACCTTGGGAAGCTGCTTTAGGTAAAAACATTAATATAGATTCAATAGAAGAAAACTTCACATTAAATATTCCAGCAGGAACACAAAGTGGAGAACAAATAGTAATACCTAATAAAGGGTATAAAGATGGCCAAGGTGGAAGAGGAAATTTGATAGCCAAAATACAAACTGTAGTGCCAAAAAAGTTAACTAAACAAGAGGAAAAACTCTTTAGACAGTTACAGGACATATCTACTTTTAACCCTAGAAGCGAGCAGAAAAAATAAATTGTAGGAAGGGATGTTTAGATGGATGAAAAAATTTATGAAATGCCAAAAGTAATTTTACATTTACACTTAGATGGTTCATTAAGACCAGAAACAGTAAGAAATTGGTTAAAGGAAGAAGGAAAAGATTTAAGCTTAGAAGAAGTAAAAAAAGAGCTTATGGTAAGCAAAGATTGTAAAAATTTGAATGAATATTTAACAAAATTTAGTATTCCTGAAAAGGTTTTACAAACATCAGAAAGAATAGAAACAGCAACATATGAATTATATGAGGATTTAGCAAAACAAAATGTTATGTATGCAGAAGTAAGATTTGCTCCAAGTAAGCACTTAAATAAAGGATTATCATATGATGAAGTTGTAGAAGCTGCTATTCAAGGAATGGAAAATGCTAAAAAGGACTTTAATATAGATGGAAACCTTATCTTAAGTTGTATGAGAGGAAAAGATAATAAATCACAAAATCTAGAAACAGTAAAGGTAGCAAAAAAATACTTAAATAAAGGAGTATGTGGATTAGACCTAGCGGGGGCAGAAGCCTTGTTTAATACAGAAAACTTTGAAGATATATTTAAAATTGCTAAAGGAAATAATATACCTTTCACAATACATGCAGGAGAAGCAGCAGGGGCAGATAGTATAAAAAAAGCAATTGATTTTGGAGCAAAAAGAATAGGACATGGAATAAGATGTGTAGAAAGCAAGGAATTAATGCAAAAAATTAGAATAGATGGAATAGTTTTAGAAATATGCCCAATAAGTAATATTCAAACACAAGCAGTAGAAGGAAAACATCCATTGGAAACTTTATATAGAAACAGAATATTAACAACAATAAATCCAGATAATAATACAGTTTCAAATACTAATATTAATAAAGAATATAATTGGGTTATGGAAAATACAGACTTACAATATATTGATTTAATGCAAATGAATATAAATGCATCAAGAGCAAGCTTTAGCACGCCTCAAAAAAAGGCTGAGCTTATTCAAAAAATATTAGATTATAAAAATAAAGAAGAAAAGGAAGAAAAAACTATATAACATTATAATTAGATAAAATGAAAAAATAGGGATTAGCTACGTTTAACCCCTATTTTTATTGTATTAAAAAAAATCGACTTTTATCTTGAACATATATAAGATTTTTCCTTATACAATTAAGAAACTATTTGTATAATTTTTTTATTCTTTCAATTGCATTTTTTTCTAGCCTTGATACTTGAGCTTGTGAGATACCAATTTCTTCGGCTACCTCCATTTGAGTTCTACCATCAAAAAATCGTTTTGAAATAATTGATTTTTCTCTGCTATTTAGCTTTTTCATAGCTTCTGCAATTGTTAAATTTTCTGCCCAAAGTTCATCTGTATTTTTAGAATCTTTTACTTGATCCATAATATAAATACTTTCAGAGCCTTCATTATATACAGGCTCTTGAAGAGAAATAGGGTCTTGTATAGAATCCAAACTAATAACAATTTCTTCTTTTTCCATGCCTAGTTCTTTTGCAATTTCTTCAACAGTTGGCTCTTTCTGATTTTCTTTTAATAGTTTTTCTTTAGCTTGAAGAGCCTTGTAAGCTAAATCTCTCATTGATCTACTTACTCTAATTGGATTATTGTCTCTTAAATGTCTTCTTATTTCACCTATAATCATTGGAACTGCATATGTTGAAAATTGTACATTAAGGGATATATCAAAATTATCAATGGCTTTAATTAAGCCAACACAACCAACTTGAAATAAATCATCTATATTTTCACCACGCCCATTAAAACGCTGAATAACACTTAGAACTAGTCTTAAATTACCATTTATAAATTTTTCTCTGGCATTATTATCTCCATTTTTTATTTGAACTAGTAACTCATTTTTTTCTTGATTTGTTAGAACAGGTAATTTAGCAGTGTTAACACCACATATTTCTACCTTGTTTATCAAACAAAAAACCTCCTTAAGAATAATATATATAATCATTATTTCCAGAAGAGGAAAAAATATGCTTGATTTTAAATACAAATATAGTCCTTTATATTATTAAATTTTGATTCTCCAATTCCACTTACATTCATAATATCTTCAATGTTTTTAAAATCACCATTTTTGTTTCTATAATCAATAATTTTAGCAGCAGTTGAAGGACCAATTCCAGGTAAAGTTTCTAATTCAGCTTGAGTTGCTGAATTGATATTAACAAGAGCACTGCTTGATGAAGTATCTGGAATTATAACATTATTACCAGCATCATTTTGTATATATTCAACATCTTCAACATCGTAAATACTTGGAATATATACTTTTTGTCCATCTTTTAATTCATATGCTAAATTAATTTTAGAAATATCTGAAATATCAGTAGTTCCGCCACAAGCTTGAATAGCATCTGCAATGCGAGAACCTGCTTTAAGAGAAATTATACCAGGTGTAACAACTTCTCCATCAATATGTACCATTATAGTTTCTAAATCTTCATTAGTATTATCAGTATTATCTACAGTATAAAGTTCATTGGAAAGAAGAATATTTGTATCTTCATCTTTTGTAAAAAAGTAAATAGAAACACAAATAATAATTAAAATAGAAATGAAAATAATTAGTAATTTTTTGTCAAAATTTTTCATAAAAACCTCCTAAAATATTGTTTTTTTAAAGAAAATATATTATCATAATTAGAGAAATGCAGCTAAAAAGGGGATGTTAGAAATATGAAAGTTAGAAATATATTAATTTCATTTATACTATTTAGCATAATATTCATACCAACAGTAAATGCTAAAGAGCCAGAAATAACAGCTACCTCAGCAGCAGTTATTGATTGCATAGATGGAAAAATATTATATAGTAAAAATATGGATGAAAAGTTATATCCAGCAAGTTTAACAAATGTGCTAACAGCAATTTTAGTTGTTGAAAATTGTAATATGCAAGATACGGTAACAATTAGTCAAAGTGCAATAGATAATGTTCAATCAGGATATCTAACCGCAAATATACAATCAGGTGAAATACTTACGGTAGAGCAGTTACTAAACCTATTACTAATATCATCATATAATGATGTGGCAAATGCTTTAGCAGAACATGTTGGAGGAACTACAGAAGAATTTGTAGAAATGATGAATAAGAAAGCTAAAGAAATAGGTTGTACCAACAGTAATTTTGTTAATTGTAATGGCACGCATGATGAAAATCAATATTCAACAGCACATGATATGGCTTTAATAGGAAAGTATGCTATGCAGTATGATGAGATAAAAGAAATAACAGGAAATATATATTATGAACTAGGAGCAACAAACGTGTATGAAAAAACAGATAGACTATACCAAACTACAAATGAAATGATTTTAAGTGGAAGTAAAAACTATTATAGATATGCTAGTGGAATTAAAACAGGTTTTACTACTCCTGCGGGATATTGTGTTATGATATATAGTGTGAAAAATGATATACCACTAGTTTCAGTAGTAATGAAATCTACGACATCAGATAGCCGATATGAAGATAGTAAGAAAATATTAGAATATGCTTATGAAAATAATACAATTAAAACAATTGCAAAGGCAGGTACAAACATACAAACAATAAATATAAAAAATGCAAGCAAAGATACTAAAAAGTTAAATGTAATATTAGAAAATGATGTAATTGCAGTAGTAAATGTAGAAAATGAAGAAAACACTATAGAACCACAAATACAAATAAATGATAAACTAAAAGCACCAATAGAAGCAGGAGAAGTAATTGGGACAGTATCATATGAAATAGAAGGAAAAACATATACAGCAAATTTAATTGCAGAAAATAAAGTAGAAAAAAGTAAAGTAGGAATAACATTCATATTTATATTTATAGGATTAGTCATAATCTTTGGAACATTAAGAACAATAGGAATATATAAAAGAACAAAGACATTAAAGAAAATAAGAAATATAACTAAAAATAAATAAATAATTTAATTATTGGCAGGTTTTACCTGCCAATTTTAAGTTTCATTTGCTACGTTTTCAGCTAATGTATTTTCATCATCTACTTCTTGTGATTCCTCACTATCTGGAGCTACATCATTAAATAACTCATCAACAAGAGCTTTTGTTTCCTCTTCATCATAGAAGAAGAACCAAATACCATTAACTATATCATCATAACCAGGAAGCATACCTACTTTAACATTATCCATATTCATTTGAGTAGCGTAAGGTAAGTAATCCTTTATTGCATTTAAATCTAAATTAGTATCAACATATTCCTTCAAAATATCAATTATATTTGAAATTTCTGTAATATTTTTAAACTTAAGTGTTTGATTAGCAAGAGCAATAACTACATTACGTTGAGTTCTTGAACGTCCATGATCTTCTATACCATAGTTAGGAGAATATGAAGTCCAATCATTATTATGTCTAAATCTTACTAATCCTTCAACTTGCTTACCATTTAGTTTTTGATATCCTGCAGATAAATGAATATGTAAATCTTGTGTACTATCATCGTAATTCATATCAATAGGAACATCAAATTCCAAACCGCCAATAGTATCAACTAATTTAATTAATGCTTCGGTATCAACAAGTATATAATATTGAATATTTAAACCAGTAATTTCATTTACAGCTTCAACTGTCTTTTCAGGTGTTTCACCATAATTATAAAGAGCATTTATTTTATGGTAATACTTAGCAGAAGACTTATTCGTTCCAGTAAAAGTATCTCTTGGAATTGATAGTAAAGAAGCTTTTTGAGTTTTAGGATCATATGAAGCAACTATAATTGTATCAGACATACCAGTACTTTCACCTAAAATTAATACCTGCAATTTATCCAAATTTTGCAAAGTTTCTGCATCATGACCAAGTATAGCTCCAAGAACATTACCTTGTGCATCATAAAGTCGTTTTGCAATAAAAATTCCTAAAGCTACAAGTAAAATTAAAAATATTATTAATACAATATGTTTTTTCTTCTTTTTATTACCTTTTTTAGATTTTTTTGCAGTTTTAACGTTTTTATATTTATCATCTTCTTTAGTTCTATTATGTTTTCCCATAAAAAATCATCAATCCTTTCTCATAAAATAAAAATTAATAATGCAAATATTAGTATACCAAAGAAAACGAAAAAATTCAACTAATTTCAAGAAAAATATTGACTATTTTATAAAAATATGGTATTATTTTATATGTCCGAAATGGACCAGTAGCTCAGCTGGATAGAGCAACGGCCTTCTAAGCCGTGGGTCGGACGTTCGAGTCGTCTCTGGTTCACCAAGCAAAAACCGTTATATCAAAGGATATAGCGGTTTTATTTTAGCAAAAACAAAAAAATTAAATGAAAGTATTGACACAAAATAAAAACGTTATATAATATATAAAAAGTTGTTTTGTTCTATGATTTTTATTCAAGAATTTTATATCTTTTTATACCAAATTTTATAAAGAATATGATATACTCTATATTAATTAAAATATGGAGGTATATATATATGGCTAAAAAGAAAAATAAAAAAAGCATTTTAAATATAATATCACAGCTTTTGGTAATAATATTAGTTCTAGTAATAGGAGTCTTTTATCCTAATGTTCAAGAAAAATTAAATAATATAGAAAATGAACAAACGAATAATATCATATCTTATAATTTAAGTGATATCCCAGAGTATGAAGGTCAGCCATATGTTATTATAAACAATAATATCCCATATTTTGATGAGGAAGATTATACTACTGAGAGTTTTGAAAAATATTCAGAATTAGATGATTTATATAGATGTGGTGTAGCATATGCTAACATTTGTGAGAAAACTAGACCAAAGGATAATGAAGAAAGAGAAGAACTTACATATAATCCAACTGGTTGGGAACAAAAAGAATATAAAGGTATTGTAGATGGGAATTATTTATATAATCGTTGTCATTTGATTGGTTGGCAGTTATCTGCAGAAAACAATAATGAGTTAAATCTAATTACAGGAACGAGATATATGAATATCGAAGGCATGCTAAAATTTGAAAATCTAATTGATGATTATTTGGATAAAGAGGAAAATAAGGAAAATCATGTTTTGTATAGAGTAACACCGATTTTTGAAGGAGATAATCTTGTTGCAAATGGAGTTCAAATGGAGGCATATTCTATTGAAGATAATGGGGAAGGAGTATGTTTTAATGTATATGTTTATAATGTACAACCTGGAATTGTTATAGATTATAAAACAGGAGAAAGTTGGCTGAAAGAATGAAATATGGTACAAAACAATAGAATGAGAGGAGTGAAATTTATTGAATTTAAACTTGTTCAATAATTTAATAGATAGTACTAAGGAAAACAACATTTTTCAAAAGTTTATTAAAGAATTAAGTGAATTTTTAAAAGAAAATGAAAGAAATCAAGTTCCATTGGTACAAAAAATATTAGGGGAAAGAATTTTAACTACTAGATATAGAGATAAAATAAATGTTGAAAGACGTGAAATAATTAATAACTACTCAAAGGAACATTGGGAAGAAGGAGAATTTTATTATGTATATAATAAAAGGTCTGATAATTCTTATGGTCTAGTTAACCATAAAAATGGAGAATCTGGAATTAATATTGGGGCTAAAGAAAGTGAGTTACCTAAAGGAGCAGGTGTAGATAGTGTTTTAAAAGTAAAAAATGGGAAATGGATACTAGATAAAGAGGCAACAGAAGAAATACAGGCAGAACTTACAGAAATGATAAATAGATTATTAGAAGAACAAACCAATAGAATGGAGATGCAACGTGTAGAGGGTTATTTATATAGATTTGTTGAAAAAACAGGAGATACAGTATGGCTGATTGATGAAACTAATTATACAGGAGAATGCTTTGAAGAAATTAATTTCCCAAGTGAACTTTCAGAAAGTGCAACTGAAGGAACAATGTTTCAGTATATAAATGGAGAATATCAATTATATAAGTGATAGTTAGGGATTGAAAAAATCAACTTTGAATTTTACTTTAGCTATAGACTTATAAAAATATTTACAATATGTCCAAAATCAGAAGAAAAATATTATATCAGTATAGTAGATATTGTTGGTGTAATATCAGGAAGCAACAGACCAAGAAAGTATTGGAGTGATTTGAAAAAGAATTTAATAAAAGATGGATTTGAAGTGTCCGAAAAAATCGGACAGTTGAAATTAAAATCCCAAGATGGAAAATATTGTATGACAGATGTGTGTGATATTGAAGGAATGTTTCGTATAATAGAATCAATTCCTTCAAAAAATGCAGAGCCTATTAAACAATGGTTGGCTCATTTTGGAAAAGAAAGAATTGATGAAACATTTGATCCTTCAATTTCATTGCAAAGAGCGATAGATTTATACAGAACAAAAGGTTATGATGAGGAATGGATTGCAAAAAGAATAAAATCAATTCAAGAAAGAAAAAAATTAACTGATAGATGAAAGATTAGTATAACTGTATTCATTTAAAAGGTTATCAATATTGTTTGGATTTGCTGGAATACCATTAGAATCTACACGAAAATCTTTTGAAGAAACTTTCTTTATAGCATCACAGATTTCAGGAGATAATCCTTTATAGCATCTAATAAGAAAAAAGAAGTAGTTTTAAATAAAAAGTTCTAAAATTTTAGTAGAAAACACTAAAATTTTAGAACTTTTTAACTTTATTAAGCTAGTTTGCATAATATATAGTAAATAAAGGAGGAGTAAGAATGTCAAGTTACATAATAGAAGGAGGAAAAAAGCTAGAAGGAGAAGTAAAAGTATCAGGTTCAAAAAACGCATCTCTTCCTATAATGGCAGCAAGTATATTAAGTGGAAAAATAACGACATTATACAACATACCAAATATATATGATACAAAAACAACTTTAAAAATTTTGCATTTATTAGGATGTAATGTAAGTAAGAAAAATGGAAAAATAATAATAGATTCAAAAGATATAAAAACTCAGGAAATTCCAGATGAACTAATGAGGAAAATGAGATCATCAGTAGTACTTGCAGGTGCAATTATAGGGAGATTTAAGCATGCTGTATTTTCATATCCAGGGGGCTGCGATATTTGGTGGATACATTGGACAAGTTTAAGATAAATGAATGGATAAGGGAGATGAGACTATCTAAAAAATTTTAAAAATTATAATGACTTTTACTAAAAAATATGATAAAATTTAAAGGAAAAAGGGGAAAAATATGTCAGTAAATTCTATACAAAATGAAATTAAAAATATGTCAAGTGAAATTATCAAATTAAACAAGAATTTAGCAGAAGAACAAAAGAATGAAGTAAAAAAGTTGAATGAAATATCCAGAATAAATAAATCAATTACAAAAAATACATCTATTTCAATATTAAATAGTAAAACTAGACAAATAGAAAGGCTTAATAATGATATTATAAAATCAAAGACTAAACAGTCAGAGATTAATAAGAAACTAGTAGAAAAACAGAAAAAATATACATTGAAGCAAATAGAACTAAATAAAGAGCAGGCAAGAATACAACAACAAATAATTCAAAGTCAAAAAAATATGGAGCAACAACAAATAATAAATATGCAACAGTTTAAAAATGTACAGAGTGAAAGCGAAATAAATAAGGAATATGATTTTTTTATTTCACATGCTAGTGAAGATAAAAAAGAAGTTGCAGAACCGTTAGCAAAGGAATTAGAAAAGCTAGGTGCAAATGTATGGTATGATAGTTTTACCTTAAAAGTTGGTGACAGTTTAAGAATATCAATTGATAGTGGATTAGCTAATTCAAAATATGGAATAGTTATTTTAACAAGCACTTATTTTAAAAAGTTTTGGACAGAACGAGAATTAAATGGATTATTTTCGAGAGTCTCAGATGGAAATTGTAAAGTATTACCGGTATGGCATAATATTTCAAAAGAAGAAGTAACAAAAAATAGTCCAATATTATCAGATATTTTGGGATTGAAAACGGCAGATTACACAATAGAAGAAATTGCAAAGCAATTATATGAATTAGTTAAATAGAGAAAATATAAAATTCAAAATAATAAATTAAACGAATTATAATAGGAGGCAATCAGATGTATAAAAATTTGAAAGAGATAATAGATAATTTTAATACAACACCATTTCTATTTGTTGGATCTGGTATAACAAGAAGATATTATGATTTACCAAGTTGGAAAGGATTGTTGGAGATATTTATCAGCAAAATATCAAGTGATGAGTTTGCCTTTGCATCATATGAAAATAAGGCTAAAGAGTTAATAAGAAATGAAAGCGAATTATATCCTAAAATAGCAGAGCTTGTAGAAAAAGACTTTAATAATTTATGGTTCAAAAATGAAAAAGGTATTAGAAATCTAGATGATTACTATTCTAATAAAGTGAAGAAAGAGAGTGTATCTCCATTTAAAGCTGAAATTGCTATGTATATAAAAAATCAATCGAATATTGTTCCAACATATATTGAGGAAATAGAAAAATTAAAAAAATTATCTATAAAAAGTATATCTGGAATTATTACTACAAATTATGATAATTTTTTTGAAGAAAATTTTGAAGGATATAAACGATATGTTGGACAAGATGAATTAATATTTTCAGGAATACAAGGAATAGGCGAAATTTATAAAATACATGGGACGATAGAAGAACCAAAAAGTATAATAATTGATACTAAGGACTATAATGAATTTGAAGATAAGAGTAATTATTTGGCTGCGAAATTAATGACTATATTTATAGAACATCCAATTATATTTATAGGTTATTCGATAAGTGATATCAATATACAAGATATATTAAATTCAATAATAAAATGTTTAGATATTGAAAAAGTTGCTAAGTTGAAGAATAGGTTTATTTTTATAGAATATAGTCCTGTTGTAGAAGAATATGAAATAAGCGAATACACGATGAAAATAGAAGATAAATTTTTAGAAATGACAAGAATAAAAATGAATGATTTTTCTATATTGTATGATGAATTATCTAAAAAGAAAAATAAGATTCCAGCTAAAATTTTAAGATATTACAAAGATGAATTATATAATTTTGTTATAACTAATGAGCCTACTAGTACTATTAAGGTTGGAAATATTGAAGATGAAAGAATCAAAGATGAAGAATTAGTTATGGCAATAGGTAAAGTACAAGAAGTTGCTTTTGACGGATTAAGAGGATTTTCAGCAAATGAATGGTATCGAGACATAATTATGAATGATAAAAGGTTTAAAGTAGATGATATACTTGAACAAATTGCTTTGAAGTTACAAAAAGAAAATTCAAATGGACTACCATTAAATAAATATTTAAGTGAAAGCATAAAAAGATATGAAGAGTTAGAAAAAATAGCGTTGGGAAATGATTTTGACAATATTATAAGTAAAAGCATAAAGAATAGCAGGCATAGGGTAAAATATAATTCAGTAAATGAAATATGGAAAGAACATGGTAATAATTGGTTATATGCTTTAGATAAAATAGCACATTTAGATGAAGAAAAAATAAATGTAGAAGATTTAGAAAAAATACTAATAGAGATATTTAAAAAAGATAATAATGTACTTGAGAGTAATGATAATAGTTTAAAAAGTAATTTAAGAAGAGCAATAAGAATATATGACTATTTAAAATATGGAAAGAAAATAAAAGAGCTTTCTATAACATAGCATTCAACATTAGAACACCAGAAATAGAAAACCCTTAATTTCCATTGTGATAGTACACCTAAGAATAAGCATTCAACAATTAGAACACCTATCTTATTAGCACTATATAATAATTATTTATATTATATAGAATTTTATTCGAAAAGTCTATATTTTTTATTAAAATTTTTTAAATTTTTTTAGATAATATTATGAAAATGTAGAGTTAATATTAAAAATGGAAGGATACAATTAATTTTGTACCTTCTATTTTTATACCTAAAATTAAATTAAAGAAAGAGAGAGTGATTTTTATGATGAAAGAAAAAATAATTAAATCAATAGAAAGAATAGGAGATTTAAGTAATAAACTATTACAAACAAAAGAAGAAGTGACAAATGAAGAATTAGAAAAATACTTTATAAAATTTGAAAAAAATAGGATGGATATGTATGACTATGTAAAACAAGCAAATCTATGGCTAAATTTCATAGATGAAGAGGGAATTAAAGCAATCAATACTGAATATAAAGCAACATTAGAAAATAATATACTAAAAATATATATTCCTGAAAAATTACCATCAATTAAGCAAGGAATTAATTATGTTCAAAAACAAATAGCCTATAATATTTCAAATGTTATAAAACAATATAAAGGATTATTTTACGATAAATTTACAATGACAATTATTAAAGTATATGATAGTGGAAAGATATGGGATGCAGATAACAGAAATGTAAAACCAATTCAAGATGGATTAATAAATGGAAAAGTAATAAGAGATGATAACATATATTGTTCATGTTATATGGTGCAAGGTTATTATTCAGACAAGCCACATATCGATGTTTATGTAATAGATGCAGAGGAAATTACAAAAATAATTAATCAAAAATTACGATAAATGATATATACAAATATGGCAAAATTTTTAAAAATTTTTTCTTAAATATTTTGCCATAATAATATATCAGTAAAAACATTGAAATTGTAGCATTTTATAAATTTAATAAAATAAAAAATGTCTAGAGTAGAGGTAACATATACAATATGTTGCCTCTACAAAGGTACAGTGTAAGAGAAGTTTATAAGAAATTTTTAGGGAAGAGGTGATTGATATGAGAGGTGAAATTAGGTTACAAAATAGGGATATAGAGTTATTAATATTTTTAGGTAAGTATAAGATAATTTCATTAGATAACACTAGATATATATATGGTACAGTAACTTATCAAGAAAAAAGGATTGTAAATCTAGTAAGACATAATTATATTAAGAGGTTAAAACATAGATACATAAGTTTAGGAACAAAGGGAAAAGAATATTTGATTGAGAACGGATTTGAAGTAAGAAATCATTGTAGAAATGAAAATAACATAGAAAGATTAAATGTTATAAGTGATATAGCAAGTAGTTTAATACATGATAACATAAATTTTATACCAAGTTGGGAAATGAAGAAAGAAGATGAGCCAACATCACATTCGAGAAGATATATAGGAAAATTAAATTACTATAATAAAGATGAGTTTCTTGTATATGCAATTTACAATGGAAAAGATGATAAATACACAAAATCAGTTTACTATGATATAAAAAAAGAGCATGAGTATAACAATTTAATAATTTTTACTAATGATATAGAAAAAATAGTATTACACGAGAAAGGGTTTTATTTTGGAAAGGATAACACAATTTTGATTCCATATAATGATTATGGAAAGTTCCTAATCAGAAATAATTATAAAATTAGAGAAAGCATTTATTTGAGATTAAAAGAATTATACAAAGCACAATCGACAGATTTTAAGTTTGCAGATTTGAAAGTAGATGATGATAATTATATTATAGTGATGCCTTTAATTAATATGGAGAAACTAGCAAGGTTATATTATTATTTTGATGACAATGAAAAATATAAATATATACACATATTTGGACTAGAAGAATATAAAATTTGTAAAAATGAAAGATGATATTGTAAAAGCAATAAAAACTATTACAAGAGATAGAAGTCAGAGCTATGAAATGGAAGAACATAACGATGAACAAAGTGAAAGGTAGGTAAACTAATGAAAAAAGAATATATGGAAGCATTTTCAGAAGTATATGAAATTTTTAAATTAATGCCACAAGAGTTATTAAATAAAATACCAAAAAAATTTTATGAAATAATCAAAGAAGAAAGAGATAAAGAATATTTACCGAACATTAAAGAACCAATAGAAAATCAAAAATTAAAAGATGAAACAATAATACTATTAGGCTTGATATATAGGGATTTTCTTTGTTCACAAGATGAAAAAAAGAGATTACAAGAAAAAGATGCAAGAGATTTAAAAGAAGCAGAAAGAATTTTAGAAGCTGAACTACGAGAGAAATATAATCCTGATAATATCTTTAAGAAAAACAGAGAGGAAATAGAACCAAGCAATGAAGAAATAGCTATGATTGAATACAAGGAACAATCATTCTTAAAAAGACTATTTGAAAAGATTAAAAGTTTATTTAAGAAAAAAGTGACTTTTTGGAAAATATTTAAAAAAACTCTATACTTTTTGAAAAAATAGTATATAATCAAATTAATTAAGGATTAGTAGATATTATTCTATTTTGGTCTCACAAGGACCAAACCCGTGTAGACGCTGAGCGTCGCAAAAAGTCATTCAAAAGAATGGCTTTTTTTATGGCTAATTTTGTTTTAAATTCTATGTTATACTATAATTTTTTTATAAAAAATAATTATTTAAAAATGTGAAAATTAAAAAATCATATACTAAAAACACACTCAAACCATTGAAAAATAAGCATTTTTAAAAATTTTTGTGTATATATTGAATTTTGTTAAAAAATGTTGTAGAATTAATCCATCAACAAAAGTAAAAATACCAAATGACTTAAAATTTGCACAAAAAAGTAAGGAAATATCAAAGTCAAATTTTCAAACTAATAAGGATTGTTGATTACTATTTTTGAAAGGAGGTACGTAATCAAAACAGACAACAATAGGCAGAAAATTTGCGAATTGTATTTTGAAGAAAAGTTTAACTGCATTTGTATAGCCAAGGAATTAGGAATTAGTTCTCAGTACGTATCAAAAGTTTTAAGAAGACATCCTAATTATGAAAATGAAAAACAAATAAGAAGTAGAACAAGGTATAAAAATTATATTCAAAGAAAAAAGACGAATAGACAGTTAAGAACACAAATTTTGAAAGGAAAAGAAGATTTCGAACTAGAGTACTTGAAGCATTTACAATGGCAACATTCAATTGAAATGTCTAAAAGATACTTAGTTTAACTATGTTCAAAATATTGTTCCAAAAAATCAACTAAAAGCAAGCATTTATTTACAAGAGTAAATGGCTTGCTTTTTAGTATGCCTAAAAAAATATCATATTTAATTATGATGAGAATATTTTTTAGAGAGGTGGTGCAGTTGGATGTAAACATAAAAAAATTAGAAAATCAAAAATGTAAAAAAGATAAATTACCCTTTGCAGTATTTGTATGTCCAAAATCAAATAGTAATGATGTAGAAGATTATAAACAGGTATTTACTGATATAATTTCCGATAGAATACAGGAAAAATACAGATAACAAAACATTATTTTGCAATAATAAATTCTCCATTTTTATATACTAATGTATCCCCATTTTTAGCATTCTCAGGAACATCATCTATTGGTATATTTTCTGGTTTATTAGTATTAAGGTTTTTGCAGACAGCAAAGTCTATACCAATTTCCGAAATTTTATAATATTCAGGCAATATATTCAACTTTGAAGGCAAATTTACATAGCTACATTCATTTAGAAAATTATTAATATTATCAGGATTTGCTTGGATGCCAGTGTAGTCTATTCGAAAATCTTTTGAAGAAGCTTTATAAAGGGCTTCACCAACTTCTGGAGATGTTCCTTTTAAGTAAGATTTAGGAATATTATATATAGTTTTAGAAGAGTAATCAAAACATACTGCATATTCACCCTCAAATTTAGCAAAGTGTAGATTAGTATTTTTAGGTAAATCTTCAAGTATTTTATTACTTACATGTAATTCTAAATAATCTTGCAATTCATGTATAAAGCTATCTATATAACTTCCTTCTATATTATCATGAATTTGGTTATCAAGTAGATTTAAAGCTTTGTATGAAAAATTTAAAAAATCGTTCAAATTAATTCCTCCTTATGGTATAATTTATTAGGTGGTAATTATGAAAAAGTTTAAAAATGTATTAATTGTTATAGTAATGCTGATATGTGCATATAATGTAAGTTTTGCACATGGTGGTAATATTACAGGTTGGAAGGACAAAGATTCAAAGTACATAACTGAACATAATGGAAATTATTACGGTTATCATAAACAAGATGGAGAGAGGCATTATCACCAAGTAAAATGGGATGAAGAAAAACAAAAATGGATTATTATTGCACCAGCAATATACTATGATGAAAATTTTAATAAAATAGAAATTGATTATGATGAAAATACAAATAAAATTGAAGTGGAATTAGACTCAGTTGTTGATGGAGATACTGAAAAGTTTATAATGGATGGAGAAAAAGTTACAGTTAGATTTCTAGGAATAAATACAAAGGAAACCGTAGATCCAGAAATTGGTGAAGAAGCTTGGGGAAGAGAAGCAAGTGATTTTACAAAAGATAAGCTGAAAAATGCTACTAAGATTGAATTAGAATTAGATAGTTCTGCAGACGAAAAGGATAAATATGATAGATATTTGGCATGGGTATGGATAGATGATGAGTTATTGCAAAATTTACTAGTAGAAAACGGATTAGCAGAGACTTATATGTTACAAAATAATTATAAATATGCTGGAATGTTACAAGAAAGCGAAGAAACAGCTAAAAATAATAAACTTGGAATTTGGAGTGGTGAAACAGGAGATATACAAAACAATGAAAATGAAAATCAGATAATAGGAGATAATCAAACAGAAGTAGAAGAAAACAATTTACTGTATGTAATTATAAGTATTATAATTATATTGATCATAAGCATATTTAATATATCACAGAATAAGAAAAAAGAAAAGTAGTTACAAATAAAAAGTTCTAAAACTTCAAGCGAAGTCTTGAAATTTTAGAACTTTTGACATATAATAGCAACAATAAACTATAACAATAAATTAAACGTTATTGATACATTACGAAACGGAGGTATGCTATGAAAAAGTCTAATGAAGAAAAGAAAGTTATAATTTATTGTAGAGAGAGTAGAGATGATTACGGCGAGAATTATGAAAGAATTGAAACACAAAGAGATTTGCTTGTAAAATATTGTAAAGGTCATGGTTACACCAATATAGTAGATATTATAATGGATGATGATAAAAGCGGAACGGATTTTAGTAGGTTTAACGATATTAGAAATAGAGCAAAGAAGAAGGAAATAGATGTTATTGTATTTAAAAACTCTGCCAGACTTGGAAGAAATCAAAAAGAAGCATTAGGCTTTGTAGAATATCTTGAAGAACAAGGTGTAGAAATAATATTTGAAGATGAACAATACAATGAAGAAATGTTTGGATTGTATGCATGGTTTAATGAAAGAAGGGCCAGAGATGATAGCAAAAATATAAGAAGAAATTTAAGACATAAAATTGAAGAAGGAGATTTACTTGTGAAAGCAATATATGGTTATAATAAAGAAGGAAAACAATTAGTGATTAATAAAGAAACTGCTCCAGTAGTTAAGGAAATATTTGAATTATACTCTAAGAGCTGGGGGTACCAAAAAATAGCTACCTACTTAAATAAAAAGGGAATAGCTACACCGTCTCAAAGTAGAAATTTTGCAAATGCAAAGCAAACACTAAATTGGAAAGCACAACACATTGTAAGGATTTTAGATGATAGAAGATACATTGGAGATTATGTAGGTGGACATACTGAGAAAATAAGTTTTAAATCAAAAAAAACAAGAGTTAAAGCACCAGAGGAATGGACTATAATAGAAAATCATCACAAGCCAATTATAGATAAGGAATTATTTGAAAAAGTGCAAAGAATAAGAGCGACAAGAAAAAAAGAAAGTGATAAATATAATAATGGGTTTAAGTTTGTAGATGTGGAAAATAATTTATATTCAGGACTTTTATATTGTGGGAGATGTGGAACACCTATGTATAAAAGAAAGGGGTCAAGTGGTACAAGAAAAAGACCAGATAGTTATCTATGCAAAAAGTATAGTAATGAAGGGACTATTAAAGAAAATATAAGAGAAAACTATGGTTGTACTCCACACAGAATTAGAATAGAATATTTGGACCAAATAGTAAATGCATATATAGATAATTTAATAAGTAATCCAGAGTTCAAAAGTTTTGTGATGAGCCATACCAAAGCGATTAGCACAAATAAAATAACATTAGAGAATGATTTAAATAAATCAAAACAAATTTTAGATAAGTTACAAAAACAATATAAACAAATATATGAAGATAAGCTAAATGGGTTAATACCAGAGTTTTTATTTAAAGATAAAAAACAAGAATTAGATAAAAAAATCAAAAATGAAGAATCAAAAATAAAGGAAATAGAAATTAAGTTAAGCAGTTTAAACAAGCTAGAAGATAAAGAAGAGTTAATATTCAAAGCAATATCAGACATAAAAAAAGAGGGATTAAGAAAAGAAGAACTTTCAAGATTATTTGATAAAATTGTAGTCTTTGGTAGAAAAGAAATAACAAAAGAACAAAAAGAAGAATATAACTTAAATGATGAAATGTTTAAGGAATTATATGAAAATGGAGGTTTAGCATTCCATTTAAAATTTATGTATCCACAAACTATCACAAACAGGAGGATGTGATATAGGAACAAGACCAATAGACCTGCATTTAAAAGGTTTTCAGAAATTAGGTATAAAAATTGAAGAAAATAGTGGTTATATTAAATGTTCATGCGATAAGATAGTAGGAAGCGATATACATCTAGATTTCCCATCTGTAGGTGCAACAGAAAATATAATATTAGCTTCTGTTCTCGCAGAAGGAGAAACGGTAATAACAAATGCAGCAATGGAACCAGAAATAGTTGACTTGCAAGAATTTTTAAATAAAATGGGAGCAAAAGTAAAAGGAGCAGGAACAAATGTTATAAAAATAACAGGAGTAAAAAATTTAAAAGATGTAAGTTACAATGTGATGCCTGATAGAATAGAAGCAGGAACATTACTATGTATGGCAGCAATCACTGGAGGAGATGTACTAGTAAATGATGTGCGAATAGACCACATAAGTCCTATAGTACATAAACTTGAAGAAGCGGGAACAAAAATTCTTTTAAGTAAAAATGCAATAGAAATTCAAGCTGGAAAAAGACTAAAGGCTGTGGATATAAAAACAATGCCATATCCGGGTTTTCCAACAGATATGCAGTCCGTTTTTGCAAGTATGCTTACTTTAGCAAAAGGAAGTTCAATGATAGTAGAAAATATATTTGAAAACAGATATAAATATGTAAATGAATTAGCAAGAATGGGAGCTAAAATAACAATTGAAGGGAAAGTGGCAATAGTAAAAGGAGTAAGAAAGCTTGTAGCAGCAGATGTTACAGCAACAGATCTGCGAGGAGGAGCAGCAATGTGTATGGCAGCACTAGCAGCCAAAGGAAAAAGCAAGATTAGCAATATAGAGCATATATTAAGGGGATATGAAAATTTAGACAAAAAATTAACTAAGTTAGGGGCAAATATTAAAATGGAAATGTAATAAATTTCCAAAATGCATTGAAATTTTTCTCTAAATAGTATAAAATATCATTGGTTAATTATATTAACCAGTGATATTTTATTATATAGGAAAAATAGACTTTTCTTATACGAAGGGAGAAGTAATTGAAAGTAGCGATTAAAAGTAACAAAACTAAAAATCCTAAAGAGACATCAAATAAAAAAGTAAAGCAAGTTAAAAAAAAACGACTATCATCAAAGAAAAAAAGTATAAAAAGAAGAAAAGCTGTTGCTGTTATATTTTTTATACTTATACTTTTAGCCATAATAGCTTTAATCCTATTATCAGATTTATTTAATATAAAGCAAATTACAGTTATTAATAATTCAAAAGTTAGTACAGAGGAAATTATAGAAAAATCTACATTGGCAGTTGAAGATAATATGTTTAAGACATTTAAGAGTACAATAAGAGATAATATAAAATCAAATGCTTATATTGAAGATGTAACTATCACAAAAAAACTAAATGGAGAAATAATATTAGATGTAAAAGAAAGAATTTGTACATATATTTTACAGATGGAAAATAATAAATATGCTTATATAAATAATCAGGGGTATATTTTGGAAATATCAGAAGAACCACTACAATTACCAATAATTAAGGGATTTTCAACACAAGAGATAGCTACTGGCAATAGAATGGATGCTCAAGACTTAAAAAAACTAGATATATTAATACAAATAACAGAAACAGCAAAAAGTAATGGAATAAAGGATATAATTACAACTATAGATATATCTGACGAAAATAATTTTATATTAGAAATACCAAGTGAAGGAAAGATTGTACAGTTTGGAGATGGGACCAATATTAATGTAAAAATATTATGGATAGTAGATTTAATAGAAAGAGAAAAAGGTATAGAAGGAGAAATAATTCTTAATGTACCAGATATAAAAAAAGTGTATTTTAGAGAGAAGGTGTAATATATGAAAAAAATAGCAATAACATTAGGCATAGTATGCTTAATATTAACAATAGCGATATTTATACAAGTAAAAACAGTAGAAAGCATAACAAATGAAGAGGGAATATCTTTAAATGATAATGCAGAATTAAAAGATGAAGTATTAAAGTGGAGACAAGAATATAACGATGTTTATAAGCAATTAGAGGAAGTAGAAGCAAGGCTAGAGGAAGTAAGAACACAAGCAACAACTAATAGCGGTGTAGATATGGAAAAGGAAAATGAAATTAAGAAAAATAATGAACTATTAGGACTAACAGAAGTAAAAGGAAGCGGAGTAATTATAAGATTAGATGAAAATAGAGAAGCAAATGAAGAAGAAATAATAGATGTAAATTCTTATTTAGTTCATGATGGAGATTTAATACATATAGTAAATGAACTATATAATGTAGGAGCAGATGCTATATCCATAAATGGAAAAAGGATAGTAAATACAACTTCAATAATGTGTGATGGAAACATTATAAGAGTAAATGGTGAAATTGTAGGTGTGCCAATTGAAATAAAAGCAATATGCTATCCACAAGCACTATATAATTTAACAAGGAAAGGTGGCTATTTATCTTTAATGGTAAGTGGAGGAGTAATAGTTGAAATAGAAAATAGTGATGATATAACAATACCAAAATATGAAGGTGTATATAAATACGAATATATCTCTTCAAACTTATAGGTAGAAAGGAATAAAAAATGAAAAAAGGAAAATTTATAGTTACAATTACAATTGGAATTATGTGTTTTATACTTACAGCATTAATATTTATGCAGGTAAAAACAATAAGTCAAACAGATATTTCGGAACTAGAAATTATGAGAGAAAGCGAACTAAAAACAGAAATAACATCATTAAAAACAAGATGTGAAGAAGTAGAAGCAAAAATAAAAGAAACAAATGAAAAAATATTAGAATATGAAGCGGTAATAGCAGAAGGAAAAGAAGCATCAGAACTATTACAAAAAGAACTACAGGAAACAGAAGATTTACTTGGAAAAAATAGTGTAACAGGTGAAGGAATAATAATAACAATATCCAATAGTGGAACAAGTAAAATAAATGCAGAAGATTTATTAGAATTAGTAAACATATTAAGAAACGCGGGTGCAGAAGCAATTTCCATAAATGAACAAAGAATAGTTTATGATAGTTATATAGTAGATATAAATGAAAAAGGCCACATAACTATAAAAGGAGTACCAGAAGTAGCACCATTTACTATAAAAGCAATTGGAAATCCTACTTATCTAGAAAGCTCTGTAGCACAGAAAACCTCAGGATATATAGATACTCAGATTGCAGAGGGAAAACAAGTAACTCTAGAAAGAGCATCTAATATAACAATAGCAGCACATAATAGTGATTTAGAATTTGAATATGTGAAGGAGGAAGAATAATATGGTAATAATAGCAATATTAATTGGTTGCATACTTGGAGCAATAATAGGCGTAAATGGTCCAGTAATTTCGTATACATATTCTGGCTATTTAGCAATAGCCATAGTAGCAGCATTAGATTCAGTATTTGGAGGAATAACATCAGTATTAAAAGGAAATTTTGATATAAAAGTATTTATATCTGGATTTTTCGGAAATGCTGTTTTATCAATACTTTTAACATGGTTAGGAGTTAAATTAAATGTAGATATATACTTAGCTGCAATAGTAGTTTTTGTAGGAAGAATGTTTACAAATTTAGCTATAATTCGTAGATATTATATAGATAAATGGAGTGATTTTATAAAAAATAAAAAAGCTATAGCAGAAAAAAGTAAAACAAAATGAATAGAAAAAATAAAGAAAAACCTCTAAGTCAAAACAACTAGAGGCTTTTTCTTGGCTTTATACAAGAAAAGTAACAGATAAAAAAATCCGAGTTAATAATTCTAATATGCATTTGGTGCTTTTCTATAAAATAAACTTAAGCAAAATATTATTATTATAGAACATAGAACCTAATGTAGAAGAATTTATTGCTTCCAACATAGAAGGATCTAATAAAGGTGCGATTAAAGAAATAACAGCAAAACATACAAATACTATAAAGAACCCTTCTATAATACCATATAAAGTACCACCCAATTTATTAAACTGCTTCAAGATTGGTAATTTTGCAATTAAATCTGCCAAAGCAGTAATAAATCTCAAAATGATTTTAACAACTATGAAAATAATTAATAAAGAAGCAGTTTCAATTAATGTAGTACTAAAAGAATTAGCAATACTTTCAACTGTATTTGCACTATTTTGTAATATCACATTAGGTAAGTCATTTGATAATTCTACTTCTTCATCACTAGATACGCCTTCAGGCAAAATTCTATCAGTAATTGCAGATTCAATAGATTCATCTATATTCGTATTTTCTATAACTACATTAGCTATAGGTTTATAAAATACAAAAGCCACGATAATTGCAATAGCGAAAGTACATAAGCTTATTGCTAGTTTAATTAATCCTCTTTTATAACCTAAAAAAGTAAATAAAAGAATAATGGCAATAATTATTAAATCAATAACAAAAGACACAATATCACCTCCTATAGAGAAAGAAATTCTACTTTATCCTTGAAAACAATACCTGCTAAATTATTAGAAAGTACTATTGATTGTACTTCTTGAGTAGAGGTATAATTCTTTATAAGCCATCCAGAATTATTAATAAATAATACTTCTGTGCCAAAATTAATAGCTACAACATTACCAAAAACCTCTATGGATTTTGGTTCCCTATCCAAAGTATATACTTTTCTTTCAAGACTTGGAATGTCCAAAATTTGAAGTTCGAATTCAGAAGAGATAATTCCATTGCTTCGTTTTTCAATTTGTACTAATTTATTGTTAATATCTGCAAATAAAATATTTACATTTTCAAAATTTGTAACTTCGCTAAAAGAATTATCCTTAATAATATCTATGTGGTTATCGTACAAACATACCAAATTATTATAATTACAATAGTCTATGTTAATAATAAAATCACCTGTAGGTGCAGAATAATTGTACTCAATAGTATCCACACTACCTTCCAATGCTTTATCAATAGATATAATTTTTATATTAGATTGTATAGTAATTCCAGAAAAATTAGTTTCAGCTAAAGCTAAGTACTTATTGTCACTAGAAATACTAGAATCAACAATGTACGAATTAGAAAGGTAATTAGTAAAAAGCTCTGAACCATTTTCAGAATAAATTTTGCACACAGTGGTATAAGTAGTATCAGAAATAGAAATAGCAACATAACCATTTTCATTAACAGAAAGATTTGTAATTTTACCTTCTATATCTTTTTGCCATACAATATTTCTGTTAGAAATCAAATAAATTTTACTACCATTTTTTTCAGCAATGCACAAAAATTTGCCACAAGTCTCAAAAATAGGATCAGAAATTTCTATTTCTAATGTAGATATTTGATTAGCAGATTTATTGTAGAATGTTAAAACATTTTTCTCCAAGCATACTAAATAATCATTAAATGCAAAAACATGGCCATTCTCAATAGAAATTTTAGGAAGAGTATTCTCAGTTATATTTTTCCTAAATAAATATTCATCAAGAAAAGCTCTTACAGACAAGTTTTTCTGATATAATATAGAGAAAGTTAATGTTAAAATTATTACTAAAACTATTAAAAGTAAAATTATAATTTTCTTCTTATTTAACTTCATATAAAAACCTCTACATATTTATACCAATAAATATAAAATTTTTCAAGGCATTTTTGTAAAAAATAATATAAAAACAATCTGTATAAAACCGAAGACATCCTAAAATAGGATACAGTAAATTAAGTAAAGTAGTAAAACCCATATTACATAAACTAATAGAAATTAAACACATAAAAAATGCCACACAAGTATAGAGTTTTTTATGTGTAATGTTAATATTACTTAAAAATCCATATCCACTAGAAATGGCTGTTGTAAATATAGCTCCTAGAATTACTAAGCTACAAACATACTTATAAAATGAACCAAGATTTGTAGCAATATAAACTGTAGGAAGTTCCAAACTATATACTTCTACAAAATAATAGTTAAGTAAAAAGAACAAAATACCAGACATTAGAATAAGAAAAAAAGCAACAACAACAGATACAATCTTAGCATTTTTCAAACTATGAATATATGGCTTTAAGCTAATTAAAATAGGAAAAACAATTATTAGATTATAACTTGCATAAAGCAAAGAACTTATAATCCAGTAAAAATTAGTTTTGGTAGAATTATATTCAAAAAATGTAAAACAGTCTAAATTTTTTATACCAAGTAATAAAATTATAAAAATAAGAAAAGGTATAAAATATGTATTAATTTTTATAATACGGTTCATATCTTTTAAAAATGTAAAAAATGATAATATAGCAATTAAAGATGCTCCCCAAATATAAGATATATTAAACTCTTGAGCAAAGTAAGCAGAAAAACCAGCAACCATAATAATAAATGAAATTAATAAAAATATATTTATAATATTACAAACAACGGTATTTATAAAATTAGATTTTCTAATAGTTTTATTAATAAAATCAGAATATGAAGTAATATTATAACTAATAATAATACAAAATGTTTTATAAATTACAATGCCAATAACAAATCCTGATATTATCAATCCAAATAATCCATAAACACCATAAACATTAAAAAAGGTGAAAATCTCCTTGCCAGAAGCAAAACCAGCACCTATAATAGTTCCAATAATAACTAATATAGCATTTATCATATATATCACCAAATTAATTTTATGAAACAAACTAATAACTAATGAATGAATTGAAAAAAAAATTTATAAATGCTATAATAATATCGGTGATTAAATTGAGAGAAAAAAAGAAGATATTATTAATTGCAATAAGTATAATATTAATAATTTCTTTAATTACAGTAGCAGTATTATTAATGCAAGATAGGACAAGCAAACTTGAAGAAGAGGAAGCACCTATAAACGAAGAACAATTAGAAATGCAATTTAGTAGAAAATTTACATCACAAGGTAATGAATATGTATCAACACTATACCATATTGAAGAAACAGATACAGGAAAGTATGAAATAGAAGCAAACATTCCATACTCACATATAAGTCCAGAAATAGATAATGCAATAAATAAAGAAATAAATGATATATTCATAACTAAATTATTACAAATATATAATACAAGTCAAACTCATAGTATTTTTAAAATAGACTATACTGTTGCAATAAACGATAACATATTATCTTTAGTTATAAAATGTATTTTAAAAGAAGGAAACAATGCCCAAAGAACAATCATAAAAACATATAATTACAATATAGAAAACAATCAAAAAATAGACATACTAGAATTAATACCAGAAGAAAAAAGAGAAGAAATACAAAATAAAATAAATCAAAAAATACAAAAACAAATAGAAAAAGAAAATACAATAATAGGTCAAGGATATAATGTTTATAGAAGAGATCCTGATAGTGATATATATATTCTAGAAAATGCTACAGAATTTTATGTAGAAGACAATATATTATATATTATTTATAGTTATGGAAATAATAATTATACGAGTGAAATAGATTTAATAATTAATAAAATTTAGACTAAATACATTAGATGTATTTAGTCTAAATTTATAAGTTATCATAATCATTAATACTTCCTCTATTAATTCTAAAAATTTTCTTTAATTTCTTTATAAAAATATGAATAAAATTAAATGTCTCCTTTGATTTATCTACAATTGTTAAAGCTGTACATTCTTGTTTAAACAAGCTAATTTCTCCATATTTAATAATTTCCTCTTTCTTATTTTCTAAAGCATTCATCAAATCACAGTAAAAATCATTATAAAAAGTATAGCCATCAGAAGTACCAATAATATTTTTAAAATTATATAATTTATGTTTAAATTCCCTTAAATCCTCCATAGTATTTATGCTATTAAACTCAAAGGAAAAACAATTACGAATAATGAAATTTTGAATATTAAAAAACAATCTTTTAATATCTTGTTTTTGTTTAGCAATAATGCTATTCAATTCTTTTATAGAACCAGTCTTTTCAGTAAGAGCTAATTCATTCATATAAGATGTAAGTTCTGATTCCAAATGCAATAATTTATCAAGTTGTCTGGCAACTCTATTATAAATTCTCTTGTTAAATTTTGCAATAAAAGTATTCTTAAAAACATCATTGCTGTTTAAAACACTATGGTATAAAGGGTAAGTACCTGTAAAATAAGCAATCTGATTTACTAAAGTACATTCTAAAGGATAATAATTAGGACTAATAGTATTTAGCAAAATATCAAAATATTTTTCTTGTGAAATATTAGCCATATTAGCTTCAGAAGCCATAAGCTGAACAGCAGCTTCATTAAGAGCCAAACCTGATGCAAAAGAAGTAAGACCAACAAATTCTTTCTTTTCATTTAATCTACCTTCTTGTATAAAATGTATACACTCATGCATTGCTACTTCTGGAATAGAAGAAAAATCTAGATTTTCGTTAAAATAAATAGAATTAGAACCAGAAACATACTTAGCACCACTAGAATCTTTAGGCATAGTAGCAGTAAACATATCTAAGGTGCAAAAAGAGTTATATAAAGACTGCCTATCTAAGCCATGCTCAGGGAAAGCTAAGCAAAGCTTTATAGCTAAATCTTTAGATATAATTTTAATTTGATTAGCATCTAATTCCTTAATATTTGTAATTCCTTCTCTTTTTAACAAATAATCTATGTTCATTAGTAGCTCCTTTTTAAAATTCATTTGTACAATGTAATTATACAACAAAATTTGGCAAAAAAATATTACAAATACATTAAATTTATGTTACAAAAATATTACATTTGTGTTGATAAGAAGTTTATAAAACTTGAAAATTTAAAAAAAAACTGGTATAATACTATCCTAAGAAAAAGGAGATGTAATGAAAAGGGCATTAATTATAACAGTACTTTTTTTGGTATTTTTAATTATATATTTTCTACAATCAAATTTTTTCAGTTGGTATAATATCGCAGGAATACAGCCAAACTTATTTATAGTTTTTATTTTATCTATAGGATTATTCTTAGGTAAAATATGTGGTTTTTCATTAGGAATAATATTTGGCATTTGTTTAGATTTATTTATAGGAAAACGAATTGGTTTAAATGCTATCATGCTTGGAATGGCAGGACTAGTAGGTGGTATTTTAGATAAGAGTTTTTCTAAAGAAAGCAGAATAACATTTATGATAATGACAATGGCTGTAACGATATTATGTGAAATTATAAATTATACATTACAAATTATATTATTAGGAGCAGAACCACAATTTGTAAAATTTATGCAGATAGTTATTATAGAAGCAATATATAATGCAATATTAGTAATAATTTTGTATCCTTTAATACAAAAAGCAGGAAATAAAGCAGAAGAAATTTACACAGAAAAACAGAGGAAGTCTTTAATGAGATATTATTAGAGGAGGAAAAATTGGCAATTTTAGATAAGAAAAATGTAAGATATAACATATTATCAATAATTATTTATATTGTTGGAATTGTTCTAATAGTTCAATTGTTTAATCTTCAAATAGTTCATGGAGAAGAATATTTAAGTCAAGCAAATTCAAGGTTAACAAGAGAAACAACAATAAAAGCAGCAAGAGGTAATATTTTAGATTGTAATGGAAATATACTAGCTGGTAATAAAATTAAATATTCTGTTAAAATATATAAAAGTAAGATAGAAGATGAAGAATTAAATATAACCATATTAAATACAATCAATGTTCTAGAAAAAAACAATGATACTTATAATGATGAGTTTCCAGTAAGTATTAATCCAATAGAATATAAATATCAAAATCAAGAAAATATATCAAAATGGTTAGAGGAGAATGATTTAGAAGAAGGGATGAGTGCTGAGCAAGCTTTAAACTACTATATAGAAAAATATGAGCTTGGCAACTATTCAATAGAAGAGGCAAGAAAGATAATAGCAGTAAGATACGGTATAGAAAAAAATGGATATACAAGTATGAGAGGATATGAAATATCTTCAGATATAAGTGAAACAAGTGTGGCACAATTTGAAGAAATGAGTCGCGACTTTCCCGGTATAGCAATAGACTATATACCAGTTCGCAAATACTATTATGGTAGTTTGGCCTCACACACTTTAGGATATGTAGGAAAAATTGATAGTAATGAATATAAGAATAATGAAGGATATTCGTTAGATGACTATATAGGAAAAACTGGTATAGAATATGTATGCGAAAAATATTTAAAAGGTATAGATGGACTAAAACAAACTGATATGTCTATAGATGGAACAACAACAGGTGAATATATAACCTCAGAAGCTATAGAAGGTGCAGATGTAGTTCTTACAATTGATGCAAAAGTTCAACAAGCAGCAGAACAAGCATTAAAAACTAATATAGAAAAAATAAACAATGGTGGATTTGGAGAGGTAAGAAATGTAGAAACAGGAAGTGCAGTAGTACTAAATGTAACAACAGGAGAAGTAATAGCATTAGTAAGCTATCCAGATTTCGAACCACAACTATTTGTAAATGGAATATCAAAAGAAAAGTGGGATGAATACACTCAGGAAGGGAAAAGTGCATTATTAAATAGAGCAATACAAAGTGCATATGCACCAGGTTCAATTTTTAAAATGGTGCCAGCAATTGCCGGGTTAGAAACAAATAAAATAACAAAAGATGAATTAATAAATTGTACAGGAATTTACTCAGGAGGGTATAATCCAAGATGTTGGTACTATACAACATATGGACGAGGACATGGGTACTTAAATGTAGCACAAGCTATACAAAAATCATGTAACTGCTACTTTTATGAAGTAGGTACAAGAATAGGAATAGAAACACTAGAAGAATACGCAACTTATTTTGGACTAGGACAAAAAACAAATATAGAATTACCAGGAGAAATATCAGGAACACTTGCAGGAAAAACGTTATATGATGAGTTAGGAGAAACATGGTACTATGGAAATACTTTATCAGCAGTTATAGGACAGGCTGAAAACAACTTTACTCCTTTGCAAATGGCAAGATATATAGCAATGCTTACAAATGGAGGAAAGCAAGTAGATGTAACTATTATAAAAGATATAGTAAATAGCAATGGTGAATCTATATATAAAGAAGAAGCAAAAGAATACATTAATAATCGTTTGGGAATCGAAGAAACAAACATGGAAGATTTGAATATACAAAGAGATAACTTAGAAACAGTACTAGAAGGAATGCAATCAGTTACAGAAGAAGGAGGAACAGCTTATTCTATATTTAGAGACTTTGATATACAAATAGGAGGAAAAACTGGTTCAGCAGAAGCAGGAGATAAAACAAATGCCTGGTTTGTAGGGTTTGCACCATATGAAGCACCAGAAATAGCGGTAGTAGTATTTGTAGAAAATGGTTCACATGGATATTATACAGCAGAAGTAACAAAAGAAATAATGGAAGCATATTTTGGACTAAATGGAGACATAGAAGAAGATAAAACAGCTAAGCCATATATAAGTAGTGACCAGTAAAATGGAAAGTCTGTTTATAAAATAAAAAAAGATAGGAGAAAAAAATGGAAGATATTTTGTTAGTAAATAAGGAAAAAGATGAAATAATAATAAAAATAAATGAAGGAGCAAGTTATACAACAATTTTAGAGATGGCAGATAAACAAATGCCAGAATTAAAAAAAATGTATGAAGAAGAGAAATTGCCTATAAGAATAACAGGAAGATTCTTAACCGAAAATGAAATGGAAGAAATAAAAACTATAATAAAAAAAGAAATAGATACCCCAATAATATTTGATAATATCAATGAACTAGGATTACACGTAATAAAAAAACCTTATGAACAAAATATAGAAAACTCAGAAACATATTTCTTTAAAGGAGGAATAAGATCAGGGCAAAGAGTAGAGTTTGAAGGAAGTATAGTTGTTTTAGGAGATGTAAATAGTGGAGCAGAAGTAATAGCAGGAGGAAACATAGTAATATTAGGAATATTAAGAGGATTAGCACATGCAGGAGCAAAAGGGAATAAAAAGGCAATAATAGCTAGCCATAAAATTGAAAGTGTGCAATTAAGAATAGCCAATGTGTTAAAAGAAATAGAAAAAGAAGAAATAGAAGAAACAAAACAATTTGCATCAATAAAAGAAGATAAAATAATTTTAGAATAATATAAATAAACTGATTAAAAAGTAGTTTTCTTTACATTGCTTGTATAACAACTAGCTATAGCCATTCTACTTGATTTTTAATCAGTTAATTTATGAAAATAGCAATAAAACCAAACACATCAATAAAAAAGTGTCTTGAGTGCCTTCTTGATATAGACAAAAGATAATACACATTAATAATAAATCATCTAAATGTAACTTAAAACCTAATATTTCAATAGTATCTGAATTACATCCATTTAATAAATTAAATATGAAATCACTATTTTTTAGCATTAAAATCACCACCTAAAAGGGGCAATATTTCCATAATCTTACTCATTTGGATATACTGGTCTAATTTATTTTGCCTATTTTCATTCAAATATGGTTTTAAAGATTGTAACAATCTAGAACGAGGATCTTCTTTTTTTATATTTAGCTTATCAATAATAGATTTCATCTTTAAAATAGTTTCAATATCTATATCTGGTGAACTACTATTAGAATTATTAGTAGTATTATCAGTAGAATTATTATTAAGCATGCCCATAATATTATCTACCATTTCAGGAGAAATAGCATCTTTATTTATATTAAATTTCTCAAAAATACTAGATAAATCCTCATTCACAATACAAAAACTCCTTACCCTTGTTTTCCCTTAAAAATATCATTCTTATTCTTACTTTGTAAAATCTGGTTAGCCTTTGCAATTCCAGCTTCTAATTGACTTTTATCCATTTTAGATAAAGCTTCTAATAATTTAGAAACATCCACATTATTATTATTCATAAAAACTTCAATCCTTTCAAATAATCATTCCATAATAAAATATATGAATCAAAGGTATAAATATGTGAATAAATAAAAAAATATATTTACAAATATAATTTTTTTATGATATAATTTCACTAATATTATAAAAAGGAAGAAAAGGTATGAATCAAATTTTATCTACAGAAAATAACAATAAGGAAAAAGCACCCAAGAATAAAAGTGAACTATTGGATATGAGAAAAATTATAATAATATTTTCAGTATTATTAATAGTATTTGCACTAGTAATAATAGTTGCAAAAATTTATGGAAATATAAAACAAAACGAACAAGAAAGTCCAACAGCTATTTTAAATAAGCCAACAATAGAAATAGAAAATGTTGAGAATATCTGTACATTAACAGTAACCTATGATGAAGGATTAGAAAAAGTAACATATTGGTGGAATGATGAATATGCAATAGAAAGAAACATGAATGGTTCAACAACCCCATTTATTACACAAATTGTAATACCTCAAGGGGACTCAAATACACTACATGTAGAAGCAACAGGAATTGATGGAAGTTCTAATCAAATAGAGCAAACATTCGGTGAAGGAAGTGGAGTAGATACAGAAAAACCAGAAATTTCATGGTACTACCAATCAGGAAAAATTGATATTATAGCAAAAAGTGATAAAGGAATAAAAGATTTAACATATTATTGGGAGGGAGAAGAACCACAAACAGTTAGTGCTACAGAAACAAATCAAAATGAACTAAGTATTACTATAGATGCAAAAAGAGGAACTAATAAAATATACATTATTGCAACAGACATAGAAAATAACACACAAGAAAAAGAAGTAACAATACAAGGCATATATGAACCAGAAATTAACTTTTATATAGAAAATCCTAGAACACTAAGAATTAGCATAAATCATGATATGGGATTTAAAAAAGTAATTATAAAAATAAATGATCAAGAACAGGTTTATGATGAAAATAGTCCTCAATACAGCACAGAAATCACACAAATAACTGCAGGAATTGACCTTCCACCAGGAAGAGCAAATGTTGAAATACGAGTATATACATTAGAAGAACCAGAAAAAGAATATTATAAAAGTGGATGGGCGGATATACCAGAATAAAAAGGAGAAAACAATGTTTCAAGAGATATATGTAATAGAAGAAAAAGAAGAATTAACAAAAGAATTAAAAGAACTATTTAAAAATCAAGGAAACTTAAGATTTAGGAAAACATCAACATCAGAATTACAATTGATATTTAGAAACTTACCACAATTAATTATAATAAATGATGATAGTATAGAAGAAAATACGGTAGAAATATGTAAGAAAATAAGAGAAAATGAAGATAATAATATTATACCAATTATCGTATTAGCATCAAATGAAGACAAGCAATTCAAAATTGATTTAGCAATGAACTATGTAGAATATTACATTGCAAAATCAATGGGAACAGAATACTTATATTATAGGATAAGAAATATATTCAGACTCTTATTAGTAAATAGAACAATTAGCCCATTAACAGGCTTGCCAGGCAATGGAATAATACAAACAGAATTAAAAAAGAGACTGTTAAGGCATGAAACATTTACTGTTTTATATTTAGACCTAGATAACTTTAAAGCATATAATGATGTATACGGATTTTTAAAAGGTGATGAAATAATAAAATTTACAGCAAAAACCATATTAAAAAATGTAAGCAATACAGCCAAATCAGACATGTTTGTTGGACATATAGGAGGAGACGATTTTGTTGCTGTATTAAGTGGTGATGCTGAATATAGTAAAATATGTGAAAATATAATAGCTGACTTTGATTCAGGAGTAAAATACTTTTTTACAGAAGAAGATGCAAAGAGAGGATATTTAAAAATAAAAAATAGAAAAGGAAAAATGGAACATTTTCCATTAACATCAATATCAATAGGAGTAGTTATAGCCGAAGAAAATCGATTTTCTAATGTGCTAGAAATAGGAGAGGTTGGTGCACAGGTAAAACACGTAGCCAAAAAGTATAAGGGAAGTTGCTATGTAACAGATAGGAGAAAACACTAAAGAAAATTTTATAGATTAATAAAAACATGTAATAAAGTAAATTTACCTTCATATAATTATTATGGAGGTTTTTATGTTTATATTAAACAAAAAAAGAATATACATAGTGTTTAGTTGCCTAATTTTATCCACATTAGTTTTTCAATTGAGCAATAATTCTAGAAAAATACAATCTCAGGAAACAGTAGCTCTTCCTGTAAACAAAAAGGTAATAATAATTGATGCAGGGCATGGTGGTGAGGATCGGAGGCGCTACAACTGAGGATCGGTACTACAGAAGCAGATATTAATTTGAAAATAGCCTTAAAAGTACAAAATTTATTAGAACAAGCGGGAAGCACAGTTATATTAACACGCTCAGATGAAAATGGAATATATGATTTAGATAAAAAAACATTAAGACAGAAAAAAATATCAGATTCTAAAAATAGAGTAAAAATAGGCAATGAATCAGAAGCAGATATTTTTGTATCGATTCATTTAAATAAAATACCACAATCTAAGTATTGGGGGTGGCAAACTTTTTTTAAATCTGGTAATGAAGAAAGCAAAAGATTAGCAGAATCATTGCAAAATGGATTGAATAGCACAATACAAAAAGAAAATAAAAGGGAAAGTTTAAAAATAGAAAACATTTACATAGTAGAACATGTTGAAATACCTATAGCAATAGTAGAATGTGGCTTTTTATCAAATGAAGAGGAAAAAAAGTTATTGCAGACAGAAGAGTATCAAGATAAGCTGGCATGGGGAATTTATGTAGGAATTATGGATTATTTTATTTGAGATTTTAAAATTGCCCAACGCAGGAATTATAAACATATAATTCTTACATTGGGCTAATTTTATCTTAGAATAAACCTAATATTTTGCCGTCTTCGTCGACATCTATTTTTTCAGCTGAAGGAACTTTTGGAAGTCCAGGCATTGTCATAATAGAACCAGTTAGTGCTACAATAAAGCCAGCACCAGCAGATACTTTTACTTCTCTTACAGTTACTGTAAAATCACTAGGAGCTCCAAGTTTAGTCATATCATCAGAAAAACTGTATTGTGTTTTTGCCATACAAATAGGTAGTTTATCAAAACCAAGAGTTGTTAAACGGTCAATTTGTTCTTTTGCTTCTGGAGTAAATGAAACTCCATTTCCACCATATATTTTTCTTACAATAGCTTCAATTTTATTCTCAATGCTATCTTCTAATTCATAGCTAAACTCAAAATTATTATTGCTTTCTTCACAAAGTCTTATAACCTCATTTGCAAGGTCAACACCACCATGACCGCCATCTGCCCAAACAGTAGATAACACAACATTTACACCCAAGTCTTTGCATTTTTCCATTATCAAGTTAATTTCATTATCTGTGTCTGTTGGAAATCTATTTATGGCAACAACAGATGGCAATTTGTATACATCCTTAATATTTGAAACATGTCTTAATAAATTTGGAATACCCTTTTCTAGAGCATCTAAATTTTCATCAGCAAGCTCAGATTTATCCATTCCACCATGCATTTTTAGAGCTCTGATAGTAGCAACAATTACAACAGCATTTGGTTTTAAATTACCTAGCCTGCATTTTATATCTAAAAATTTCTCTGCACCTAAATCAGCACCAAAACCAGCTTCAGTAACCGCGTAGTCACCAAGCCTTATAGCCATTTTTGTAGCAAGCAATGAATTACAACCATGAGCAATATTTGCAAAAGGTCCACCATGAACTAAAGCAGGAGTACCTTCTAATGTTTGAACTAGGTTTGGTTTTAAAGCATCTTTTAATAAAGCAGCCATAGCACCTTCTGCATGTAAATCACCAGCAGTTACAGGTTTATCATCATATGTATAGCCAACAATCAATTTAGAAAGTCTATTTTTTAAATCTGTTATAGAAGAAGCAAGGCAGAAAACTGCCATAACTTCAGAAGCAACAGTAATATCAAAACCATCATCACGAGGAACACCATTTTTTCCGCCACCAAGACCATCTTTAATAAAACGAAGTTGCCTATCATTCATATCTACACAACGTTTCCATGTTATTTTAGAAGGATCAATATTCAAGCTATTTCCTTGAAAAATATGGTTATCAAGCATAGCAGCAAGTAAATTATTAGCAGCACCAATTGCATGAAAATCACCAGTAAAATGCAAATTAATATCCTCCATAGGAACTACTTGAGCATACCCACCGACCTGCAGCACCACCCTTGATTCCAAATACAGGGCCTAATGAAGGCTCTCTTAATGCAACAACAGCATTTTTGCCCAATTTTCTTAACCCATCAGCTAGTCCAATAGTAGTAGTAGTCTTACCTTCCCCAGCAGGAGTAGGATTAATAGCAGTAACCAATATAAGTTTACCATCTTCCTTATTTGAATTATCCAGTACAGACAAATCAATTTTAGCCTTATAATTACCATATTGTTCAATACAACTTGAATCAATACCAGCATCATTACTAATATCTAAAATGTGCTTCATTTGTGCATTTTGAGCAATTTCAATATCAGATTTCATAAAACACCTCCATAGATGAAAGAACTATAATTCTTCCAAATCTCTTAAAATATACTAATAATATATAAAGAAAACATAAAAAAGTCAATAAAAATTTGCAAAAAAAGCAAAAATAGCTTGTCAAAACTCTGGAATAACTGATATTGACCATTTTGTTGTTGACAACAAAATGGTGGAAATAGGCTCTGGAGCAAAGAGAGAACAAAAAGATTATAAGCTAACAAGGTATGCTTGCTATCTTATAGCTCAAAATGCAAATCCAAGATTAAAAATTGTTGCACTAGCCCAAACATACTTTGCAGTTCAAACAAGAAAACAAGAAATTAGCGAAAAAGAATATAGTATGCTAACAGAAGATGAAAAGAGATTTTATCAAAGAAATTTAACAAGAAAAGGAAATTACTCACTTAACCAGACAGCAAAAAATGCAGGAGTTAAAAACTTTGATAGATTTCACAATTTTGGATATAAAGGTCTATACAACGGAGAAACAGCTGATGATATTGCAAAAAGAAAAGGATTAAGATACAGAGAAGATATTTTAGACAATATGGGAAGTGATGAACTCATTGCAAATTTATTTAGGATTTCTCAAACAGAGCAAAAACTAAAAAAAGATAATATAAAAAATGAAGAAGAAGCAAACAAGGCTCATTATGAAGTCGGTTCTAAAATAAGAAAAACCATAAAAGAACTTGGTGGAACTATGCCTGAAGATTTACCTACACCTAAAAAAAGTTTAAAACAATTAGAAAAAGAAAATAAAAAATCCCTAAAAAAACAATAATAAATATTAAGAAATTTGCCACTATAAAATGTGCTTAATTTGTGTATTTTAAGCAATTTCAATATCAGATTTTATAAAACACCTCCATAGATGAAAGAACTATAATTTTTTCAAATCTCTTAAAAATATACTAATAATATATAAAGAAAACATGAAAAAGTCAATAAAAATTTGCAAAAAAAGCAAATGTATGTTAGAATTATAAATGGAGATAAAATATCCAAAAAAAGGGAGGAAAATTATATTATGGAGGAGATAATTAATATAATTAAAGAAATTAAGGAAAAAGAAAAACTAGAAAATAATAATTCTGAGAAAATAAAATACTTAAAAAGTAAAGAAGAAGAGTTATTACAAGATTTTAAAGAAACAAGAGATGTATACAGAAAACAAGAGTTGGCAAATGAAATAAATGTTTCAAGAAAGAATATACAAGATGAATTAGAAAAAGTAAGAAATGAAAATTTAAAAAAATTATATTCAAGATTAGATAGCAAGAAAGAGACTCTAAAAAAACAAATTGAAAGTAATGAAGAAAAAATTGAAGAATTAAAAAATATGGATATTCGAGAAATATCAAAAAATATACAAAAAGATAATGAACAATATGAAAATAGTAAATATGGGGAATTATTACAGGAATTTAATGAAACAAAGGATGTTTATAGAAGAAAAGATATTATAGAACAAATAAGGTTAGAAAAAATAGAAAAATTAAAAGAAGAAATTTTATCTTTAAAAGAAAATATAAATGATTTAGAAAATAGAGACTTCGAAAAAATCTTAAAAGAAGAAAAAGTAAAATCACCAGAGCAAGAACAAAAAGAAGTACAAGAAAATACGATTCCAGAACAAGAACAAAAAGAAAAAACAGAAAATGTAACACCAGAGCAACGACAATTAGTGCAAAAAGAAAGTTTATCAAACCAAACAGAAAAGCAAGAACCAGCAATAGATCCAAGTTATACAAGTCCACTACCACAAGAAGTAGTTATTGATAATGAAATTAAGAAGATAGTAATAGATAATTTAGAAAATAAAGTTAATGTCAATATGCCAAATTATAATATTTCATTAAGTTTAAATGAAATATCAAGCCAAGAACAAGATTTAAGAAAAGCATTATCAGTAGATACATTAAATAGATTAGAAGAAATGCAAATAAGCAATACACAAGCAGATGAAGCAATTATAAAAGGTTTGTTAATAAATGAAGAAAAACTAAATCAATATTTAAATATGTGCGAAAAAAGTGAAAAAACTATTACAAAAACAGACAAAGATATGTATTCAATAACAATGTTTGATTTTCCAAAAATAGAGTATAAGTTAGATAACTTAAAAAAGAGTAAATTAAATGAAAATCAAAAACTAGAAATGTATAAAAAAGTAAAAGCTTCAGAAAAAATGTTTAAAAAATTTGGATTAAAAAATAACATAAACATAAAAATGAGTTTAATGGACAAAGCATATTTTAATGTAAAGAGCCTTGTAGAAAATTTAAAAAGTACAAAAGCATTAAAACCTGCAAACAGAAATATAATAGATAATCAAAATACAGTAACAGAACCACAAGACAATGCAAAACAAGAAAAATCATTGAAAGAAAGAATAGAATTTAAAAGAGATAAACAAGCAGAAGAAGATTTAGAATATAAAGCATTGAAAGCATTAGTAGATAAGAAACAAGGAGATAAACCAAAAGATAAAGGACAAGAAAAATAATACAGAAAAATTTATTAATTAAGGAATTAATCACTTACTATAAAAAGTAAGTGATTAATTTTTCTTATCATTCAACAAATTATACACTTTTAACTATGCATGGTAACCTAAATTTTTTTAATATTAACAAAAAAATATTGAAAAAAATCTTCCCATATGCTAAACTAATAACTAGGTAGACTATGTTTACAAAAGAAAGATATGGAGGAAACATGAGTAAAACAGTAGAAGAAATTATAATTAATTCAGATGGAATTTATGTAAGAGAAAACAAAAATCATATAGAAGTATTAGATTTAGAAGAACAAAACAATGAAAAATCAGATGAAGCAAGCCAAGTACTTAGTAAATACAACTTAGACAATGTAAACTATAAATTTGATATGAAAATAGCACAAACATTGACAAAAGATGAAGAACAGTTAATAGACTATTTAGAAACATGTAGAAGATCTAACTATTCAAAAGAAAAAATAAATATACCTGAAAGCATACCAAAAATAGAATATGATTTAACTGAACTAAAAAATTGGTTTTCAAATATAGAAGATAAAGATTTAAGAAAATACAAACAAATAGAAATATACAAACAAGCCAAAGAAACTGAAAAAACATTAAATGGAAAAGTAAAAATAAAAATGAATATAATAGATAAAGCATATTTTACAGTGCAAGAATTTTTACAAAACAGAGATAAAAAACAACTAGCAATTGGTGAAGGAATAAGGCAGGCACAGACCAAGCAAAAACAAGCTAATCGTAGAAACAAATGGTATAATCCAGAGTACACATTAAAAACAAATGAAGTATCAGAGCAATTCAAGTATGAAACTAATAAGGACAAACCAACCAAGGAACGAGAGTATGAGGAAATAGAAAATTAAAAAAGACAGGGGAAAATATAAAATCTGTCTTTTTTTGTCGATATCTGTCGATGAAAAGTTCTTTACAAATGTTAAAATCTGTGATAATCTCAACTTAAACACTTTTGAAAGGATAAAACTCTCCAACACGTTGAATAACAACATGTTGGAGAGTTAAT
>CALXWL010000001.1 GCA_944392385.1 uncultured Clostridia bacterium | reverse complement strand
AAGGCTTTCAGCGTTTTTTTGTTTCATATTTTTTCCCTCTCTCCACTTTTTCTTTTATTTTACTATATATTATTTTTATTTTCAAGTGTTTTTTTGTTTTTTACATATAGAATTTGTTACCAAAAAACACACATCAAAAAAAGGGAAGCACCGCTTCCCTGTACAAATCTCACCTCTAAATTAGTACATTCCTTCCATTCCCTGTCCCATTCCTCCATGGTCTGAATTGCAATGGCAATCCTTTTCTTTTTTCTCTGTTACAACACTTTCTGTTGTAAGTATCATGGAAGCTATACTTGCAGCATTTTGAAGTGCACTTCTTGTTACTTTAGTTGGATCTACAATTCCTGCTTTTTTCATATCTACATATTCTTCTTTTCTACCATCAAATCCTATTCCTGGTGCTGATGTTTTAACTTTTTCTAATATAACAGCTCCTTCTAATCCTGCATTTATTGCTATTTGTTTTAATGGTTCTTCTAATGCTTTTAATACTATTTTTGCTCCTATTTTTTCATCTTCGTCTAATGATTTTATAGTTTTTTCAACATTAGGTATTACATTTACAAGGGCTGTTCCACCTCCAGCTACTATTCCTTCTTCTACTGCTGCTTTAGTTGCAGATAATGCATCTTCTATTCTTAGTTTCTTTTCTTTCATTTCTACTTCTGTTGCTGCACCAACTTCTATTACTGCTACTCCTCCTGCAATTTTTGCTAATCTTTCTTGTAATTTTTCTTTGTCATATTCGCTTGTTGTTTCTTCTAACTGTGTTCTTATTTGTTTTACTCTTGATGCTATTTTTTCTTTATCTCCAGCTCCATCAACTATAATTGTATTTTCTTTTTGAATTTTAACTTGTTTTGCTCTACCTAGTTGATTAATAGTTGTATCTTTCAATTCTAGTCCTAAGTCTGATGTTATAACTTCTCCTCCTGTTAGTATTGCAATATCTTCTAGCATTTCTTTTCTTCTATCACCAAATCCTGGAGCTTTTACTGCAACTACATTTAAAACTCCTCTTAACTTGTTTAGTACAAGTGTTGATAATGCTTCTCCTTCTATATCATCTGCTATTATTACTAGTTTTCCAGATTCTTGCATTAAGCTTTCTAGTAATGGTAATATTTCTTGAATATTACTTATTTTCTTATCTGTTATTAATATGTATGGATTTTCCATTACGGTTTCCATTTTATCTGTGTCAGTTACAAAGTAAGGAGATATATATCCTTTATCGAATTGCATACCTTCTACAACATTTAATCCTGTTGTTGCTGTTTTAGATTCTTCTATTGTTATAACTCCATCTTTTGAAACTTTTTCCATTGCATCTGCAATTAAGTTTCCTATTTCTTGATTATTTGCTGATATGCTTGCAACTCTTGCAATATCTTCTTTTCCATTTATTTCTGAGCTAATTTGTTTTAAGCCTTCTACTGCTGAATCAACTGCTTTATCTATTCCTCTTTTAATTGCCATTGGGTCTCCACCTGCTGCAACATTTTTTATACCTTCTTTTATAATTGCTTGTGCTAGAACTGTTGCTGTTGTTGTTCCATCTCCTGCAACATCATTTGTTTTTGTTGCAACTTCTTTTACTAGTCTTGCACCTATATTTTCATATGGGTCTTCTAGTTCTATTTCTTTTGCTATTGTAACACCATCATTTGTAATTAGTGGTGCTCCAAAACTTTTGTCTAATACTACATTTCTACCTTTAGGTCCTAGTGTTACTTTTACTGTATCTGCTAAAGTGTTTACTCCCTCTAGCATTTTTTTTCTGGCATCTTCACCGAATTTAATTTCTTTTGACATAAAAAATCATTCCTTTCTAAATTCTCATTTATTCTTGCCTTATATAATAAGTAATTATTCTACAATGGCTAATATATCATCTTGTTTTACTATAATATAATCTTCACCATTAAATTTTACTTCTGTTCCTGCATATTTGCTTACTATTACTTTATCACCTTTTTTTACATACATTTTTATTGTTTTTCCGTCTACTTCGCCTCCTGTTCCTACTTCAATTATTTCTGCTATTTGTGGTTTTTCTTTTGCTCCGCTAGATAAAATGATTCCACTTTTTGTTGTTTCCTCATTTTCTATCATTTTAATAACTACTCTGTCTTGTAATGGTTTTATCATTTTCCATTCCTCCTTCTAAAAATTATTAGCAGTCTTAATAATCGACTGCTAATAATTTATACCTTTTTTTGTAAAATGTCAAGAGTTTTTATAAAAATTTATTTTCTATTAACTCCAATTATTCCTCCAACTCCGCCTATAAGTATGCTTACAAGCATCATGATAATTGAATAATTATTTAAAGAAAAATTTTTAGTTATACAACTTGATATGATATATAAAAATGCAATATATATTATACCTACCAATGCTCCATTTAAAATACCATTCTTTTTTATTTTAGATGTTGCTATTTGGCTACCTATTAAAATGCTAAGAGCAGTACATATAATAATTACTGTAGGTATTGTATTTTCATTTATATTAGTATATGTAAGCATTGCAGAGAATATAATTAGTAGAATTAATGTAGTTATTATGGAAATTATACTTCCTTTTAAAATTCTTACGACACTATTTGAATTATTTTCACTAACTTTAACCATATTTTTCCTCCCTTTTTTAATATATGCTTTATTTTTTTTCATATTACTTATTTTTTTTAAATTTATATAGACAAATTTAAAATTTTTGTGTATTATTATATATAGATTAATGAAAGGATTGATTATTCAAATGAAGAAACTTTATAAATTTTTTTTTGTTTTAGTTTGTATATTACTAATTAGCTTTTCATCTGTCTATGCAGTTGAAATTGATATGAATATAAATAATTCTTCTAGTAATTCTATAGGTAATAACACTACTGATAATACTGATAATAATGTTATTAGCAATAACTCTACTACTCAAAGTGATTCTCCAAAACTTTCTACTACACAAACAACTCAAGATTTTGAACTTACTGTTTCTGATATTATTAATATTATTCTTATTTCTGTTGGAATTGTTTTAATATTTCTTGCAATTGCTATTTTAATTAAAATTAGATAAATATTTTGCCTTTTTATGTATGAAAAGGCATTTTTTTTATGCATAAATTTTTCTATAATTTTAAATAATATTATTGAATTCTAAAAATAGGAGGTAAAATAATGTATAAAAAAAGTTTAATACTAGTATCTGTAATTCTTTTTGTTCTATGCATATTTTCTGGTTTTGTTTCAGCAACTGATGAAGTTAAAAATGCAGTTTCTAATGTTACAAATACAGTTATAGATGGTGCTAATCATCTAGGTTCTGATGTTCGTAATGGTGTTGGCAACATGGAAAATGGTATAGAAGATGCACTAGATTTTGATAAAAATGGAACTACTGATATGATGAACGATAATACTAAAGCAGGAACTTCTGGTGATTATACAGCAACTAGAACTACTGCTAATGGAACTAATAATAATAACACATCAACTTTATGGGTATGGCTTATAGTTGCTATAGCTGCTATAGTAATAATCGGTTTAGTTTGGTATTATGGTACTCAAAATCGTCCACATAATGATGAATAGTGTTCACTTTTTCAGATAAGTATGGTATAATGTTGCTATATTTATTTGAAAAAGCGTACATACCATATATTTGATATGTACTCAAAAGATAGGATGGTAATAATATGTCTAAGTTAATTGCAAAAAATCCAACAGCAAAACATAATTACACTATTATTGATACATTGGAAACTGGTATTGTTTTGTATGGTACTGAAATAAAATCTATTAGAAATGGGAAGGTGAATTTAAAAGATAGTTATGCAGGAATTAGAAATGGCGAGCTTTTTATCTATAATATGCATATAAGTCCATATGAATTTGGGAATATATATAATAAAGACCCTTTAAGAGATAGAAAGCTATTAGTTAATAAACATGAATTTAATAAATTAGTGGGTCTAATTAAACAAAAAGGTTATTCACTTATACCTATAAGTTTATATTTTAAAGGTAATTTTGTGAAACTTGAACTTCGGTATTGGTAAAGGGAAAAAACTTTATGATAAGCGCGAAGATATTGCAAAACGTGATGCTGAAATGCGTATAAGAAAACAAATGGCAGAGCATTAAATATTTTATAGTTTTGATTTAAAAATAGGACGTATCTCATTATACGTCCTATTTGATATATTAACTATTTATGTTATATTTGCCACCATCCTTCTTGTTTTTTTGTTCTCAACTTGAAATCCTACTGTTTCATAGAATTTTACAAGTTTTTCATTATTTGCAAGAAGTGATAATTTTTTATATCCTTTTTGTTTTGCTAGTTTTTTTGCTTCTTTTATCATTATTTTTGAGTATCCGTGTTTTCTATATTCTGGCTTTATTGCTAAGTTTGCAATATAGAATTCGTCTTCTAAACATTCCTCCAAAAACCAGTTTGATAAGATATAGTATATAAATTTAAGTTTATTAATTAAAGATTTTTGCATTGCTATTACTGCGTTTTCACTTCTAGATGTTAACATATCAATGTCTTTTCCTTCTAGGAATAAAAGAATACCTACTAAATTATCATCCTTTCTAGCTACTAAAATATTATTAAGTGAGAATCTGTTTTCCTTTATCCTTAATAATTTGTTTAGTGTTGCTTTCATTTCTTCTTCTGTTCCACATCCCCATTCATCCTCTGGATATGGTTCTGTAATATAAAGTAATTCAATAATTTCCTTTATATCTTTTTCTTTTGCTGTTCCTATTTTTAAGTCCCTCGCCGAGGCACTTTTCATAGTATAAAACTCCCTTCTTTTCTTCGAAAAATTGAACATTTTTCATTTAGATTTAATGACATAAATTGTCACCACATAAGTATTATAGCACATTTATTTGTATTTTGAAAGTTGTAATTAAGCAAGATTTTGCGAGAATTAAAGAGTAAAACAGAGCATTTAAAAAAATCCCATATTGCACTTTCATGTTTTTTATGGGATTTTCTGGTTAAATGTTATTTATTATGCTTTGTTACTTGAGCAAAATACATTTTCTATTTTGTATCCAACTATTTCTTTTACTGCTTCTCTTGCTGGACCTAAGTATTTTCTTGGGTCAAATTCTGATGGCTTTTCTCCAAATACTTTTCTTATATTTGCAGTCATTGCTAATCTTAGGTCTGTATCTACATTTATTTTTGATACACCTGATTTGCCTGCTTGTTTTAGCATTTCGTTTGGAACTCCTTTTGCTCCTGGAATTTCTCCTCCGAAGTTATTGCACATTTCTACTAGTTCTGGTATTACTGTTGATGCTCCATGTAGTACTATTGGTGTGTTTGGAATTCGTTTTTTTATTTCTGCTAATATATCAAACCTTAATTTTGCTTCTCCTTTAAATTTATATGCTCCATGACTTGTTCCTATTGCTATTGCTAAAGAATCACAACCAGTTCTTTCTACAAATTCTTTTGCTTGGTCTGGATCTGTATACATTGCATCATTTGCTGATACATTTACATCATCTTCTATTCCTGCAAGTTTTCCAAGTTCTGCTTCTACTACTACACCTTTTGAGTGTGCATATTCTACTACTTTTTTTGTTAATTCTATATTCTCTTCGAAACTATATTTTGAACCATCTATCATTACTGATGTGAAACCAGCATCTACACATTCTTTGCAAGTTTCAAAATCTGGACCGTGGTCTAAATGTAGAGCAATTGGTATATTTGTTGTTTCTACTGCAGCTTCTACCATTTTCATTAAATATGGCATTCTTGCATATTTTATAGCACTTGATGATACTTGTAAGATAACTGGTGAGTTTTTCTCATTTGCTGCATCTACAATTCCTTGTATTATTTCCATATTATTAATATTAAAAGCTCCTATTGCAAAGCCTTCTTTCATTGATTTTTCAAACATTTTTTTTGTTGTTACTAATGGCATAAAATTACCTCCTATTTTTTTTATGTTTAAATTATATTTAGAAAAATGTTGTTTGTCAAGTTTACGTAAATTACAAATAATATCTTTAAAACTAAAAAATAAGGGTTCCTATTTTAGGATACCCTTTTTTAAATATATTTTATTGAATTATTTCAGAAACTATACCAGAACCAACTGTTCTACCACCTTCACGGATAGCGAATCTTAGTCCTTTTTCCATAGCTATTGGTGTGATTAATTCAATTGTCATATCTATATTGTCACCAGGCATTACCATTTCTGTTCCTTCTGGTAATTCAATTAATCCTGTAACGTCTGTTGTTCTAAAGTAGAATTGTGGTCTGTATCCGTTAAAGAATGGTGTATGACGTCCACCTTCTTCTTTAGTTAATACATAAACTTGTGCTTTGAATTTTGTATGTGGATGTATTGAACCTGGTTTTGCTAATACTTGACCTCTTTCTATTTCGTTTCTTTGAATTCCTCTTAATAGTAATCCAACGTTATCTCCTGCTTGTGCTTGGTCTAATAATTTTCTGAACATTTCAACACCTGTTATAACTGTTTTCTTAGCTTCATTAGCTAATCCAACTATTTCAACTTCGTCTGAAACTTTTACTGTTCCTCTTTCTACTCTACCTGTTGCAACTGTTCCTCTACCTGTTATAGAGAATACGTCTTCAACTGGCATTAAGAAGTCTCCATCTGTTGGTCTTTCTGGTGTTGGGATATAATTATCAACTGCGTCCATTAATTCTTTCATGCAAGCATATTCTGGTGCATTTGGATCTGTTGATGTACATTCTAGTACTTTTAATGATGATCCTTTTATAATTGGGATTTCATCTCCTGGGAAATCATAGCTTGTTAATAAGTCTCTAACTTCCATTTCAACTAATTCTAATAATTCTGGGTCATCAACCATATCGCATTTATTTAGGTAAACAACGATATATTTAACACCAACTTGTCTTGCAAGTAGTATATGCTCTCTTGTTTGAGGCATTGGGCCATCAGCTGCTGAAACAACTAATATTGCTCCATCCATTTGTGCAGCACCTGTAATCATATTTTTTACATAATCTGCGTGACCTGGACAGTCAACGTGTGCATAATGTCTGTTTGCTGTTTCATATTCTACGTGAGCTGTGTTAATTGTGATTCCTCTTGCTTTTTCTTCTGGTGCTCCGTCAATTTGGTCATATGCTGTAAATTGAGCCATGTTTAATAATCCTAAATATTTTGTGATAGCTGCTGTTGTTGTTGTTTTACCATGGTCTACGTGACCAATTGTACCAATGTTAACATGTGGTTTGGTTCTTTCAAATTTTTCCTTTGCCATTTAAAATCCTCCTTCAAATTACGAAGTAATTTGTACTTTTCACTATATAGCTCTTTAGTAAAGAGCTATATATGTGAATTTACCTCGTTCATATATTTTTTAAATTTAATAACAAATTTTTTAAACATTGTTATTTTATAACAATTTTGCTTTTTTTGCAATAGTTTTATTGCATTTTTTTGATTTTTTGCCTATTTTTTGTAACTATTTTGTTTTAACTAAATAGTTATTTATTAGTTACTCTTCCTTTTTTGCTCTAGATGCTACTATATTTTCAAGTATTGATTTTGGAACTTCTTCATAATGAGATGGTTCCATTGCATATGTTCCTCTACCTTGTGTTTTTGAACGTAGGTCTGTTGCATAACCAAACATTTCTGATAGTGGTATGAATGCTCTTATTATTTGCATTCCATTTCTTGCTTCCATTCCTTCCATTTTTCCACGTCTAGAGTTTACATCTCCTATTACATCTCCCATATATTCTTCTGGAACTGTTATTTCTACTTTCATTATAGGCTCTAGTATAACTGATTTTCCTTGTTTACATCCTTCTTTAAATGCCATTGAACCTGCGATTTTGAATGCCATTTCTGATGAGTCTACATCATGGTATGAACCGTCTACTAATGTAGCTTTAAAGTCTATAACTGGATATCCTGCTAAAATACCACTTTCTGCTGCTTCACGGATACCTTCTTCTGTTGGCTTAACATATTCTTTTGGAACAACTCCGGCCAACAATTTTGCTTTCAAATTCAATTCCTGAACCTGGCTCTAATGGCTCCATTTCTAGCCATACGTGTCCATATTGTCCACGTCCACCAGATTGACGTATGAATTTTCCTTCTACTCTTACTTTGTTTCTTATTGTTTCTTTATAAGAAACTTGTGGTTTACCTACATTACATTCAACTTTGAATTCTCTTTTTAATCTGTCTACTATAATATCTAAGTGTAATTCTCCCATACCTGCAATTATTGTTTGACCAGTTTCATGATTTGTATATGTTTTAAATGTTGGGTCTTCTTCTGCAAGTTTTGCTAAAGCTATACCCATTTTTTCTTGAGCTACTTTATCTTTTGGCTCAATTGCTATTTCTATAACTGGTTCTGGGAATTCCATAGATTCTAGTATAACTGGATGGTCTATATCACATAATGTATCTCCTGTTGTTACATCTTTTAATCCAACTGCTGCTGCAATATCTCCTGAGTATACTTTGTCTATATCTTCTCTATGGTTTGCATGCATTTGAAGAATTCTTCCTATTCTTTCTTTTTTGTCTTTATTTGCATTTAATACTGTTGAACCTGAATCCAATGTTCCTGAATAAACTCTAAAGAAACATAGTTTTCCAACAAATGGATCTGTTGCAATTTTAAATGCTAATGCTGCAAATGGTTCACTATCTGATGTTTTTCTTTCTACTTCATTACCTTCTAAATCTACACCTTTAATATGTGGTACATCTAGTGGTGATGGCATAAATTCAACTATATAGTTTAATAATTCTTGAACACCTTTGTTTTTATATGATGAACCACAGCAAACTGGTACTATTTTATTTGCTATTGTACCAATTCTTAAACCTTTTTTGATTTCGTCTTCAGAAAGTTCTTCTCCATCTAAATATTTCATCATTAATTCATCATCTTGTTCTGCTGCTGCTTCTATCATTTGTGCTCTGAATTTTTCAGCAGTTTCTTTTAAATCTTCCGGAATATCTGTTTCCTCTATTTCTTTTCCCAAATCATCTTTATGGATAAAAGCTCTCATTTTTATTAAATCAACTATACCTTGGAATGTATCTTCACTACCTACTGGTATTTCTACTGGAATAGCATTTGCATTTAATCTGTTTTTCATTTGATCCACACATCCAAAGAAATCTGCTCCAGTTGTATCCATCTTATTTACATAAGCCATTCTTGGTACTTGGTATTTATCAGCTTGTCTCCAAACTGTTTCTGATTGTGGTTGAACTCCACCTTTTGCACAAAATACTGTTACAGATCCATCTAAAACTCTTAGAGATCTTTCTACCTCTACAGTAAAGTCAACGTGGCCTGGAGTATCAATTATATTTATTCTATGACCTAACCATTGACATGTTGTAGCAGCAGAAGTAATAGTAATACCTCTTTCTTGTTCTTGTTCCATCCAGTCCATAGTAGCTGCACCTTCGTGTACTTCTCCTATTTTATGGGTTTTACCTGTATAGAAAAGAATTCTCTCAGTAGTAGTAGTTTTTCCTGCATCAATATGAGCCATTATTCCTATATTTCTTGTTTTCTCTAATGGAAACGCTCTACCTGCCATTATTTTATCCTCCTAAATTATTCAATTATTAATTATTCATTATTTTCAAATGATTACCACTTATAATGAGCAAATGCCTTATTTGCTTCTGCCATTCTATGTGTTTCTTCTTTCTTCTTAACTGCTCCACCTGTCATATTTACAGCATCAATAATTTCAGCAGCTAATTTTTCAGCCATTGTTTTTTCATGTCTGTTTCTAGCATAAGTTACAAGCCATCTTAAACCTAAAGTTTGTCTTCTTTCTGGTCTAATTTCTAATGGAACTTGGTATGTAGCTCCACCTACTCTTCTTGCTTTAACTTCAAGTACAGGCATGATATTATTTAAAGCTGTCTCAAAAACTTCTAATGCATCTTTATTTTCTTTTTCTTTTACAATATCAAATGCATCATAAACTATTTTTTGAGCAACTGTTTTTTTACCATCCAACATTATATTATTTATTAATTTTGTTACTATTTTACTATTATATATTGGATCTGGTAAAACATCTCTTTTTGCTATATATCCTCTTCTTGGCACTTTTCTTCACTCCTTTTGTCTAGAGGTTAGAAGTTAGATGTTAGAATTTTTATTTTATTTTTCTCATCTTTCTTTTTTCCTCTTTATTTTTTTGTAATACTTTATATTAAAGTATTAAAGTTACTCTGAAAAGCTTTTGTTGCTTTTCCGTAAAGTGCTAATTCGGAGGTCGGAAAACAGAGGTCGGAGGTCGGATTTCAAGGTTCAGACTTTATTTTTATTCTGTCTAACTTTCGACTTCTGTTAAATAATTTATCTATATAAATTTTATTACATCTCTTTATTAACACTCTTTTTTAATAGTTGTTTTTGGTTATTTCAAAGTTATTTTCTAACCTCTAACTTCTATTTATTTTTTTGGTTTTTTTGCACCATATTTAGATCTTGCTTTCATTCTGTCTTTAACTCCTGCTGTGTCTAGTGTTCCTCTGATAATATGGTATCTAACACCTGGTATATCTTTTACCCTTCCACCTCTTATTAGAACTACACTGTGTTCTTGTAAGTTGTGGCCTATTCCTGGAATGTATGATGTTACTTCATATCCATTTGATAGTCTAACCCTTGCAACTTTTCTTAATGCTGAGTTTGGTTTTTTAGGTGTTACTGTTTTAACTACTGTACATACTCCTCTTTTTTGTGGTGATCTACTATTTGTTTGTCTATTTAATTTAGAGTTAAATCCTTTTTGTAAAGCTGGAGCTGTTGATTTTGTAGTTGTTGATTTTCTTCCTTTTCTTACTAATTGGTTGATTGTTGGCACTTTTGTTTTCACCTCCTGAAAAATAAACATTAACGTTTTATATTATACCACTTATATGGCTTAAACGTCAATGTTTTTTCCATATTTTTTGAAATTTTTGGTTACAATTCAGTATACGAATTAAACAAAAGTACAAAATAGCCAAAAGCAGTGATGTTAAATTTATCATTACTGCTTTTGGCGGACTATATTCTTCCAACTATGAATTTATAACGATTTTTGGTAAATTTCTAGTATTGTCTTCCCCAGATTATATATTTATCTGCTGGTTTGCCACAGCATACACATTTGTCTCCTATGTGTTCTTTTTCAAATGGCATGCATCTTGAGTGTGCTCCTGTTAGTTCTTTTATTTTGTTTTCGCATTCTTCATCTCCGCACCACATTGTTTTTATGAAGCCTTGGTTTGTATTTATTTTTTCTATAAATTCGTCTAGGTTTGTGGCTGTTGATGTTCTTTTTTGCATGTTTTTCATACATTCATCGTACATATTTTTTTGTATTTTTTCTAGTGTTTCTCCTAGTTTTGTTTCTAATTCTTCTAGTTTTACGGTTATTTTTTCTGATGTATCTCTTCTTACTATTACACATTCTCCTTTTTCTATGTCTCTTGGTCCTATTTCTATTCTTGATGGAACTCCTCTCATTTCCCAGTCATTGAATTTGTAACCTGGTGTGTAGTTTTCTCTTGTATCACATTCCATTCTATATTTTTGGCTTAAGATATTATATATTTCTTGTGCTTTTTCTTTTACTCCTTCTTTTTTTATTGCTATTGGCACTATTACTGCTTGTATTGGGGCTACTTTTGGTGGTAATTTTAAGCCTCTATTATCTCCATGTGCCATTATTGTTGCTCCTATTAGTCTTGTGCTTACTCCCCATGAGGTTTGGTATGCATATTCTTCTTTTCCTTCTTTGTTTTGGAATTTTATATTGAATGGTTTTGTGAAGTTTTGTCCAAAATAGTGTGATGTTCCTGCTTGCAGTGCTCTTCCATCATGCATTAGTGTTTCTACTGTGTATGTATCTTCTGCTCCTGCAAATTTTTCTTTTTCTGTTTTTTTACCTTTTATTACTGGTATTGCTAGTAAGTTTTCTAATAAATCTGCATAAATGTTTAGCATTGTTAAAGTTCTTTGCTCTGCTTCTTCTGATGTTGCATGTACTGTGTGACCTTCTTGCCATAAAAACTCTCTTGAGCGTAGGAATGGTCTTGTTTCTTTTTCCCATCTTAGAACATTACACCATTGGTTATATACCATTGGTAAGTCTCTCCAAGATTTTACCCATTTTGAGTACATAACTGAAAACATTGTTTCTGATGTTGGACGTATGCATAATTTTTCTTCTAGTTCTTCTTGTCCACCTATTGTAACCCAAGCAACTTCTGGTGCGAATCCTTCTACGTGATCTTTTTCTTTGTTTAAAAGATTTTCTGGAATTAATACTGGCAAGTATATATTTTTAACTCCTGATTTTTTGAATTTTTCATCTGCGTATTTTTGTATGTTTTCCCATATTGCATATCCATATGGTTTTATTGCTATACAGCCTTTTGTTTCTGTATAGTCTGCTAAGTCTGCTTTTATTACTATATCTGTGTACCATTTAGCAAAATTTTCTTCTATATTGGTTATTTCTTTTACAAAATTTTCGTCACTATTATTCATTTTTCTATCCCCTTTACTTATTTTGATTATTTATTAAATCGTTTTCTTCCCTTTCGGGGCATGGAGCCTCCATTTTTTCTTCTATTATGTCATCTATTACAATTTGTTCATTTTCATCTATTTTATATTTTGGAAGTTCTGGTAATTCGTCTAAGTTTGAAATTCCAAATGTTTTTAAGAATTCTTCTGTTATTTGGTATACTGTTGGTTTTCCTGGTGCGTCTGATTTTCCTGCTTCTTCTATTAAATTGTATTCTAATAGTTTATATATTGTAGCATCTGAATTTACTCCCCTTATACTTTCAATTTCTGCTCTTGTTATTTTTGGATTGTATGCGATTATTGCTAGTGTTTCCATTGCTGCATTTGAAATATTTGGCTTAGCTCTATTATCAAATAGTGGATATATGTAATCGTAATATTCTTTTTTAGTACATAATGTATATCCATTTTCCATTTTTATTATTTCTATTCCTCTGTTTTCTCTTTTATATTCTTCTTGCATGTTTTGTATTATTTGTATTATGTCTTCTTCTGGTATTTCTAGTGTTGTTATTAGTTCTCTCATTTCTACTGTTCTACCACAAGAAAATAATATTGCCTCAATGATTGCTTTTATTTTATCTATTTCCATTATAATTTTCACCACTTTAATATTATACTTGTAATTTTTGTTTTTTTCAACTCTTTTGACAAGATTTTATGTCTTCATCTCTTAATTTTACTATCTCCTGCATTAGTTCTTGTGTTAATTTAGTTGCTTGTTCTTTTTCTTTTACTTCTTCTTTATATTTCGAATAGTCTATTGGTTTTCCTATATTTACTATTACTTTTGTAAATGGTTTGAAGTTTCCCTGGAAGCCTATAGGTATTATTGGTTTTTCTGCACTTGCTGCTATTAGAACTGCTCCGTTTTTTGGTTTTTTGCCTTTTTCTAAGCCATGTCTTGTTCCTTCTGGAAACATTAGTAGTAATTCATCATTTTTTAGTAATTTTAGAGATATTTTTATTGCTTGTAAATCTGCTTTTCCTCTTTTTATAGGATATACTCCAAATAAATCTGCTATCCAACGTATAAATCCATTTTTAAATAGTTCCTCTTTTGCAAGTACATTTACTTTTCTTTTAAACATTGCTACTATTATTGCACTATCTAAGTTATGTACATGGTTTGGGCAAAGTAGTGCTCCTGTATCTTTTGGTATGTTTTCTTTTCCTACTATTTTTGGTCTATATAATATCATTGCAACTATTTTGAATAAGAATTTTATAATTATTCTCATATTTTTTCCCTCTTTTTTTGTATAATTCCAATAATTTTGTTTTCAACTTCTTCTATGCTTAGATTAGTTGTGTCTATTACAATACTATCTGGTGCTAATTTTAGAGCACCTATTTTTTTGGTTTTATCATTATTATCTCTTTTTATTATATTATCTAGTACTTCTTCATAGGTTATCTCTATTTTCTTTTCTTGCATTTCTAATAATCTGCGTCGTGCTCTTTCTTCTACTGAAGCATCTAAGTATATTTTTACATCTGCATTTGGAAAAACATATGTGCAAATATCTCTTCCTTCCATTATTATGTCTTTTCCTTCTGCCATTTTTCTTTGTAAATCTACCATTTTATATCTTACTTCTTCTATTGATGATACTGGTGATACTACTTGTGATACATCTTTTTCTCTTATTTTTTTAGTTACATCTTCTCCATTCAAGTATACTTTGTCTCCACTTGGGGTGTTTTCTATTTCTATTGATATTTTATTTAACAATTCTATGACTTTTTTTTCATCTATAACCCCATTTTTTATTGCATTTGCTCTTAATGCGGCAAGTGCTACACATCTATATGTACTTCCTGTATCTATATTTAATAGTTTTAGTTTATTTGCTATATTTTTAGCTACTGTTCCTTTTCCACTTCCTGCTGTTCCATCTATCCCTACTATAAATCCCATTATTTTTCTCCTTCTTTTAACTGTTCTGGTTTTTGAATTCCTTTTGCAAGTATTTGCACTTTTTCTACATTCATTGCTGTTAAGTTTTCAATTTCTCTTATACATTTCTTTTTAAAACTTTGCAGTGAAGTTATGATATTAAATCCATATACTAATATTACTTCTATATATATACTAACTCCTTCTGAGGTTTTTTCTATTCTTGTTCTATGAATTTTATATATTGCCTCAACTTTACTTGCTAAGTGGTCTATTATATCTTTTAAAACTCCATCTGATATTGTATAGTTACCTAAATAACTAAATGTTGGTCTTATTATAGATTTTTCTGATATGTATGGTTTTTCATCTTTTCCTTTTGATTTGAATATTTGCAAAGGATCTAATATGTATCCAGAAAAATCTTTTTTTATTTCAAATGTTGGAACTGGTATAACATGCTTTCCTTCTGTTTGCCTCATTCTTTTAGCCTCTTCCATTTCTGCTTCTGTTGCAACATCAGTTATATATATAGTCTTAGTAAGTTCTGGAAGTTCCAAATTTTCTCTTATTTTTGTAATCATGTTATCTGATGTACCAAGTATTAGCAAACTTTCTGGTTTATATTTTCTAAAAGCCTTTTTTATTTCTTCTGCTTTTTGTTCATTTAAAAATAGGGCTCCTTTTACTGTTTCTATTTTAGTTGGTGCTTTTTTTGCTGATTCTCCTGCAATAACTTCATTATCTTTTATAAGAAGGCCATCATCTATAATATATCTTATATTATTTTCATTTGCTACCATCTGAGCCCTATAACTTTTACCCGTTCCAGAAGGTCCAACAAATGCATATACTTTTATTCTTGATTCTATAAGTTTATCTATTAACATATTTTACCTCACTTGTAAATATATTTTTAAGTATATCACAAAGTTTAAATAAATACTACTAATATTTCGAGATATTTTAAGTTAATTTTATTTTTTATCGAAGACACCCGAAAAGCTTCGTAGACATCTCAAACGTGTAATCAATAAAAAATAAATATTAGACTCCGACGAAACCTAAGCGGCCTTTAAGGTACTAACTCTGAATAGTAACCAATATTTTTATTTTTTTTCTAAAAAGTGTTGACAAACTGAAAAAAATTATTTAAAATAGAAGATGTCCTTGTAGTAATACATACAAACTGGTGGATGTAGCTCAGTTGGTTAGAGCGCTGGTTTGTGGCACCAGAGGCCGTGGGTTCGAGTCCCATCTTCCACCCCACGAGTTTCAAATTGTATTTACTAGTAAAGGGCAAATGTAAAATTAATTTATTGGGGTGTAGCCAAGTGGTAAGGCACCAGACTTTGACTCTGGCATTTCGGCGGTTCGAGTCCTCCCACCCCAGCCAGAAAATGCAATAAAAGAAACCCAATGTGGGTTTCTTTTATTGCATTTTTTCTTTTATTTTCATTAGCGTATTTAATGCATCTATTGGTGTTAATTCATTTAGGTTTATTTTATCTATTTCGTGTGCTATTTCTGCTAGTTTGTAGTTGTAAAAGTCTAGTTGTCCTTCTGTTTGTTTTTTGTTTTCTTGTTTTTTCTGTCCTAGCATGCTTTTTCTTTCTAGACTTCTTAGTATTTCGTTTGACCTTTTTACTACTGTTTGTGGTACTCCTGCTAGTTTTGCAACGTGGATTCCATAGCTTTCATCTGTTCCACCTTTTACTATTTTTCTTAGGAAAATTATGTCTTCTCCTTTTTCTTTTACTGCTATTGAGTAGTTTTTTACTCCTTCTATTTTATTTTCTAATTCTGTAAGTTCGTGGTAGTGTGTTGCAAATAGGGTTTTTGCTCCGCATTTTGTTTTGTCTGTAATGTGTTCTACTACTGCCCATGCTATTGATAGTCCGTCGTATGTTGATGTTCCTCTTCCTATTTCGTCTAGTATTATTAGGCTGTTTGCTGTGGCATCTTTTAGTATTGTTGCTACTTCCATCATTTCTACCATGAATGTACTCTGTCCCATGCTTAGGTCGTCTGAGGCTCCTACTCTTGTGAATATTTTATCTACTATTCCTATTTTTGCACTTGTTGCTGGTACAAAGCTTCCTATTTGTGCCATTAGTGTGATTAATGCTACTTGCCTCATGTATGTTGATTTTCCTGCCATGTTTGGTCCTGTGATTATTGATAGCCTATCTTGATCTTTATTTAAGTATGTGTCGTTTGCTACAAATGTTCCTGAGTCTATCATTTTTTCTATTACTGGATGTCGTCCGTCCTTTATGTCTATTTCTCCACTATTATCTACTGTTGGTCGAACGTAGTTCATGTCTTCTGCTACTGTGCTAAGTGCAGCTAGTACATCTAATGTTGCTACTATGTTTGCTGTGTTTTGTATTCGTTTGATGTTTTGTTCTACTATGTTTCTTATTTCTATGAATAGTTGATATTCTAAGTTTATTAGTTTTTCTTCTGCTCCTAGAATTTTGCTTTCTAGTTCGTTTAGTTCTTCTGTTATGTATCTTTCTCCATTTGTTAGTGTTTGCTTTCTTATATATCTATCTGGCACTAGTCCTAAGTTTGATTTTGTTACTTCTATATAATATCCAAATACTTTATTGAAACCTATTTTTAAGTTTTTAATTCCTGTTGTTTCTTTCTCTTTTTGTTCTAGCTCTAAAAGCCACTGTTTTCCTTCTGTTGAGGCTTTTTTGTATTCGTCTACTTGATTACTGTATCCTTCTTTTATTATTCCGCCTTCTTTTATTGTTATTGGTGGTTCTTCTACTATTGCTTTTTCTATTAATTTTGCTAAGTCTTCACATGTGTCTAGCTTGTTTGCTAGTTGTTTTATTAGTTCAGATTTGCTTGTATGTAGCAGTTCTTTTATATTAGGTATTTGCATTAGTGAATTTTTTAGTGCGTTCATTTCTCTTCCGTTGCTATTTCCATATACTATCTTTCCTACTAGTCTTTCTATATCATATACTTTTTTTAGGCTTTGTTGTAGTTCTCCTCTTAGTATACTATCATCTTTTAGTTCTTGTACTGCTCCTAGCCTTTTGTTTATTTCTGTTACGTCTAATAATGGTTCTCCTATCCACTTTCTAAGCATTCTGCCTCCCATGGATGTTGATGTTTTGTCTAAAACCCAAAGTAGTGTGCCTTTTTTACTTTTGTCATGTTGTCTTTCTAATAGTTCTAGGTTTCTTCTTGCGGCTATATCTAAAGCCATATATTTTTGCAAATTGTAAAATTTTATATGGTTTATGTGTTCTAGTTTCATTTTTTGGGTTTGTGCTAAATATGAAAGTAATACATTTATTGCTACTGTTTCTAATTCGTAGCCATCTAAATTTTCTATTTTTTCATTTTCATATTCTAGATTGTAATTTTGTAATAATTTTTCTTTATCTTCTTGGAAGTTTTCATCGGCAAGATTGTTTATATAAACATTGAATCTTTTTCTTATCTCTCTTATTTCTTCTGAAGAGCTATATAAAAAGCTATTTACGATTATTTCTGCTGGAGCAAATTTTGCTATCTCATCTAATAGTGTTGCAAAATTGTTATTTTCTACTATTTTTGTTGAGTAGAAATCTCCAGTTGATACATCGCATATAGCTATTCCAAAATAAATGCCTTTCTTGAAAATAGACATTATGTAGTTATTTTTCTTTTCATCTAGCATATTACTTTCAATTACTGTTCCTGGTGTTACTATTCTTATAACATCTCGTTTTACCATTCCCTTCGTTACTTTTGGGTCTTCTAGCTGTTCACATATAGCTACTTTATATCCCTTTTCAATTAGTTTTGAAACATAACTATCAACTGCATGGAATGGTACCCCGCACATAGGTGCCCTTTCTTCTTGTCCACATTCTTTACCAGTTAGTGTTATTTCTAGTTCCCTTGAGGCTATTTTTGCATCCTCGAAGAACATTTCGTAAAAATCACCCAGTCTGAAAAATAGTATTGCATCTTTGTGCTGCTCTTTTATGTTTAAATATTGTTGCATCATAGGTGAAAATTCTGCCATAATCATTATCCTTTCTATTTTTTACATTATGTTACATATTATATCATAAATTAATAATTTGAACAATTATTTTTTTTAAAATTACTCCTAGATGTGTTTTACAATTTATACTTAGAAATATTTAGTCTTACAAATGCAAGCATTTACGTTTGTTTTTTATTGTTCTATATTTCTCTATTTAGATTTCCACTCGTATAATCTTTTCCCTCTAGTCTATTTGAGTTTTTATGTGTTTTTATTATTTTGTTTATTTCTTCAATGTTTTCATCTAGTATATCTATTCTTATAGAATTTACTTTTAAGTCTTTCCATTCAATAGATGTTGTTTTTGAATTATATATCATGTTGTTACAATTTATTCTATCTGTAATTATTGGAAATTCAAATCCCATTCTATCTTTTAGCTTGTATTTTCCTTCCTTACAAGTTCCTTTGCAGTTTTTATATGTTCCTATTACGCAGTATTCGGTTGTCATAAGAAGAGTTTTTCCATATACAATAACTTCTTTTGGCAAATTATAGTTTAAACTTTTTATTGCATCTTTTTCAAATTCTGGGGATACTATATATTTTGTAATTCCATAGTCTTTTAGGGCTTTTATTGTATAGTTATTACTGATATTTAATGTGTAGTTTGCAATTTTAGTATAGTTTTTAAATTGTTCTATTTGTGATAGATTAGATATTACAACACCTTTTATATCGTTTTTTAATACTTCTTGCATATTTATCTTTTCATAATTACTTTTACTTATTGCAGGCATAAGAAGATATACATTGAACTTGCTTGTTAGAGTTTGAATCTGCTTTTTTAGTGTTGGATTTATAAAAAATCTTAATGGTATATATATATTATCTGCTTTTTGTATTTTTTCATATTCTAATGTTTCGCTCATATTGTTTAAACATATGCTTACTTCTGGATTTTGTGTGAATTTTATTTCTTCATTTGCAATTTTCGCAATAGTATTTTTATTCTTACGTATGAACGTTTTCAATATGTTTTTTTCTAATTGAATTATTGCTTCTCTTCTTATTTCATTTATATTGCTTATTGGTATAATTAGTTTATCTTCTAGCTTAATTCTTAAGTCTTCTATTTTAAATACTGTGTTTCCAAGCTTTGATAATTGTTCTTTTATTCTTTCTGCTGTTATTCCTGCATTGTCAGCCTTTTTTGGTATTGCACCTATTTTTTCTACTACTACTCCTGTAATATTATCTTTTACATATATTGATATAGGTTTATTTTCTTCTATCACCATTTTACAATCTATTGGTCTTTTGATATTTTCTTTATTCCATGTTTGCTCTATTTCTTTGTTTAAAAGTATTGATACTGTTTTATATATTTTATCTCCTGGCTTAAGATTCCCTTTTATCCTACCAATTGTTATAACTTGACCTGTTTTTGAAGTTTTTATGTTGTTATTTTCTATCATTAGTTCTGATATTTTACATGTTGAATCTTTAATTGCTATACTGTCTCCGAATGGATATTTCTTTATCACACTTAAATTTTACGTATCCTTTATTAGGATTATATTTTAATACTTTTCCTACATATATTCCAATATGATTTGGTTTGTTTTTATATATCATTTCTTTGCCAAGTTTTCCTTTTAAATATCCTGTACTAAAACCTCCTCTATTGAAAATCTGCATAAGCTTTTCTTTATCTTCTTGCTTTACAATATATGGTTTATTAGTATTTGCTAAATCTATATATTTTCTATATATTGATGTAACTAATCCAACATATTCTGGTGATTTCATTCTACCTTCTATTTTAAATGATTTTACACCTGATTCTATTAGTTCTGGCAATATGTCTAATGTACAAACATCCTTTGAACTTAATAAATATCCCTTATCAATTTCCTGTTCATTTTTTAGTAATGTATATGGTAATCTACACGTGCCTGCACACTTTCCTCTATTTCCGCTTCTTCCTCCAATAATACTACTCATTAAACATTGTCCAGAATAGCATATACAAAGAGCTCCATGTATAAAAACTTCTATTTCTATATTAGTATTTTTACATATATTTTTAATCTCTTCTACTGAAAGCTCTCTAGCAAGTACACATCTTTTAAATCCTATTTTTTCTATTTGGTTTACACCATCTATATTATATATTGTCATTTGAGTACTACTATGTACATCCAAATCAGGAAACATTTTTATAATTTCTCTTGCTAGTCCTAAATCTTGCACGATTATAGCATCAATCCCACATTCATATGCATATTCAACTAAATTAAGAGCCTCTGAGAACTCATCATTTTTTATCAAAATATTAAGTGTTAAATTAGTTTTAACGTTTCTTAACTTAGCATATTCTATTGCTCTTTTTAACTCTTCCCTATTAAAATTCTTACTATTCATTCTTGCATTAAACTCATTTGCTCCAAAATATACTGCATTTGCTCCATTTTGAACTGCTGCAACCAATGAATCCCAATCTCCAACTGGAGACAATAACTCTACACTATGCATATTCTACTCCTACATTCTTATAAAACAAACAGCAAAAATGTAAGAACATCTTTGCCTCTTTCTAATTATTCATTATTAAATAATTTGGTGACCCGTACGGGAATCGAACCCATGATTCCACCTTGAGAGGGTGGCGTCTTAACCGCTTGACCAACGGGCCATGTTAATGCAGATGTTAGACTATAATAGAACTAACATCATAAAATACTTTATGTATTATTTTTTATTTCTATTATTTTTTCTAGTATTTCATTTAGTCTTTCTTCTTGTTTAGATAGATATAAATATCCTATCAATCCTTCAAAAGCTGTTGAGTACATATAATCTGTTGGTGCTGTGTTTTTTGGTAAATGATGGTTTTGCACATTTCTACCTCGACGCACTATTTCTTTTTCTTCTTCTGTTAAAATATCTTGTAATTTGTTTAGCAACTCTGCTTGTGCACCTGCTTTTACAAATTTTATTGCTTCTTTATGTAGTTTGTTTGGTTTTAAATTTGTTGTTTCTATAAGATATTTTCTTACATATAATTCATATATTGCATCTCCTATATATGCCCAAGTTAAAGGAGACATCGTGTTTACTTTTCCTATATTATCCATTATTTACTTTCTCCAATGTTATTTTCCCTATTTTCCCTGTTCTAAAGTCATTTAATATTATTGCAGATACTTTTTCATAATCTATTTCTCCACCTGAAATTATTGCTCCTCTTTTATTTGCAATTAAATTCATTATTAAAAGTGTTTCATTTTCCTTTGGTATTATACTATTAATTTCTTCATCTGTCAATTTATATCTTTCAAAAAGTTCCTTTTTATTATTTTTTTCTAAATATTTTAACAAATTATATGCAATATTTGTTTTATCTATTAATTCATCTTTTATTGTTCCTATATATGCTAATTTTAATGCTATATCTTCATTTTCAAATTTAGGCCATAAAACTCCTGGTGTATCTAATAGCTCAATATTATTTGATATTCTAACCCATTGTTTTTGTTTTGTAACGCCTGGCCTGTTTCCTACTTCTGCTGATTTTCTATTTATCATTCTATTTATAAATGATGATTTTCCTACATTAGGAATACCACAAACCATTATTCTAATGTTTTTGTTTACTCTTCCTTTGTTTGAGGCTTTTTCTATTTCTTCTTTCATTATATCTTGAACTTGCTTTAATGTTTCTTTTACGCCTTTCCCAGAATTTGCATCTACTGCAATTGCTTTAATTTCTTTCATTTTAAAGTGTTCTATCCATTTTTTTGTTTCTACTTCATTTGCTAAATCACTTTTATTTAGTACAATTATTTTTTTCTTGCTTGCTGTAATATCTTTTATTTCTGGATTTTGACTAGCAATTGGTGCTCGTGCATCTAGTATTTCTATTATTATGTCTATTAATTTTAAGTCTTCTATTATCTGCTTTTTTGTTTTTAACATGTGACCTGGGTACCAGTTAATGTTTGTTTTATTTTCATTCATTATTATCACTCTTCCCTTTTTCTGCTTCTTCCATCAATAAATCAAAGTCTGATTTATATAATTTATCTTGTTTTATTCTATACTTTTCAAATTCTGTTAAAGCTTTATCACAGGCTATTTCGTGTGATATTTTACCTGCATCTTTTAATATATCTCTATCATCAGCTAATAAAAACTTATCAATTCTGGTCGCCCAATCCTCCATAGTCATTGGTATATGTCTTCTTGCTCTATTCTCTGCCAACTCCAAAAATGCACTTACAATTCCTTCTAAATCTTTTATTTCTTCTTGATTTAAATAGTTCTTAGCAATAATTACATCTGATTTTATTATTTTGCCATTTGGAGAATTTCTCCAATTAGTAAGTCCCATATTCTCTTTTTCTGAATCAGCTCTATTATAAATTATTTCAGCAGCTGTTTGATGAGATACTGCATAATGCATTTTGTTTTGCACTTTCTTAAAGAAATCTATTGATATAGGAGATTTTGGATCATAATCAACACTTGTAGCATAAATATCAGTTACTTTTTGATAAAATCTTCTTTCTGATAATCTTATTTCTCTTATTTCTTCTAATAGTTTTTCAAAATAGTCTTTGTCTATGAATGAACCATTTTTCATTCTTTCTTTATCTAATACATATCCCTGAATTGTAAAAGTTTTTAAGACTTGTGTTGCCCATCTTCTAAATTGTGTTGCTCGAATAGAATTTACTCTATAGCCAACCGAGATTATTGCGTCTAGATTATAGAACTTCATTTTATATTTTTTTCCATCAGAAGCAGTTGCCGAGAATTCCTCGGTAACTGAATTGCTATCTAATTCGTTTTCTTTAAAAATATTTTTTAAATGTAAAGAAATATTATCAGTACTACAATCAAATAGTTCAGCCATTGATTTTTGAGTCATCCATAGATTTTCGTTCTCATAGCGAACTTGTATGCCTTTATCTTTTTCTTGTACTTTAAATGTAATAAATTCTTCAACAGAACTTCTAATTACTAAATCTTTTTCCATCCTTTACCTCCTTTTCTATTATATATTAAATATGTAATAATAATCTTAAAACAAATACTGATATATCTATATTTTATAAGGTGTTTTCATAAATTCCCCTTACCCAATTGATATTTGTTTTATTTTTATTCATTATTTTCACTCTTTCTTTTTTCTACTTTTTCTATCAATAAATCAAAATCTGATTTATATAATCTTAATTTCATAATATAATAACATAAAAGCAAGCAGTTTTCAAATAACCACTTGCTTTATAAATTTTATTTATAGTTTGTCTTTCCTGTATATAGCTCAATATAGTAGCCAGGTTCATATGAATTGTCTACATTTATCACTTTTATGGTTGTTAACCCACTGTTTTTTAATCTATTTGTAATAGATTCTACACAAAAATCTTTTGGTGCAGGTGGTGGGGGTCGAACCCACATGAATGTTACTTCGCAGGATTTTGAGTCCTGTGCGTCTGCCAATTCCGCCACACCTGCATTTTATGGGCAATATATGCCCCGTATTATGGTTTATATGCGTTTTTTGGATCTCTTCTGTCATTATTTGGTTGTCTTCTATCTGATTGTGCTTTATCTTCTTTATTTTGTCTTCTTTCTTTTTTTATTTCTTCTATTTCTAGAGTTTCATCTGTTCTTCTTCTTTCTTCTCCTTTTCTTCTTTCTTTTTTTCTTCTTTCTTCAAACATTTTTCCTTTTGAGTCTATTACCATATTTTAATACCTCCTTATAACTTTCTTACTAGTTCTTTGAATTTTTCTCCTCTTTCTTCGAAGTTTTTAAAACTATCAAAACTTGCACTTGCTGGCGAAAATAATATTATTTGATTTGGTTTTGCTTGTTCTTTTGCTTTTTGTACTGCTTCTTCTAAATTGTTTACTTTGTATATGTCTATCGATTTATTTTGTTCTTCTTTTTTTTGTTTTACAGCACCAAATATTTTTTCTGCTGTTTGCCCTGTTAGTATTAGTGTTTTTACTTTGTTTAATATTGGCTCTGCTATTGGTTCGTAATCTAAATGTTTATCATATCCTCCTGCTATTAATACTATTTCTTCATCAAAAGAGTTTAGTCCTGCTATTGTTCTTGTTGGGCTAGTTGCAATTGAATCGTTATACCATTTGTTTCCATTTAGTTCTCTTACAAATTCTAATCTGTGCGGAACTCCTTTAAAGTTTTTTATTGCTTTTACTTGGTCTTCAATTTCTACAAGTCCTTTTGTAGCAGCAATTGCTGCACATATGTTTTCTGCATTGTGTGTTCCTCTTAAGTTTGTGTCTTTTAGCTTTAAAATGTGACGTCTTAATCCATCTTCGCATGATTTTATTATTCCATCGTCATATATGATTCCATTTTCTATTTTTTCTTTACTACTAAAATATATAACCTTACCTGGTGCTATTTTTGAAAAGTTTCTGGTTATTTCATTATCATAATTTAGTACTAGTGTATCTTCTTCTTTTTGATTTTTGAATATATTTGCTTTTGCTTCTATGTATTCATTATATGTTTTGTGTATATCTAAATGGTTTGGTGTTACATTTGTTATTACTGCAATATTTGGGCTTGTTTTTATTGTCATTAATTGAAAACTACTTAATTCTAACACTATAATATCTTCTGGTTTCATTTCTGATATTTTTGTAAATAGTGGAATTCCTATGTTTCCCCCTAAATAACATTTATATTTGTTTTTTAATATTTCATATATTAATGATGTAGTTGTTGTTTTCCCATCACTGCCTGTTACTGCTATAATTTTGCATGGTGCTAATTCTAGAACTAATTCTATTTCTGATGTTAGTTTTGCTCCTTTTTTTACTTCTTGCTCTATTTCTGGTATGTCTGGTCTACATGATGGTGATTTAAAGATTATATCAAAATCTTTTAAATTTGACAAGTAATTTTCACCAAATTGTTTTGATATATTATATTTTTCAATTTTTTTTAAAATATTTTTATCTATTTTATCTTCTTCTCTTTTATCAAATACTGTTATACTAGCTTTTAAGTTGTATAGGTAATCTATTAGTGGTTCATTACTAACTCCTAACCCTATTATTGCTACCTTTTTGTTTTTTATGCTATTATTAAAGTTTTCTAATTTTGTGTTTACAAAATTCATATTCTATTTTATCTTCCCTTCTATAAATATTTAGATTTTTTCTAATATATTTGAAAAGATTTTTTTTGCTATTTCTTCTTTCATTTTTTTTCTTTCTCCACTTATTGGAGTTAATATTTCTGTTATATATTTATTTTCTTTTTTCAAATATATGGTGTAATATACTTTTGGTTCTTTATTTATTGTATTTCCTAATTCTCCTGTTATTCCTACTCCAATATTACTGTTTGCAAAGTCTGATATTTTTTTTGCCATTTCTTTTGCTGTTTCTATGCTGTATACAGTATAAGTTTTTATTGTGTTTTCGTTTATACCAAATTTTATCTTATATTCATTTGAGTATGTTATAATACTGACCTTTAGTATATCTGATGCACCTGATATATTTGTTATTTCATTTGCTAAAAATCCTCCTGTGCATGATTCCATGAATGCTATTGTTTTATTTTGTTCTTTTAATTTTTTTACTATTTTTTCACAAAGCTCATACATTTTTATTTTCCCTTTCTTTGCAAAATTATTCAAAGGCTTCTCCAAGCTCTACTTTGTTTCCTCTTAAGAAATCTTGTACTGGCATTTTTTTAGAGTTTTCAGCCTGAACTTCCTTTATTAGTAATACACTGTTTTTAGCTTTAACATATAAACCTTCTTTTTGATTTAGGTGTATTATAGTTCCTCCTGTTATGTTATTAAATATGCTTATATGGTTTTTAAATTCTGGATATTGTTCCATAAACTCTGATATTTCTAAGTTATCTGTTTTCCATATTTTTATTTTTTTACCATTTAATTTTGAATATGCCCCCATTGTTGGGTTTAAACCTCTTACTAGATTTTTTATTTCTTCTGCTGTTTTATTTTCCCAATCTATTTTAGCCATCTCTTTGTTTAACATTGGTGCCATTGTAAAATTTGTTCCTTGGGGCTTTCTCGGAGCTATTCCTTTTTCTATTTTTTCTACAGTTTCTACAAGTAGATTTCCTCCTATTTTAGATAGTCTATCCCATAGTTCTCCTGTTGTCTCATCTTTGCCAATTTCTACTTCTTTTTTTAATATTATATCTCCTGTATCCATTCCTTCATCCATATACATTGTTGTAACACCTGTTGTTTTTTCGCCATTTATAACTGCCCATTGTATAGGTGCAGCTCCTCTGTATTTTGGAAGTAGAGATGCATGTACATTTATTGAACCTATTTTTGGTATTTTTAAAATTTCTTTTGGTAATATTTTTCCATATGCTACCACACAAAATAGGTCTGGATTCAAATTTTCTAAAATTTCCTTTATATTGCTTATTTTCTCTGGTTGAAGTACAGGAATATTTTTTTCTATAGCAAATTCTTTTACAGGTGAGGCAATCATTTTCATTCCTCTCCCTTTTGGTCTATCTGGGTTTGTTATAACAGCTATTATATTGCTTTCGGTATTATATATTGCCTCTAACGATTCTTTTGCAAAATCTGGTGTGCCCATAAAAATTATATTTAACATTTTTTATCTCCTTTTTTTATTATTGTTTTACTATTTCTAATGTTCCTGGTATTATTTTATCTATAAATACTTCTCCGTTTAAGTGATCTATTTCATGACTTATTGCTTGTGCTAGCAGGCCTTTTGCTGTTATTTCTATTTTTTCACCTTTTTCATTTAATGCTCTTATTTTTATTTTTTCAGGTCTTTCTATTTTTGCAAATTTATTTGGAAAACTTAAACATCCTTCTTCTACTATTTGTTTCCCACTTTGTGAAATTATTTCTGGGTTTATTAATATATATATTGGTTTATCTTTTTCTTCCTGTATTACAACTATCTGTTTAAGTATTCCTACTTGAACTGCTGCTAATCCTACTCCATCATATTTATGAAGTGTTTCTATCATGTCTTTTATAAGTTCTATTACTTTTTCATCAATTACTTCTACTTTTTTGGATTTCTTTTTTAATATTTCGTCTCCTTCTGTTCTAATACTTCTAATTGCCATACATTTTTCTCCTCTCATATTAACTCATATTATTTGGATTAATATCAACAATAACCCTAGTTTTTTTATATTTGTGTTTATAATACTCTTCTAAACTTTTATTGATAATTTCAATAATTTTACTATTTAGCTTGCATTTTGCGATTATTCTCCATCTATATCTGTATTTTATTTTATCTATTGGTGCTGGCAATGGTGGCATAATCTGTAAATTATTTTGTCCATACTTTTTTAGAATTTCATACAATTTTACCGAAGCTTGTTTTATTTCTTCTTTATCTGAAGAATTTATTCCAAACATTATTATATCGCAAAATGGTGGATATTTCAATTGTTTTCTCAATTCTATTTCTGTTTTATAGAAACTTTCGTAGTTTTGCTCTTTACTTGCATTTATACAAAAATTTTCTGGTGAATATGTTTGTATTATTACTTTGCCTGGTAAATTTTCCCTTCCTGCTCTTCCGAGCTACCTGAACTAGTATATCAAATGTTCTTTCATTTGCTCTAAAGTCTTCTACATTCATGCTTGCATCTGCTGCTATAACTCCAACTAATGTTACATTTGGGAAATGGTGTCCTTTTACTACCATTTGAGTCCCAATTAATATATCTATATTTTCTTCTTTAAACTTATTTAATATCCTTTCATGCGAGTTTTTTTTGCTAACAGTATCTATATCCATTCTAATTGTTGTTGCTTGTGGATAAATATTATGGATGAGTTCTTCTAATTTCTGAGTTCCACTTCCAAAGTGTTTTATATTTTTGCTTTTACATTTTGGACATATTTTTACATTATTCATCTCATACCCACAATAGTGACATTTTAGCTTATTTTCTTTCATATGATATGTTAAACTTATATTACATCTTTTACATTTCATAGTATATCCACAATCTCTGCACATTACAAATGTTGAAAAGCCTCTTCTATTTAAAAATAGTATTGTTTGCCTTTTGTTTTCTAGATTCTTTTCAATTTCTTCTTTTAGCCTTTCGCTTAAAATTGAACGATTTCCCTTTGCTAGTTCTTGTCTTAAGTCTACAATTTCTACATCTGGCAGATTAGAACTATTGGCTCTTTTAGTTAGTCTAATTATATTTTTCGAATTGTAATATGTTGTAATATCTGGTGTTGCACTTCCTAGTACTAATGGAATATCATTTTTTTTAGCAATATATTTTGCTATGTCTTTAGCATTGAATCTAGGTGCCATATCAGATTTATATGATGTATCATGCTCTTCATCTATAATGATTATTCCTAAGTTTTCTACTGGTGCAAATATGGCAGACCTTGCACCTATTACAATTTTACATTTTCCTTCTTTAATGTTTTTCCATTGGTCATTTCTCTCTCCTGTTGATAGTTTGCTATGTAATACGCAAATGCAATCTCCAAATCTTGAGGAAAATCTATCTACCATTTGTGGTGTAAGTGAAATTTCTGGAACTAATACAATAGCTCTTTTCCCTTTTTCTATAACACTTTGTATTAGTTGCAAGTATATTTCTGTTTTTCCTGAACCTGTAACACCATAAAGTAAAAATTCGTTAAATTTACTATTATTTATTTTATCAAATGCTTGTTTTTGTTCTTCTGTTAATGGTAATGGTTTGTCCCTTTTTATTTTTCTACCTTCAAATGGATTTCTTTCAATTTTCTGTTCTATTATTTCTATATATCCATTCTTTTCTAGAGTTTTTAAAATTGTGCTTGAAACTTCCATAAGCATTTCTAAATCTGCTTTATATATCCCATCATTTTCTTCTAAAAATCTTAAAACTTTTATATGTTTCGTATTTTTTATTTTTTCTATTTCTATGTCAAATTCTATTTCATCTATATCTTTTTTTAGATATACAAAGTTTGCTGTTTTATCTTTTATCCTTTTTTCTAAATTTGTTGTTTTTTCACCTGGTGGTAACATTAATTTTATACATTCTGAAATGTTGCAAAAGTACCTTTTTGACATTATTTTTGCAAGTTCTATATTTTCTTCATTAAGTGGGAAGTCTTCTATTTCAAATATATTCTTATTTGCAAATTCTGATTTTTCTTTTAAGCCTATAACAAATGCTTCTGTTTTGGAATTTTTAGCTCCAAAAGGTACAAAAACTCTTGCTCCAATTCTTACTTTTTCTTTCATTTCTTCTGGAATTACATAATCAAACACCCTGTTTAAGTCTTTTGCTAATCTATTTATAATAACCTCTGCTATCATTTTTTTCACCTTTATTGATTGTTATTTTCATAATTTTATTGCTTTTTCTAAATATGTTGAATAAATATATATTTTGCTTATTTTTCTTTGTAGTGATTGCTCTAATGCACGTTTATATAATGATAATTGTCCTTGATATTTTTCTATTAAGTTTTGTTCTTGTTTTTCTGGCACATAGTCTGTTTTGTAGTCTACTAGAACTATTTCATTGTTTTCTGTTATATAGTATAAGTCTATTATTCCTTGTACTAGTATTTTTTCATCTGATGTACTTTCGTATAGTTCTTTTACTGGTATATTTATGTAGAATGGTTGTTCTTTGCATACTTTTACTGATTTTGATATATCCTTAAATAATTCGCTTTGTGTAAAGGCTAGTATTTTTTTCTTTGGTACTGATTGTTTTTGTTTTGTTGTAATTATTTGTTTTTGTTCTAACTCCTCTAGCATTTGCTCTATTTTTTGCTTTGTATATTTTTGCTTGAAATCTAGTTTTTGCATTATTAAGTGTACTGTTGTTCCTATTTCTGATTTGCTTAATGGTAACTCTCCTTCTAGGAATTTCGGTTTTTTTAGAGTGGCTTCAGTTTCTTGGTTTTCCGTTTCTTTAGTTAATTTGCTTACAGAACTTTTTCCTTCTATTTTTGTTAATTCATTTTTTGAATATTCCCAATTTAATATTTTATCTATTTTAGGATTTATTGGTCGTTCTTCTATTTCTGCATATTCTGTGTTTTCTTCCATTTTTTCTATTTCAAAGTTTTCATTTTTTTGATGTTCATACACATCTATTAATTTTTTCATTCTACTATCTGCTATGTTTACTGTTTCTATCCAATCTAAATATGTTTTTGCTTTTTCTGCTAGTGCTTTTTTAACTTTATTTCCTACTGTTTGTAAAAACTCTTCTTTTTCCTGTATTGATTTTTGTAAGTTTTTATCTATACCTGTTATTATTAGTTTTTCTCTTGCTCGTGTTAGTGCTACATATAGCAATCTCATTTCTTCTTCTTTTAGTTCTTTTTTTAACTTAAGTTTTATTGCTTCTTTTGCTAATGTGTTATATTGTATTTTTCTTTCATAATTTATCATTTTTGGTCCAAACCCTAGCTCTGAATGTATTAATATATTATCATTTAAGTCTAACATATTAAATTGATTGCCTGTACCACATAAAAATACAACTGGAAATTCTAGCCCTTTGCTTTTGTGTATGCTCATTATCCTTATTACATTTTCATTTTCGCCTATTAGTTTTGGTGCTCCCATATCTGTATTTTGTTTTGTTACTTTATCTATAAAATTTATAAAATTATATAAGCCTTTGAAACTTCCTTGTTCATAGTCTCTTGCTTTTTCAAATAACATTTTTAAGTTTGCTGCTTTTATTTCTCCATTTTCTGTTAAATTTACATATTTATAGTATCCTGTTTTTTCATAAACATACCATATTAGTTCATCTAGCTTTAAATATTCTTGTTTTTCATTTAGGTCTTCTATTAGTTGTAAGATGTTTTCTATTTTTCCTTTTAGAGTCTCTTTTGCTTTGCTTTCTAATAATGCCGTATAGAAACTTTCATTTTTGTTTTGCATTCTTATTTCTATTAGCTCATTATCTGTAAAGCCTCCTATTGGACTTCTTAAAACGGTTACTAATGCTATGTCGTTATCTGGATTACTTATTATTTTTAGTAGACTCATCATTGTTTGTATTTCTATACTTTCAAAGTAGTTTGTTCCTATATCACTAAATACTGGATAACCTATTTCTGATAGTTCTTTTTCATATACTGGTGCTACATTTGCGGTTTTTCTAAGTATTATAACTATATCTTTATATTGAAGTTTTCTGTAACCTTGTTTTTTATCAAATACATAGTAGTCTTCTTTTAATAATTTTTGTATTCTTTTTGCTACAAATTTAGCTTCTATTTCTACATTTTCTAGTATTTCTTCTTGCTCCTCTAATTCTAATTCTTGATTTGCATCTATTATATGTAACTCTGCCTTATCGAAAATTTTCTTATCTGTTTCTAAATATTTTTGTCCTACGTTTAAGAATTCGTTTTCATCGTATTTTATACTTCCAAATTCTTTGCTCATTATATTTTCAAAAATAACGTTTGTTATGTCTAGCACATTTTTTCTACTCCTAAAATTTGCAAATAGCTGTATTTTATTATCTTTATATGTGTTATATTTTTCTAGGAATAACTCCGGTTTTGCTTGTCTGAATTTATATATACTTTGTTTTACATCTCCTACCATAAATATGTTGTTTCCTTTTGAAACTTGTTTTAGGATTTCTTCTTGTATTTGGCTGCTATCTTGGTATTCATCTATTGCAATTTCTTCAAAAAGTTCTTGATATTCTTTTGCAATTTCTGTTGGCTCGTAACTACCTTGCTCGTTTTTTTGAACCAATAAGCTTAATGCTAAGTGCTCTATGTCATTAAAGTCTATTATGTTTTTTTGCAATTTGGCTTTTTTATATTCTTCTGAAAATTTTAGTACTATATTTTGTATTTCATATATGTTTTCATACATTGCAGATATATCTGAATTTGCTTCTTTGGAATTATATATAAATATTTTATTCTTTAGTTCGTCTATTTTATCTTTTACTTTATCTCTTATAGCTTTTGCATTATCTTTTAGTTCTGAAAGTATTTTTCTATCCTGTGCCCAAGTTTTGAACTTTAGGTCTTTAATATTTTCATAGATATTGTCCCATTTTTCTAATTTTAGTATAGTTTGCAATTGTTCTATATCATCATTTATAATTGAATACCATTTTATAAGTTCTTGTTCTAGCTTAAGTTTTTTGTTAATGTTTTTTAGGCTTTCTATGCTTTCTGTTATTATATCTTTTGCATAGTCCATTAAAATTTTCCCCCATATTGTTTGAGAAAAATCTTGCTCTATATCTGTTTTGAATTTTTGTGTTTGTTTTTTTAGCCATTCTTCTGGATATGGCATGCTTTGAATATATTTATATATTTTTAAAACTATTTCTTTTAAGTTATCATCATTTCTATATCCGCAATATGTGTCTATTAATTTAATAAAGGATTGGCTTTTTTGTTCATATAAATTTTCAAATACATCTTCTAAAACTTCCATTCTTAGAAGTTCTATTTCAGGAGTATTAGCAAGCCTAAAGTTTGGAGATATATTTGTTTTGTAAAAGTGATTTTTTATTACTTCTAAACAGAATGCATGTATTGTTGATATATGTGATTTATTTAGTAATACTATTTGTTTTTGCAGTTTTAAATTATCTGGATCATCTTCTAGTTTTTTGTATATGTTGTCTAATACTCTTTCTCGCATTTCTGTTGCAGCAGCATTTGTGAATGTTACAACTAATAACTTATCTACATCTATGTGGTCATTTATAATCTTATTTATTATTCTTTCAACTAATACTGCTGTTTTACCGCTACCTGCAGCTGCTGCTACTAAAATATTGTCCCCTTTTTGGTATATTGCTCTTTCTTGCTCTTTCGTCCAAGCCATGTGTTATTTTTCCTCCTTATTTGATTACATTGGTTCTGCTATTACAGATACATTTTAACATATAAAAAAAAATTAGTAAACATTTTTTGTTTACTAATTTTGTTCCCATCTTACCATTTTTATATCTTTATATTTATCTAATACATCCATATATTTTTGATATTCTTCTTCCCATAATAGGTCTGGTACTTTATCAAATGCATTAAATACTTTTTCTGCTTCTGCTAAGAATATAAGTTGGTCCTGGCTACTTAGTTTTTCATATTTTTTTGAGAACCTATATAGTTTATCTAATGTTTGATTGGCTTCTATGAAGCTGTAAAAGTCTTTTACATTCATTCCTGCTATTTTTATTTGAACATATGCAAACATAATCAATATGAATATTACTATTATTAATATGTATATTATCCCCATTAATAACATTCTTTCGCACCCTCTTTTTTCATTTGCAATCTTTACATATTATAACATATTTCTCCATATTTAGCAATTAGTTTATTGCATTATGCATAATATTGCTTCTAGTCCTATATTTACATCTATTAGTCCTTGTTTTGATTTGTAGTCTAAATCAATTAGTTTTTGCAGAATTTCTCTTAGCTCTTGTTTTTTGAAGTATGTTGCTTGTTTTTTGTATTTAGTTATTAAAAACATTTGATTTGGCTTTAAGTTTAATGCTTCTGCTATATTTTCATTATATTGCTGTGCTAATATAGTTATATATATTTTTCTCAAGTGATTATATAGTGTTATCAGTATTTTTTGTATTGGTTCTTTGTTATATAATAATTCTTTTAATGTTTTTAGTGCTTCTTTTATGTTTTTTTGTCCTAAACTATCTGTTAGGTCAAATATTACACTGTCTAGCTCTTTTATTGATAGTTTTTCTATATCTTCTATTCTTATTGTGCCATTTTCTCCTACGTATTCTATTAGTTTTCGTATTTCATTTATTAGTGTCATCATGCTTGTTCCACATGTTTCTATAAAGTATCCTATTGTTTTATCATCTATTTTTACTTTATAAGCACTACATATGCTTTTTATTCTTTTTGAAATTTGCAAAGGTTTTAATTTTTCGAAATTACAAACTATTCCTAGTTTTTGTATCGTTTTTTGTAAGTCGTTTGTACCTATTTCTTGTTCTATGAATACAATAACAACCATTTCTTTTATTACTTCTATATTTTCTGTTATATATGCTGATATTTTTTCTTGTAGCGTTTTCGCGTTTTTGTTTTTTTTATTAGCAGTTTCTTCTTTTTTTCTACCTCGTGCTTCTTTTTTGAATAATCCTGAATTTTTTACTATTATTAATTTTCTAGAATATCCAAATGCTGGAGTTTCTATATCTGATATTAATTTATCTACATTTTTGTCATCTATTTGTATATAGTTAATACCATTTATTAGTTCTCCAAAGTTCTTTTTTATTCTTTTTACACAAGTTTCAAGCAAATATTCTTCTTCACCATATAACAGGTATAAGCTATTTAGAGTTCCTGTTTTTAAATTTTTTTCTAATTCTTCTACTGTCACTTTTTCTCCTTTATAATTGCTGTGCAAATTTTGCTGAGTGTGCATGACATATTGCTGCTGCCATGCTATCTGTTGTATCATCTAATTTTGGTAGTTTTTCTACATTTAATATTGTTTTTACCATCTTTTGTACTTGTCCTTTATCTGCTCTTCCATATCCTGCTACTGCTTGTTTTATTTGCAAAGGTGTGTATTCAAATGTTGGTATATTTTTTTTACAACCTACTGTTAGTATTATTCCTCTTGCTTGTGCTACGTTTATTGCTGTTTTTTGGTTGTTGTTAAAAAATAATTCTTCTACTGATATTGCATCTGGTTTATATGTATCTATTAACATTCCTACATCATCATATATTTTTGTGAGCCTTAATGGGAATGACAAGCCTGCATTTGTTGTTACTGCTCCTGAGTCTATTAATTTGAATTTGTTCCCTATGTAATCTATTATACTATATCCTGTTATTGCGTATCCTGGGTCTATTCCTAGTATTCTCATTGTTTAATCCTTTCCATATATTATCCTAAATACTTCTGCTACACTCCAACTTTGAGCTATTGCTCCTTTTGGCAGGTATGGAGCTCTTGAATCATATATTTCTGCGATTGAACCTATGCATCCTCTTTCTTGTAACTCTTTTGTAAATGTTTTTTTAGTTTTTTGTTTAAAGTCTGAAATTTTTTGTTTTAGTTTTTCTTTTTCCTTTTTGTCCTTTTCTTTTTTTAACATGTTTCTTAATCCATCATAATATAATCCTAGTAGCCACACCCATGTTATTCCTTGGTGGTAACTTGAATCTCTTCTAAATCCATCTCCTTCATATGTATCTACATATCCTTTTTCTCCTTTTGCTAGTGTTTTTAGTCCATATTGATTTAATAATTTTTTTTCTACTGTTTCTATCATGTTTTTTGCCTTTTCTGAATTTGGATCTATTACTGGATATGTTAAAGATATACTAAATAATTGGTTTGGTCTTACTTTGGCATCTCCTAGTACATCATATAAACATTTTTTCTTGCTGTTATAGAATTTTTCTTCAAATGATTTTTTGCATTGTTCTGCCTTTCTTGCATATTCTTTTGCTTCTTTTCTATCTCCCATTTTTTTACTTAAGAGTTCCATTATTTTTAATGCATTATACCATAGGCTATTCACTTCAACTGCTTTTCCATTTCTTGGAGTAAATGAGTGATTTCCATATTTTGCATCCATCCATGTGTTTTGAGTTTCTTCCGTTCCAGACGAAATTAAACCATCTTCATCTAAAAATATGTTGTTATTATCTATATCTATCCCTTTTTCGTAGTTTTCTATAATTGATTTTAATTTTACATATAAATGTGTTTTTATAAATTCATAATCTGATGTGTAATCTATATATTTTCTTACTTGTTCAAATAATAAAAGTGAACTATCTACACTATTATATAAAGGTCTATTGTCATATCCTGAATATCCATTTGGTACTAATCCAAATTTTATATCTCTTGTAAGTGTTAATAGTACATCTCTTGCATATTTATATCTTTTTGTCATTAACAATAGTCCTTCAAATGAAATTAAAGCATCTCTTCCCCAGTCTAAAAACCATGGATATCCTGCAATTATAGTGTGGTATCCAAAGCTTGGCCTATATACTATGAAGTTATCCATTGCTATCATGAAATATCTTTTCATTTCTATTTCTTTTAGTTTTTCTTTTGAAAGTTTAGTTATATCTGATTTTGCTTCTATAAATTCTGCTTTATACATCAATTCATTTATTCTTATAATTTCTTTATTTATAACAGTTCTTGCATTTATTTCTTCAATATTTTCTTCTAAAGAACATATAAATGTAATTTCTGTTTTTTCATTTTCTTCTATTTCTATTTCATATCTTCCTGGAACTGCATGGTTTTCTTCTGGGAAGAATCCTCTTTTTTCTTCTTCTATATAATACATGTTTTTAAATGTATCATTAAAATGTTCTATGTATTTTCCTTTTGACATATAAAAATATACTGGGTTGTTTGTATATTCATCTATTTCAAGTTTAACTTTTTTGCTTTTTATTGTTTGATTTATTTTAAAGTAATGGTTTGTGTTCATTGAATGAAAATCTCTAAAATTTACTATTGGAGTTACTGTAAATGTTGCTTTTTTACCTTCATTTTGTATTTTATATAATATGCAAACTGTATTTTTTCCATGTTCCATACATATTATTTTTGTTATTTTTACCTCGCCTACTTTATAAGTAAATACTGGCATGTATTCTTTTTCGAAGCTTTCTAAGTATTTGTATCCATCTGATATATAGTTTTTACATATGTTAGAATATAAATTGTATTTTTTCCCTTCAATTTCTATACTTTCATCTACTTTTGCTAGTATTACATGCCTTCTTGCTGGAGGTGTAAGTGGTGCTACTAATAATCCATGGTATTTTCTTGTATTTATTCCTAAAATACTTGATGAAGCATACCCTCCTATTCCATTTGTTATTATCCATTCTTTTGTTATTCCATCTCTTAGTTCTAATTGTTCTTTTCCTAGTTTCATTCGTTATTCCCCCATTTTACTTTTTCATTTCTTTTAGGAATTTTTCCTTTTCTTTTTTCTCCTCTGCATCTGTCATTTTTTTTGCTTTTTCATATATCTTTTTGTTCATACTAGTTGTCTGTTCACTTTCTCTTATTGATTCTATTCTATCATGATATTTATTGCTAAATTTACTTTTTGTTTTTATTCTTTTTTGTTTTTTGGTTTTAGGTTTTTTTATTCCTTTCATCTTTTTCTTATTTTCTTTTAATTTTGCATTTAATAGTACATAATTTTCATCTTCTTTTTTATCTTTAAATTTTAAGTCATTAACTATTATTTCTATTATTTGCTTTGCTGTTTCATATGGATTGTGCCTAATATATTCTCCTTCTGTTTCTGATACATCAGCAGATATGACTTTTACACCTTTTATATTTTGTTTATCTACATATACAAAATTTGAGCCTGCTTTATTATATTTTCTTACAATTTCAGGTATTATATCTCCATTATCACAAATGCAATAATCTATTATTTGCCCTCCTGCATGTTCTGTAATAGCTTTTATATGGTCTGAAAGTGTATAATCATCTGTATGTCCATTTTCTGTCATGATGTTTGATATGTATATTTTGTATGCTTTGCTTTCTCTTATTGTTCTAGCTACATTTTTTATTAATAGGTTTGGTATTACTTCTGTATATAGTGAACCTGGTGCAATAACTATAGCATCTGCTTGTTTTATTGCTTCTACTATTCCTGGGGTAGTTCTGCAATTTGTTGGTTTTATATATACTCTATTTATTTTTGTTACTTTACTTGTTGTTACTTCTGCAATTTTTTCTTTTTCCTCTATAACTGTTCCATCTTCTAGTTCAACACATATTTTCATTTCATCTAGTGTAGCAGGTAGTACTTTTCCTATCATGGATAATATGCTTGTACTTTTTTCTATACCTTCTGCAAAATCTTTATTTACTCTTCCCATTGCATTTAGATAAATGTCGCCAAATGTTACATTGTCTATTGGTAAGTTCATAAGCTTTTCCATTTCTGTACTATTTTGTGCTAATGCTATAATACTTTGCTTTATCGTATCTGTTGGTCTGATTTTATTGTTTCCATATGTTGATACTGTAACTATTGCAGTTAAATTGTTTGTGTAATTTTTTAGACCTGTAAGAATTCTATTTAGTCCTACTCCTCCTCCTATTACTACAACTTTAGGGTCTTTATTTTTAGTATCTGTATTTCCTAACTTTTTTACATCTTTTGAGCCTTGGAAAACTGCTAGTTCTAATGTTCTTTTTTGCATAAATACCATACCTATTATGAATGATGTAGCTCCTGCAACAAATGTTAGAACAATTTTTATAATATCATTTACTTCTAATCTTTCTAAAACTAGAATTTGTGCAAACCCATAGCATGCTAGTACCATTCCTATTATAATTAAAAGTATCCACCTCTTAATTTTTGTACTATTTTTCATCCACCCAAAAAAACTTTTCATTTTAATTGACAATCCTTTCTTTTTGTATTATTCGCCTATTACTTTTATTTCTAATTCTAAATTTATGTAATAATTTTGCCTTACTACATTTTTTATGTGTTCTATTAAATTTAAAACATCCTGCGCAGTTGCATTTCCTTTGTTTATAATAAATCCTGCATGTAGCTTCGAAACATATGCATCCCCTATATTATATCCTTTTAATCCACATTTGTCTATAATTTCTGCTGGAATATATTCATTTTTTCTTTTAAAAACACTTCCTGCATTTGGGAAATTTATTGGTTGTTTTTCTTTTCTTTTTAAAGAAAATTCTTCCATTTTGCTTTTTATAAATTCTTTGTTTCCTTTTTTTAATTTTAATTTTGTAGATATTATTATATCATTTGTTTCATCAAAAATGCTATATCTATAACTAAATTTATGTTCTTTATTTTGTATTTTTTTTAAATTTTGTTCACTATTTAAATATGTAGTTTCTACAACTATATCTTTAAATTCCCCACCATAAGCTCCTGCATTCATTTTTACTGCTCCACCAACAGTGCCTGGTATTCCACTTGCAAATTCTAAGCCTGTAAGGCTGTTTGAATAAGCTGTTTTTGCTAAAATTGGAAGTTGCATACCTGAACCTACTTCTATTTCTTCTCCGTTTACATTAATATCTTTGAAATCTAGCTTTATTGTAATTCCTCTTATTCCTTTATCTTTTACTAATAAGTTTGTTCCATTTCCTATGCATGTTACTGGAATTTTATTAGTTTTTGCTATATTTAGAGTATTTTTTAGCTCTTCAATTGTATTTACTTTTACAAATATATCTGCAGGTCCACCAATTTTAAAAGATGTATGCTTACACATTGGCTCATTTTTCAAAACTCTATCTTTGCTTAAGTATTTTATTAACTCATTATATATTTTTTCCATTTTCATCACCATTTTATAATATTCATGACTTCTAATTTTAATATTTATTTTTGGAAAAGCAAGGATTATAAGGTGTTATTTTATTTTTTGCCTTACGTATTCATATAGTACTATTCCAGTTGCAACTGATGCATTTAAGCTTTCTGTTTTTCCAAGCATTGGTATTTTAATTTTACTATCTGATATTTCTTGTATTTCTTTTGATACACCATTTGCTTCATTTCCTATTACTATTGCTACTTTTTTGTATTGTATATCATATATAGTTTTATCTGTATCTAATGATGTAGATATAATTGTAAATTTATGTTTCTTAAGATTTTTTATTGTATCTAATAAACTGTAACTTTCTATTACATTTATTCTAAATATAGCTCCCATTGTAGAGCGTATTACTTTAGGATTATACACATCTCCACTTTTTTTGGATATTATTACTTGGCTTAAATTTGCACTATCTATTGTTCTTAGTATTGTTCCTAAATTTCCTGGATCTTGAATATCATCTAGTATAACTATAACATCTTCATTATAGTTTATTTCTTCTTGTTTATTTTTCTTTCCTACTACTGCTAATATGCCTTGTGGATTTTGAACTTCTGTAATTGTATTAAATACTTTTTCATCTACATATACACAACTATATTTTGCTACTGCATACATTAAATTTTGATTTATGGCTTCGGTTTTATTGCAGTTATCGCATATTACTATTGTTTTTACATCTAATTTTTCTTCTATTGCTTCATTTATTAATTTTACACCTTCTATAATATATTCTCCAAATTCATCTCGATATTTCTTTTCTTTTAGTTTTCGTATGTGTTTTATTGTTTCATTATCTTTACTAGTTATTATCATTTTATCAATCCTCTTTCTTAAAGGTCTTTTAATTTTGGATTTATACGCTCTTTACATTTTTATGTTATAAGAGCTTCTATTTCTTGAATTAAATTCTTTTGTTCTTGCACTTTATATGTTATATATGGTGTAACACCTGTAGAAAATTTGATTGTATTTTTATACTTTTGAACTAAATTAGCCATATCTAAAGTACATTTTTCAGGTTCAAAATATAAAACTATATTATTTTGTTTTTGTATTACTTTTATTATTCCAGCATTTCTACAAAGTTCTTTTATTTTTGCAATACTTAGCAGATTTATAACTTCTTGTGGCATTTTTCCATATCTATCTTCTAAATCTTCTTTTATATTCTTTAATTCTTCTTCTGTTTTACATAAAGCAATGTTTCTATAACTTTCCATTTTTTGGTTTGTGTTTTCTATATATGAGTCTGGTATAAAGCTTGATATTCCTAAGTCTATTGTAATTTCTTCCTCTTCTTCAACTTTTATGCCTTTTTGTTCTTTTACTACTTCATCTAAAATTTTGCAATATGTATCATATCCTACTTCATCTATATGTCCATGTTGTATTTCTCCAAGTAAACTTCCTGCTCCTCTTATCTCTAAATCTCTCATTGCTATTTTAAATCCTGAACCAAATTCTGTAAATTCTTTTATTGCTTTTAGTCTTTTTTCTGCTACTTCATTTATTATTTTATCTCTCTTGTATGTTATATAAGCATATGCTTGCCTATCTGCTCTTCCTACTCTTCCTCTTATTTGATATAATTGTGCTAGCCCAAGTCTATCTGCGTTTTCTACTATTATAGTATTTGCATTTGGTATATCTATTCCTGATTCTAGTATTGTTGTACATACTAGCACATCTATTTGTTTTTCTATAAATTTTTCCATTATGTCTTCTACTTCAGTTCCCGTCATTCTTCCATGTGCATACGCAATTTTTGCATTTGGTACTAATTTAGATATTTCATCTGCTTTTCTTCCAATTTTTTCTACATTGTTGTATAAATAAAATACCTGTCCTTCTCTTTCTAGTTCTTTCATGATTGCTTCTCTTACAACTTCTTCATCATATTCTAATACATATGTTTGAACTGGTCTTCTGTTTTGTGGTGGTTCATACAAGCAAGACATATCCCTTATTCCTACTATTGACATATGAAGCGTTCTTGGTATTGGTGTTGCCGTCATTGTTAATACATCTATGTTATTTTTTAATTTTTTAATTTTTTCTTTATGCTTTACTCCAAACCTATGCTCTTCATCTATTATTAATAATCCTAAGTTTTTATATTCAATTTGGTCGTTTAATAATTTATGTGTTCCAATTACTATATCTACTTCTCCTAGTTTTAATCCCTCTATAATTTGCTTTTGTTTTGCCGCAGATACAAATCTATTTAGTAGTTCAATTTTTATTGGATAGTCTTTCATTCTTTCTTTAAATGTATCGTATTGTTGGCTAGCAAGTATTGTTGTTGGTGCTAAATATGCCACTTGCTTTTGATCCATACATGCCTTGAATGCTCCCCTTATTGCTATTTCCGTTTTTCCATATCCAACATCTCCACAAAGTAATCTATCCATAGGTTTTTCGCTTTCCATATCCTTTTTCATTTCTTCTATACTTCGTAGTTGGTCATTTGTTTCTGTATATGGAAATTTTTCTTCAAATTCTTTTTGCCATTCTGTATCTTTTGAAAACATAAATCCTTTTGCTTTTTCTCTTTTTGCATATAGTTCTATTAAATCTTTTGCTATTTCCTGTAGATTTTTTCTTACTTTTGCCTTTGCTTTTGCCCAATCTTTGCTTCCTAATTTATTTAAGGTTGGCGCACTATCTCCAGAGCCTATATATTTTTTTACATTGTCTAAATTATTTGTTGGAACATATAATATTCCATCATCTTTGTACCTTATTTTTATATAATCTTTTATAATTCCATCTGTTGTAATTGTATTTATACCAACAAACTGTCCTATTCCATTTGTTCTGTGTACAATATAATCTCCCACCTTTAAATCTGAAAAGATTATTGTTTCACCTTGTTTAAACTGCTGTGGTATTTTCTTTCTTTTTTTAGGAACATTATATAACTCTTGAATAGATATTACTAGAAGGTTAAAGTCATAACATTCAAACCCTTCTGTAAGTGAACCTTCTGTTATTATTAATTTTTCAAGTTGTTTTGGATTATTTATTTTTTCTGATAATAAATCCTTTGTTCTTTTAATATTACTACTTGCACCACAAAGAATGGCTATTGTTGTTCCTGCTCCAAGTCCTTCTTGTACTTCCTTAAACAATAAATCCATTGAACTACGAAAAAAGTTTACCTCCCTATAGCTAAAGCTATATCCGTTTCTTTTTGCATGCATACTTTGTTTATCTACAAATCCTATATCTTTATTTTCCAAATATATAGTTTGTATATTTTTTATTTTATCTAAAAATTCTATATAATCTCCTATTTTTTCTAAAATTTGTGGTACATATCTTTCTTTTTCTATTAATGATTTTATTAAATTTGCAGTGTCTTTTACAACATTTTCTGACCTTGCTTTTATTTTACTTGTTTCATCTAATAATATTATATAATCATCTTTGATATAGTCTATAAAAGTATTGTTTGAATTTGTATAAAAAATATTCCAATATTTATCTATTTTACTTGTATAAATTCCTTCTAATATTTCTTCTTTATCTTTCTTGTCTTCTATTTCTTCTGCTATTTTTTCTAGTGGTTTTTCTAATACATATTCATGTGCTGGATATATTTCCACATTTTCTTTTTTTTCTTTAGTTCTTTGTGTATTAACATCAAATATCCTTATTGAATCTATCTCGTCTCCCCATAATTCTATTCTTATACCTTCTTTTTCTGAAATTGCAATATCTACTATTCCACCTCTTACACTAAATTCAGACTTATTTTGTACAACTTCAGTTCTTTCATAGCCTAAATCCACTAATTTTTGTTTTAATTCTTCTAAATTTATATTATCTCCTAATTTTAAATTTAATATATTTTTGTATAAAACATCTTTCTCCACTATTTTTTGGCTTACTGCTTCAATTGTTGTTACAATTATTTTAGCTTTTTTATCATATATATTATTTAAACATGCTATTCTATTATATGTTATATCTTTGCTCTCTGCTAGGTAATCATATGCCATTATCTCTTTTTTTGGGAAATAGTTAATATTATCTGAAAAATATTCTAGGTTTTTTAATATTTTTTTTGCTTGTAATTCGTTATATGTAATTATGCAAATTGGTTTTTCTGCATAAAAGTAAGTGGAATAGGCAAAATGTACCTTTCCACTATCAGTTAATCCTGAAAGCATTATCGGATTTGTATTATTTTTAACATTTTCAATATAATCATTAAACTTCTTAAAATTTGGTAAAATCTTAACTATATCATTCATCAAGCTCTCCTACTTAAAATTTTTAATCATTTGTTAATTATATCACATTTTTCTAAAATTTGGAAGGTAGAGCAGGAAAAAATTATGCTCAAATTGTTACACTCAGACTAAATTAAATAATCTTTCCCATAACAATTAACAAAAGCTCCTACCTTATAGCACACTAAAGCATTTGGATGTACTTCCTTTATATTCTTTGCCATATTTATTACACTCATCTTAATACCCCCTCGCTGCCGACAGACACGAGGCCTGTCAGCAGAACTTATATTCAAATTTTCACCCTCTATTCTACTATTCTATAATTTCCACTTCCTGTACTTTCTAGTTGGATTTTAGATTTTAGACAAACTAGGGGGCAAAACCCCGGATAGTCGCCGTTATAGCTGGGGTAGCCCACATTGCCGGTTGCAGTGCGCACCCATCAAGTCGTTAGCGTCGTAAGCCGAAGGAGAAGCCAGCCACATAGTACGCGCCTTGGATGTGTCGGATTTTATGTAGATTGAATTGTATTCGTCTTTAGGTACGCCTGAAATAGAATTTGCATATGAGCCTCCGTTCCATCTTACCTGGTATCCTGTTGAATTTGCTGTGCATTCTATATATTTACTTGGGTGGGTATCTTTATATGATGCACAGTACATCTCTAGGGTTGGCCCTCCTATTGCGTATTCTGCATATTCGTTTTTATATATTGGGTTCCATATTTTTGTATCTAGCATATATGCCACTGCTTTGATATTGGTGTTTGTATTAGTTTTATTACTTGGATAGTACGCTGATAGCCATTTGTTTGCAAATGTACTTTCTATAGATGCTGCTCCTGTGTAGTTTTCATATACGTTGTTCATTGACAATCTATAGCTTGTACTATTTACATATATCTCGTAACTTCCTGAATCTGGTGCGTAATCTGCGTGGATATAATCATCTGCTATCAAATATATATTGTTCTCATCTGCATAGAATATTCTCCATTTGTTTGTTGCTTCTGCTGTATCATCATATATTACTCCATAATTTTCTACTTCTTTTCCATAATATGCTGTTGGGTTTTGGGCTACTACTGCTGCTGTATCTCCTTTTTTCTCTGTTGTTGCTGTTTGAGTTACTTCTTTTTCATTTCCAGCTGCATCTTTTATTACAACTTTTATTGTATATTGTGTGTTTTGTGCTAAGTTTTGATATGTATATGTATTACTTGTGCTTGCTGCTTTTGCTGTGTTTTCTGCATTTAGGTAGTATGCATACGTTCCACTTGTTGCTAAGCCTGATTCATTATCTTGGGCTGTTACTGTTACTTTTATGCTTTCTGCTGTTATTTCGTTTATTGTTATTGTTCCTGTTGGTGGTGTTAAATCTTGTATATCCATACTTGTGTATTGTCCTGCGTTATTTCCATCTGTTAATCTTGCATATATTGTTGTTCCATGGGTTAAATTGCTTATTGTTTCTCCATTTTGTATTTCTATCCAACTTCCACTTGCTCTGTTTAGTTGATATTCTATTTTATAGCTTGTATTTGTATTTATTGTTACGCTTGCTTGTCCTCCACTCCATGTTTTATTTGAAAATGTTATTGCTCCTTCTTCTAGGGCTGATGTTACTCTTCCTGTTGTTTCTTGGATTGTTCCTGTTCCTATGTTTCCTGCTTCGTCTCCATTTACTTCTACTTTTATATCATATGTTGTCCCTTGCGTTAATCCTGTGTATGTGTAGCTTGAAGTTGCACTTGTTGTTTTTTGTTGGTATGCACTTGATGAAGATTCTTTTATGTAATATGTGTATTGCGGCTGGGCTATCATTCCTGTTTCATTATCTTGGGCTGTTACATTTACTGTTATGCTGTTTGTTGTTGTTTCTCCAATGGTTACATTTACTATTGGTGGAGTATTATCGGTTATTTCTATTCCGCCTCCTGTATTGTTGTTTTCCCCTCCAATTGTATTATTATCTTCTCCTGTGATATTATTTTCTCCTCCTGGATTTGTATTACTACTTGTTCCTTCTTCTATTTTATCCCATTCATTCATTATTTCGTCTATTATTTCTTGTTCTTGGGATACCCTATCATTTGTTTTATCTACTGCATCTTTTGCTGTGTCAAATAGTTTTCCATCTATTGCTACATCTATTGTTATTGTTGCTAGGATTAATAATATTACTATTGTTATTATTAACGCTATTAAGGTTATTCCTTTTTGTTTCTTATTTTTATTTTTTAAACTCACTTTTTTACCTCCTCTTATTTTTTATATCTTATATATAATTTTTTTACATCACCAATAAAGCCTTCATTTTTTAAATTTTGGCTTACTTTATTTTCTACTTCTTTTTCACTTGTTTTATAAATATAATGTGTGTGTATAACCTCAAGGCTTTCAACGTTTTTTTGTTTCATCTTTTTCTCCTTTTTACCAAATTTTATTTTTACACTCACATGTATATTTTTATTTTACAGTATTTACTTTTTCTTTTCAATGCTTTTTGTTTTTTTTACAAAAATGTAATATTAGTGTAATATTTCTGTAATATATTTTCTTTCCTTTTGAAAATGTTGTTGAGCCTAACCTACTTGTTTTGTATTTTTCTATTATTTTTATTTTTGCTTCTTCATTATATGTTTGCACTGATGTAATTTTACCTTGTATAATAATGTTAAGTTAAATTTGTAAACCCTAAACTATATATTCAATTTTATTGTGTGGAAAATATTTTTGCATTTTCTTTCTAAAGAATTCTTCTCCTTCTTTTCTTAATTTTTCTTTGTACATGTATTTTCCTTTTCCTCTGCCTGTCATTTTTTCTTCGTCGAATAGTTGTATTGCATTTGGGAATGCTTCGTTGTTTATCATTTTATGAACATAGCTGTATGTCATGAATATTAATTCGAAAAATGCTTCTTTTTTTACTTCTTCACTTAAGTTCTCTTCTAGATATATTAGTAAGCTTTCATATTCTTCTTTCCAATTGTCTACAAATATTATTGGTGCTATTAGTATTCCTATTTTGTATCCTGCTTTTTTTAGTTTGTTTATTGCTTTTACTCTATTTTCTAAGTTTGATGTTCCAAATTCTACTCTTTGTATTATTTTTTTAGGGTTTACACTCATTCTTATTATTACTCTTCCATTATGGTTTAGATTTAATATTGGTTCTACCATATCAAATTTTGTTGGAAATGTTAAATATCCTTTGTTATTTTCTGCAAATTTTGGTATTGTCCATTCTAAGTTTTTTGTTATTGTGTTTTCTAATATTAAATCACTATTACTTCCTATTTCAAATGTTAGCTCTTTTTGGCTTTTGTTTGATGTTTTTATTATTTTGTCTAGCATTTCTTCTCTATTTACAAATAATCTTAAATATGCACATTTATTATAATTACATACTAAGTAGCAGTACATGCACATGGCTGTACAACCTGATGATGTGTATGGTACTAGAAAATCTGATGTTTTATGGTTTGGTACAAATTTGTGTGTTTTTCTTATTCCGATTATTAAGTTTTTCTTTATGTTCGTAAATTCTGAGTTTTGCTTATTTCTCATTTCTGGTATATTGTTATGATTTTCTATAATTTGTTTTGGAACGTCTTTGTATTTTTCTAATAATTCTTTTCCTAGTTCATAATTTTTAATAGCTTCTTCATATAAAATTTCTTTTGGCTGAAACATAATATACCCTCCTATAACATTTTGCGTACTTTTTTATGAAATATTCATCTATTATTTTCTTTGCTTAAATTGTTAGATTTTATATTTGGCTAAAATTTCCTTTGATTTTCGTTTTGTTTTATGTTAACATGTTTTTAGGAGGTTTTTACTTATGATGAAGTTTTTAAGTGATTTTAAAAAAATTGATGTTTCTATTGTTAATATTATGAGATTAGGTTTTAGATTTTCTTTTATTTTATGTATATTTTTTACATATATTTTATTTTTATATACCTTACATCCTTTTTCTCATGTTTTTTTTGATATTGGTTACCTAGGCGTTAAATGTAGTTTTATGTTTTTTGTTTCTTTCTTTGTTGGAGCATTAGTTAGTGATAAAATTAGGAAAAATATTATATGAAAATAAGCAACTCATTTTTTGAGTTGCTTAGGTTTTATTTATTTAATTCATCTAAGAACATTTTATTTAGCATTTGTGGATTTGCTTTTCCCTTTGTTTCTTTCATTGCTTGTCCTACTAGGAAAGCTAATGCTTTATTTTTTCCTGCTTTAAAGTCTGCTATTGATTGAGGGTTTGCTTCTAGTATTTTTTGTACTACTTCCTTTATTGCTCCTTCATCTGATATTTGTGTTAAACCTTTTTCTTTTATTATATTTTCTGGGTCTTGTGGATTTTTAAATAGTTCTTCTAAAACTTTTTTTGCTATTTTTGAACTTACAGTTCCTTTATCTATTAAAAGTATTAACTTACCTAATTGTTCAGCTGTAAATGGTATTTGGCTTGGTTCTTTTTCTTCTTCATTTAATATTCTAGTTACTTCTGTCATAATCCAATTACTTACTGATTTTGGATTATTGCATAATTTTGTAGCTTTTTCAAATAGGTCTGATAAATATTTTGATGATGTTAATATTTTGCTATCATATTCTGGTAGTTTGTATTCTTCAATATATTTTTTATATCTTACTTCTGGCATTTCAGGTAAAGTTTTCTTTATACTATCTATCATCTCATCTGATACATTGATGATTGCTAAATCTGGTTCTGGGAAATATCTATAATCCTGAGCATCTTCTTTATCTCTCATTGAAAATGTTTTTCCTGATATTTCATCCCATCTTAGTGTTTCTTGTTCTATTTTACCACCTTGTTCTAATATTTCTATTTGGCGACTTGTTTCGTATTCTATTGCTCTTGTTATTGACCTAAATGAGTTCATGTTTTTCATTTCTGTTCTGGTTCCGAACTTTTCTTCTCCTTTTTTTCTTACAGAAACGTTTACATCTGCTCTAAATGAGCCTTCTTGCATTTTACAGTCTGATACTTCTATATATTCTAATATTGATTTTAATTTCTTTAAGTAACTGTCTACTTCTTCTGCACTTCTTAAATCTGGTTCTGATACTATTTCTATTAATGGTACTCCTGCTCTATTTAAGTCTACTAAACTTCCTCTTCCATATTCATCATGATTTAATTTTCCTGCATCTTCTTCTATATGAATTCTTGTAAGCCCTATTTTTTTAGGACCATTTTCTGTTTCTATTTCTACATAACCTTTTGTACAAAGTGGCATATCGTATTGTGATATTTGGTATGCTTTTGGTAAATCTGGATAGAAATAATTTTTTCTATCATTTTTGCTAAATCTTGCTATTGTACAGTTTGTTGCAAGTCCTGCTTTTATTGCATATTCTACTACTTTTTTATTTAGTACTGGCAATGTTCCTGGCATTGCCATACATATTGGGCAGCAGTGTGAATTTGGCTCTCCTCCAAATTCTGTTGAGCATGAACAGAATATTTTGGTTTTTGTTGATAATTCACTATGTACTTCTAATCCTATTACTATTTCATAATCTTCTCTTGACATCATATCATTCCTTTCATTTTGGTAAGTCCTAAATCTTACCTTTACACTTTTAGAGATTTTTTTGAAGTTGGAACAACCAATAGTTGCTCTCCTCTACATTTAATTTTTAAATTGTGGTTTATAATTTTCTCTAAATTTTGTTTCTTGTTCATATGTGTATGCTGCTTTAATAAGTGTCTCCTCAGCAAATGGTTTTCCTATTAATTGCAATCCTATTGGCATACCTTGGTTATCTACTCCGCAAGGTATTGAAATCCCTGGCAAACCTGCAATATTTACAGAAACTGTACATAAATCTGCTAAATACATTTCTAATGGATTATTTGATTTTGTACCAATTTTGTATGCAACTGTTGGTGATGTTGGTGTTATTAATACATCATACTTCTTAAATAATGTTTCAAATTCTTGTTTTATAATTGTTCTTAACTTTTGTGCCTTTTTATAATATGCATCATAATACCCTGATGAAAGCACATATGTTCCAAGTATTATTCTCCTTTTTACTTCTGCCCCAAATCCTTCGCTTCTTGAATTTTTATAAATATCTTTTAATGTTTCAAAATTTTTGGTTCTATATCCATATCTTATTCCATCGAATCTTCCTAAGTTTGAACTTGCTTCTGCACAAGCAATTATGTAATATGTTGCTAAGGCCTGGTTTGCAATATCTAGTGAACATTCTTCAACTTCTGCTCCTAATTTTTTATATTCTTCTATTGCGTTTTCAATACTCTTTTTTACTTCTTCATTTATACCTTCACCTAAAAACTCTTTTGGTACTCCTATTTTTAATCCCTTTACATTTTTTACTAAACTATTTGTATAGTCTTTTTTAGGCATATTTACAGATGTAGAATCTTTTTCATCATAACCTGCTATAACATTTAGTAATATGGCACAATCTTCTACATCTTTTGCTATTGGTCCTATTTGGTCTAATGATGATGCAAATGCTACTAAGCCATATCTTGATACTAGTCCATATGTTGGTTTTAATCCTACTACTCCACAAAATGCTGATGGTTGACGAATTGATCCACCTGTATCTGAACCTAATGCCCATGGTACCATATTACTTGCAACTGCTGCTGCACTTCCTCCACTTGAACCTCCTGGAACAGTTTGTAAATCCCATGGATTTTTTGTTGCTTTAAATGCAGAATATTCTGTTGAAGCTCCCATAGCAAATTCATCCATATTAAGTTTTCCAAGGCTTATTATGCCTTCATTTTCTAATTTTTCTACTACTGTTGCATTATATGGAGCTATAAAATTTTCTAACATTTTTGAACTACATGTTGTTTTTACTCCTTTTGTACATAAGTTATCTTTTATACCTATTGGTATTCCTGCTAATTTTGATTTTTCTCTATCTGTATTTTTTGATTTTTCCATAGCTGTATCTGTTGTTACTGTTACAAATGCTTGTACATCTTTTTCTTTTTCTGCTATTCGTTTAGAATAACTTTTTACGATATCTTCTGATGTTATTTCATTTTTTTTCAACTTATCTACTAGCTCATGGACAGTTAATTCATAAAGTTCCATACTATTTCCTCTCTTTCTTAAATTACTTTTGGAATATTAAACATATCATTTTGTTCTGCTGGAGCATTTTGTAATAATAGCTCTTTTTCTTTAAATTCTTTTACTTCATCTTCTCTAAATACATTTATATTGCTTGTGCTACCTATTGTTTCGCTTATGTTTTCTGTGTTTACACTATTTACCACATCTGCAAAGTTTAAAATATCTTGAAGGTTTTTTCGATATTCTTCTATCTCATCTTCTTTTATATTAAGACAAGCTAGTTTTGCAATATGCAAAATTTCTTCTTTTTCTACTTGCATAAAATCATTCCTTTCTCTTGGATTTTAATTCTCATTATTATATAACTTTTTCTCTAAAAAAACAAGAGAAAAGTATTGATTTTTATTAATTTATAAGATAAAATGTAGCTATTCAAAATTATGCATGGAGGACATATGAAGAAATCTAAAAAAATTATTAAAATTAATAATTCTAATATAAAAAAACTAAAGATTATGGGTTTGTTATCTTTTTTTATCTTACTTTTGCTCGTACTTAGATTAGCTTACTTACAATTTATTAAGGGCGATTGGTTAAGCAGACAAGCTAGCTCTCAGCAAACTTCTACTAGAACAATTACTCCTGAAAGGGGTATTATCTATGATACTAATGGTAAAGTTCTTGCTATGAGTGCTGAGGTAGATACCGTTTCTGTAAACCCTTCTCGTTTAAAATATTCTGATGATACTGATGTTAGTTTAGAGTTTGCTGCACAGTCTTTTAGTAATATTTTTGGTTTAGATTATGCAGAAACTTTAGAAAAGCTTTCTTCTGCTACTTCTTCTGTTACAATTGCTTCTAAAGTTGAGAGCGATAAAATAGAACTATTACGTAATTGGATGGAGTCTAATGAAATATATTCTGGAATATCTATAGATTCATCAATAAAAAGGTACTATCCTTATAATAATTTGGCTTGTCATATGCTTGGTTTTACTGGAACTGATGGTAATGGATTATTTGGTTTGGAAAATTTTCTTGATTCAATACTTTCTGGTACTGTTGGTAAAGTTGTTACAGTTACTGATTCTATTAATTCTGAAATACCAAATCAAGAGCAGTCATATATTGATGCACAAAATGGTAGTAATGTTTACTTAACTATAGATGTTAATATTCAATCTATTGCTGAAAAATATCTTTCACAGGCTGTTATTGATAATATTGCAGATTATGGAACTGTTATTATAATGCAACCTTCTACTGGCAATATTTTAGCAATGGCAAATTATCCTGATTATGATTTAAATACTCCTTTTACCCCAACTGATGCTACTATTTTGAGTACTTGGGATACCATGTCATCTGAGGAACAAACTAATTATTTGTATGAAATGTGGAGAAATAAAGCTGTTCAAAATACATATGAACCTGGTTCTACTTTTAAAATAATTACATCAGCTATTGGATTAGAAGAAGGTATTGTTGAAAAAGAAACACCAGATGTCTTTTATTGTGCTGGTCATGAGGTTGTTGATAATGTCACTATTAATTGTTGGAGACATACTAATCCTCATTTAGGAGAATCTTTAAAGCAAGCATTAGCTAATTCTTGTAACCCTGCATTTATACAATTAGGTTTAAAAATAGGTGCACCTACTTTATATAAATATTATAATGCTTTTGGTTTACTTTCAACTACCAATTCTTTATTTTATGGGGAATCTAATAGCGTGTTTTATAATGAAGATTCTATTAATAAATTCGAGGTTGCAGCAATGTCATTTGGTCAGGGATTTAATATTACTCCTCTTCAACTAGTAACAGCTATTTCTGCAATCGCTAACGAAGGTATTTTAATGGAACCTAGAATTGTAGATAAAATTGTAGATACTAATACTGGTAGTGTTACTGTCCCAGAACCTGTTCAAGTAAGACAAGTTGTTTCTAAACAAACCGCCAGTGAAGTAATGGATATGTTAGATTATGCTGTAAGTAATGGAACTGGAAAATATGCTGATGTAAAAGGTTATTCTATAGGTGGAAAATCTGGTACATCTGAAAATTTAGGACAAGGTGATGGAACATATGTTGCATCTTTCCTTGGACTTTCACCTACAGTTAATACTCAAGTTGTTATCTTAGTTGCTTTATACAATCCAAAAGGTGATTCATTCCAAGGTGGCGAAATTGCAGGTCCTGTTGTAGGGCAAATACTATCTGAAATTTTGCCTTATATAGGTGTTGCTTCTACTTCTAACTCAGCTTCTGACTATGAAACTAAAACTATGCCTGATTTAGAAAACAAAACTATTGCAGAAGCAAGAGATTTATTACAATCATATGGCTTTATTGTAAATGTAGATAGCTCTGCTGAAGATTCTGAACTTGTAACAAATCAAATGCCTAGAAAAGGTAGCAATTTGTTAGAAGGAGCAAATGTATTCTTATATACTCAAAATAGTAATGTTGCTACATCTGTTACTGTTCCTAATTTTAGGGGAATGTCTGTTCCTGAGGCTATAAATGTTGCTTCTGAACATAAATTAAATATAGTTCTGGATGGCTCTGGAAAAGTAATTAGTCAAGATATTGCAGCAGATACTCAAGTAGAAATTGGCTCTGTAATAAATTTAACTTTGAAAAGTGAATTAGATGGTGGATGGTAGGAAAAAATGGAGACCTTTGTGTGGTCTCCATTTTTAATGAATAATAAATAATTTTTTATTTGGGTTTTTTTTGGGCCTTTATGTAGAGGGTTGTTGCACCTATTAGAATTAGGAGTGATAGGGCTTGTGATATTCTTATATTTCCTAACATTAGGCTATCTGTTCTTAGACCTTCTACTAGTGTTCTTTCAAGACTATACCAGATGAAATATATGTATGTTAGTTGCCCTGGGAATTTTCGTTTTTCTTTTATACTCATTAGTACTATGAATAGGATAAATGTTGATAGTGATTCATATAGAAATGTTGGGTGTACTTCTATGTATTTACCTGATTCATATATTCCCATTCTCCAAGGTAATGTTGTTTCTGTTCCATATGCTTCTATGTTTATAAAGTTTCCCCATCTTCCTATTGCTTGACCGCAGAGCTAATCCTGGTGCGATGTAATCTAGTAAGTTTAATAATTTTATATTTCTTTTCTTGCAAAATATAATACATGTTATAATTCCTCCTATGATTCCTCCATAAATTGCAAGTCCTCCACTTCTAAAATTTAGAATTTGCGTTGGTGATTCAATATAATAGTTTAAGTTGAATATTACATAATATATTCTTGCTGAAATTATTGATATTGGAATTAAATATATAGCCAAATCTATTATATCTGAAAATCTTATATCATATAAGCCATCTCTTAGTTTGAATATGATGAATGCTAGTATCATCGCTGATACTATTAATATTGCATACCAATATATATCTATTCCTAGTATTGAGAAGGCTATATTATCTATATTAATTTTTAAGTTTAACATTGGAAATGTAACTTCATTCATAAAAGTTCCTCTCTTATACTTCTGGTTTTCCTAATAATTTAAACATATTCTTTTTGTACGCTTCTACTCCAGGTTGGTTGAATGGATTTACTCCTAATATTTTTCCTGATATTCCACATGCTAGTTCGAAAAAATATATAAGTTCTCCTAAGTTTTCTTCATCTAGCTTATCTAATGTTATTAGTATATTCGGTACTCCTCCTGATACATGTGCTTCAATTGTTCCTTCCATAGCTTTTTTATTTACATAATCCATTGTTTTGTTTGCTACAAAGTTTAATCCATCTATGTTATCTGCATCTTTTTTTATTTTTATATCTGTTTGTGGATGGTTTATACTGATGATTGTTTCAAATAAATTTCTTCTTCCATCTTGTATATATTGACCAAGTGAATGTAAATCTGTTGTAAATGTTGCCCCTGCTGGGAATATTCCTTTTTTATCCTTTCCTTCGCTTTCGCCATATAATTGTTTCCACCATTCTGTAAAATATTGCATTTTAGGTTCATAATTTACTAATATTTCAGTTGTTTTTTCTTGATTATATAAGATATTTCTTGCTACTGCATATTGATAACATTCATTATACTTTACAGATTTTTCATTGTATTTATCTTCTGCCGTTTTTGCCCCATACATTAATTTATCTATATTTATTCCTGCTACTGCAATTGGAAGTAATCCTACTGCGGTTAATACTGAGTATCTTCCACCTATGTTATCTGGTATTACAAATGTTTCATATTCTTCCTCATTTGAAAGTTTTTTTAGTGCTCCTCTTTCTTTATCTGTTGTAACATATATTCTTTTTCTTGCTTCATCTATCCCATATTTTGATTCCATAAATTCTCTAAATATTCTAAATGCTATTGCTGGCTCTGTTGTTGTACCAGATTTTGATATAACATTTATTGATATATCTTTATTACCTATGCATTCTAATAAATCGCTTAAATAATTTGGACTAAGGTTATTACCTACAAAAAATATTTGTGGTGTTTTTTTATTTGGTAATAAGTTGTAAAATGTATTTGTTAAAGACTCTATAACAGCTCTTGCACCTAAATATGATCCACCTATTCCTATAACAACAAACACTTCTGAATCTTTCTTTATTTTCTCTGCTGCCTTTTTTATTCTTTCAAACTCATCTTTATTATAATTTGTAGGCAAATGTAACCAACCTACAAACTCATCTTCTTTATCTGCCACATTATGTAATTCATCATGAGCTTTTTCTACTTTTTCATTATACTTCATTAGTTCTTTTTTTTCTAAACCTGTATTTTCTAAGTTTACTTTTATATTTGACATTTGCTAAATCCCTCCATATATTTTTATGAGATAATTTTATTACATTACTTAAATTTATGCAATAGAAATAAAAAAAAAAGATTTCAAATTTCTTTGAAATCTTTTTTTAATTACATAACATTTAACTTTTTAGCTAAATTTGATTTTTTTCTTGATGCTGTATTCTTTTTTATTATTCCTTTTGAACAAGCACCATCAATTTTTTTTGTTGCTAATTTTAAAGCTTCTGTAGCTTTTTCTTTATTTCCTTCTGTTACAGCCTCTTCAAATTTTTTAACAGCTGTTTTATATTCAGATTTTAACATATTATTTTTTAAAGTTTTAGTCTCAATTACACTAACTCTTTTAATTGCAGATTTAATATTTGGCATTTCCTTAGCACCTCCCTCAAAGTCATAAATAATTTTACTTTTTCTATTGTATCACGTACTTTTGGAGTTTGTCAAGCAAATGGCAGGATTTTGTAAAAATAACCTCTATTCTATTATTCGATAATTTCCACTTTCTGTACTTTCTAGTTGGATTTCAGATTTTAGACAAACTATTGGGCGAAAACCTGATTTTCTATTTTTTTTCCATAATATACTGTTGGATTTTGTGCTACTACTGCTGCTATATCTCCTTTTTGCTTATGTTTTTGCTAGCATATAATTTTCACTTTTCTTCTGCTTCTTCTATTCTCAAATCTTTTGCATTTACAACATCTGCGGATACATTTGCGTTTATTTTTATTGTTTCTCCTACTTCTATTTCTCCTATTATTGGATTTAATTCTGTTATTGTTTCTCCATTTTCTCCTAGTATTGCTATTTTTACTATTTCTATTTCATGCTTACTTGTCCCTATATTTTTTACATCTGCTAGTAGTACTGTTATTCCATTTTTTTCTGTGTATTGTATATTACTTATTTCTAAATCTTTATATCTCTTTGTGGTGTTAAACTCCTCACTTACATTTAGTTTGCTTCCGTCTTCTAATTTTACTGTATATTTTTCTTCAATTTCCTCTTCTTCTTGTTTTTCTTCTTCTTTATCTACTGTTCCTACTTGTTCTTGTGGGTCTTCTTTTTTATTTATTACTACTCCTATTATTAACCCTATTATTATCACCAATATTATTATTCCTATTAATATTATTTTTCCTTTCTTTTCCATGTTTTTATCATCCTTTCTTTTTTTATATAAATATTTTTTACTGCTAACTGTTTATTATGAATACTACAGTCCCAAGCTTTCAGCGGTTGCTCGGTTTATTTTTTTGCATTAATAAAATTTTATTTTTTAAATGTCTATACATATTTTTATTTTACAATAATATCTTTTTTTTTTCAATATTTTATATTCTTTTTACATAAATGTAATATTTTTGTAATATTTTTGTAATATTTTTTTATTTTATTACATTTAATTTTGTGTTATAATATATTTAGTATTGGAGGATTTTATGTTAGATGATTTATTAATTCCAGAGGATAAGCGTGTTACTATTGATTTACATGATATGGAGCTTTTAGAGGCTCGTTATTATTTAGATAAATTGTTTGAAACTTTACCTGATGATATTTTAGAGGTTATTGTTATTCATGGATATCGTAAAGGACAAGTTTTATTAAATATGGTTAGAAAGGAATTTAAACATCCTAGAATTAAACAAAAAGTAATCCCTTTTAATAAAGGAATTACCTTGTTTTTAGTTTAAGTCTTTTTCTATTTTTTCTATGTCTGGATCTGATAATATTTCATCATATATATTTATTTTACGCATTTTGTTTATTTCTTGCACAGTGTACCCCATATTTTTTAGTTCTTCTGTTGTATAGTTTGTTATTATACTATATTTATCATTTTCTCTTACAATTTTTACTAAAATTTTATTTAGTATTCCGTGCTCTTGTTCTTATTACATAACTTAGTCCATTTTCATATATGATACTTGTATTTGGTACTCTTAATCCGCTTCTTTCCCACCATATAACATCTAATGAAATTTTTCTATAACTTGTTAATGCTTCTACTCCTTGTGTTATTTTAAATATTATTAATGTGCTTTTGTCTTCTTGTTTTATATATTCTACCTCTGCTGGTATTTCTTGGCTTGCTGATAGTCTTATTTTTGTTTTATCTCCTACTTTTGCATTTTTGGCCTCATCTGTATTTGTTGTTACTGCTATATAACATTCAAAATTGTTTATTATTTTCCCCATAGTTTGGCTTGTTGTTACTATTTGACCTGTTGTTAGGTTTAAGTTTTGCAATGTTTCTGTACTAATACTTTCAAAATTTTGTGGTGTTAATGTTGTTTCTAGCCCGTCTACTCTATAAGATACTATGCCTCCTATTGGTGCTACCTCGTATTTTGAGTTGCTTTTTAGCTGATTTTCTATGTTAGTTCTTTCAGTTATTAAGTTGTTTATGTATGAACCTGCTGGACTTAATTCTCCTGATATTTTTGCTTTTTTTTCAATGTAGTTATTTATATCTGTTTTATATTCTTTTATTTCTTGTATGTTGTTTTTATTTTGTATTTCATTTAATTTTGTTTCTATTTGATTTTCTAGTGCTTTTATATCACTAGAAAATATAGTAGTTTGTCCGTCTAGTGCTGTTTGTATTTGAGTATTTAATTCATTTATTTTATCTGTTAGTTCTTGCTCATTTGGGGCCTCATATCTAAATACAGCTTCTCCTACTGAGACTTTTTCTCCTTCATTTTTTATTTGAACTAATTTGTTTTGATTTTCGGGTGTTTCTATTAACTTTTCGTCCCTTATAACATAGCCTATTAAACTTTCTTCCTGAGATATTTTTCCTTGCTCAACTAGAAATGAATCTGTAGGATTTATAGCTAATTTTATTATTTGATATATGCAAAATATTATTATGAATATTATTAAAGATAACAAAGTTACTTGTGTAATATGTTGTTTTATTTTATTTAGTTTGTCGTTTTGCTTATTGCTTTGTTTTTTTACTTTTTCCTTTGGTTTATCTTTTAGCTTTGTCATCTTTTATTTTTCTCCCTTCTTTTAAATTAAACTTTACAAATAATTAATTAACAAGTGTGCCTACATTTAATTTAAAAATTTTTCCCAGTTATATCTAAATTGTCATTAGATATACATTTTCTTCTGTGGTTTTTTCTCCATCTAGCCATATTGTTTCTTTATTTTTTTTAAACCATGTTATTTGTCTTTTCGCATAATGCCTTGTTTCTTTTTTTATTTTTTCTATCATTTCTTCTTTTGTTATTTTATTTTCTAGATATTCTATCACTTCTTTATAGCCTAATCCCTGCATTGCTGTAGGGAAATATGAATATTTTTCTAAAATTTTTTCAACCTCTTCTATTAGCCCTTGTTCTAGCATTTGGTCAACTCTTTTATTTATTCTTTCATAAAGCTTTTCTCTAGGTATTGTTATTGCAAATACTTTGTAGTTATATTTTACTTCATTTTTTCTTGATTCTTTTTCTTGTTCTGTTTTTGTTTTTCCTGTTTTATGATAAATTTCTAATACTCTTATAATTCTTTTTCTATCATTTGCACTTATTTTTGCCATTGCCTCTGGATCTATTTTCTGGGCTTTTTTATATAGTTTTTCTAGTCCTTCTATTTCTGCTATTTTATTCAGTTTTTCTCTGTATTTAGTGTCTATTTTCTCATCTTGAAATTCTATTCCATATATTAAACTATCTATGTATAAACCTGTCCCTCCGACAATTATTGGGGTTTTCCCATTTGATAAGATTTTTTCTATTGCATCCTCTGCATCTTTTTTAAAACTTGATACACTATACCTTTGTTCTGGTGAAATAAAATCTATTAGGTAGTGCTTTATTCCTTGCATTTCTTGATTAGTTATTTTTGCTGTTCCTATATTCATGTCTTTATATATTTGCATTGAATCTGCTGATATTATTTCTCCATTTATTTTTTTCGCAAGTTCTACTGCTAATTTACTTTTTCCCGAAGCAGTAGGTCCTCCAATTACATATACAGTTGGTTTCAAGGCTATTCCTTTCTAATAGAATTAATTATTTCCTTCTATTAAATTTTTTTTCTAAATCTATCTTATCCATCTTAATTGCTGTTGGTCTACCATGTGGGCATGTGAATGGGTTTGGTAATACTAATAATTTTTTCATTAAACTATCTATTTCTTCTTTAGTTAAATTCATATTTGCTTTAACTGCAGCTTTACATGCTATTGTTGCTATAAATCTATCTTCTTTTTCTTGTTTTGCTGTTATTGCAACAGTATCTATTGTATCTAATATTTCTAAGAATAGTTCTTTTGTATCCATATCCATACAAATTGATGGAACTCCTATTAGTCTAACAGTGTTTTCTCCAAATTCTTCTAGCATAAAGCCTGCTTTTTTGAATAAATCTAAATTTTCTTTAACTATTGATTTTTCTTTGTGTGATAGTGTAATGATATCTGGCAATAACATTATTTGTGATTCTTTTTCTGCACCTTCATAATAATTTTTCTTTATTTCTTCATATAATACTCTTTCGTGTGCAGCATGTTGGTCGATAATATACATTTCGTTTCCCATTTCAATAATTATATAAGTTGAAAATACTGTTCCACAGTATTTATATGCTGGTGCTTGTTCATATTCTTCTTCATCTTCAAAAATTGAAATATTATCTGAATCTGCAAAAGAATAATTTGTTATTTTTTCTGCCTCTTCTTTTTTCTCTTCTTTTTTTACTCCAAATGTTTGACTATACATTTTTTCAAAATCAACATTGTTGTTATTCATTTCATTTTCTGATGTATTTGTGTTGTTCGTATCCTGCATGTATGGTTCATTATTCTTATATGCAAATATTTCTTCTATTGCATTTTTTTCTACATTTTCTTCTATTGCAGCATTTTTCTTTTTAAACATTCCAAACAAACCTGGACCTTTTGGTTCTTCTACTATTGGTTCAAATCTTGCTGTTTTTTGCATATCAATATATGCACTTTTATTTTCTGCTACTGGTTTTATTACTTCTCCTATTTGCTCTATATTTTTATTTTCTGTTACATTATTAGTTATTACATTTTGTGTATTATTATTATTTTCTTCTTCATTTTTTTCAGTATTTTTTACTAAGTCTCCTTTTAGTAGTCCTTCTCTTATTGCATGATATACTGCTTTGAAGACTTTTTGTTCTTCTTGGAATCTTATTTCTAATTTTGTAGGATGTACGTTCACATCTATAGAATTTGGCTTCATTTCTAAGTTTAGTATTAAAAATCCAAATTTTCCTATTGGTAAAAGACCTTTAAATGCCTGCTCTGCTCCTGCTGATAAAGTTTTATCTTTTACAAACCTTTTATTTACAAAAAACATTTGATATGATCTATTTCCTCTTGCAATTTCTGGTTTCCCAATTACTCCTGTTATCTTTATATCTTCATATGTGTATTCTACATCTATTAAACCATCTGTTGTTTCTTTTCCATATATGCTGTATACTGCTGTTTTTAGTTCTCCACTACCATTTGTTTTTATTATTGTTTTATTTTCATTTGATAACCTAATTGCTACATTTGGGTTTGCAAGTGCTATTCTTTTTACGGTATCTTCTATATATCCTAATTCTGTATAGTCTTTTTTTAAGAATTTATATCTTACTGGTGTATTATAAAATAGATTACTTATTGTAATTGTTGTTCCTTTTTGTGCTCCTGTTTCTTCTTGTTCTAATATTTCTCCACCTTCTAACACTATTTTGTTCCCCATAAATTCATTTTCTGTTTTTGTAACTACCTCTACATGTGCAATTGCAGCAATACTGGCTAAAGCTTCTCCTCTGAACCCCATAGATTTGACTTCTTCTAAATCTTGTGCTGTTCTTATTTTACTTGTTGCATGTCTTTCAAAAGCAAAGGCTAAATCATCTTTAGCAATTCCAGAGCCATTATCTATTATTTTTATTTGTTTTATTCCTCCATTTTTTACTTCTACGCTTATGCTATTTGCTCCTGCATCTATTGAGTTTTCTATTAATTCCTTTACTACTGATGCTGGTCTTTCTATAACTTCTCCTGCTGCTATTTGATTAATTGTTAAATCATCTAATAAAACTATTTTTCCCATATTTTTCCTTCTTTCTAATGTAAACCATATTCTACATAATGCATAACACCATTTTTTTCAACTCCATTTAGGCTTATTACTTCTCTATTTGCAAAGTTTACTACAATTTCATCTTCCACATCTTTAATATTAAAAACATTTTCTATGTCACTAGATGAAAAGTATCTTAACTTTGGTTCTTCTACGCTATTTGTCTCTACAAATTCATTACTTAAAATTGCTTGTAGTTTTTGTTTATGTTCACTTGTTAATGCTTGTCCTAAATTCATATAGTCTGTTCCTTCTTCTAGAATAATATCAACCTCTTTTTGAATTACTTTCATATATGATTCAAATTTTACTACTTTAGAACTTTCAAATGTATCCATACCATTCTTTAAGGCTAATCCAGCAAGTATAGCAAGTAATATTACTGTCATTATAACTATTATTAGTGTTATTCCTTTATTATTTTTCATCATGTTCCTCCTCATATGTTATTATTTATGCACTTATTCTATCATATTGATTTTTCTTTTTCAATAATTTTGTTGACTTTTTTATTTTATGTGATAAAATAATATTGTCGCGGGTATAATTTAGTGGTAGAATTCCATGCTTCCGACCTGGTAGCGAGGGTTCGATTCCCTCTACCCGCTCCAAATATTAAAATCTTGTAAGTATATATAAACTAATACTTACAAGATTTTTTCTTTAATAAAATAATGCAAAACTAATGCAATAGCAAATTAACGTACTCTATTCTAAAAAATATCTATATTTTTAATACTTGACCTGGTTTTATTAGATTTGGGTTATTTCCTATCACACTTTTATTTTTTTCATATAGTTTTTGCCATGTTGTTCCATACTTACTTGCTATACCTGACAAAGTATCTCCTGATTTTACTGTATATGTTGTCTCTGATGTTGTATTTATTTTTATAACTTGCCCTGGATAAATCACATTTGGATTAGCTATATTATTTATTCTTGCTAGTTCTTGATATGTTGTTCCATATTTCATTGCTATTTCAGATAATGTATCTCCACTTTTTACAGTGTATGTTGTGCCTTGTACGATATTTTGGTTATTATCTGTCACCATTGGTAAATCTGCACTTACATAAGCTGTTGGGTCTATTTGCACATTATTTGCATTTCTAACTTCAAAGTGTAAGTGTGCTCCGAATGAATATCCTGTGTTTCCCATATATCCTAAAACTGTTCCTTTTGTTACTCTTTGATTTAATTTTACTGCTAAACTTCCATATTTTAAATGTGCATAGAATGTATACATTCCATTATCATGCTTTATTTTTACATAGTTACCGTATATTTTCTCTCCTGTTTTGCTAGTATTTCTGTTACAGTTACTCACTATCCCTACTACTGTTCCGTCTGAATGTGCTACTACATTGTCTAGTGTATAACCTGCCCCAACTAAGTCTATTCCATTATGACTAGCACCTTTATATTTTTGTGATACTTCACATTTTCCACTTTTTAATACTCTACAATTTAATACTCCCATCTAAGTTTCCTCCTCATATATTTCTTCATAATTTTCATCTGTAATTTCTTTCATTACTTCGTCTTCATAATCTTCTTGTACTTTTTCTTCTTCCATAACTTATTCCTCCTCAATTTCTATACATTTCATATAAATTCTTCATTACTATTAATTTATTCTTCCTTCTCTTTTTTTGTGAAATAATATGTAATTATTGCACTTGCTATTGCCATAAATGCTTCTACACTTACTGTTCCGCTTGAATGTTAGTACGCATGTTGTTATTATTACACATAAACTTAATATTGTTTTTACTTTAAATAAGTTTGCTATGTTCTTTAAGAATACTGTTAATGCTTTTTCTTGCAATACTATCACTTCCTTTCATTCTCAAGTATTGATATTCTTGTCTCATGATTATTTAATTGACTATGTATTTCCGTTCTATCTTTTTGACTGTTTTCCATTTGTTTATTTAATACTTGCATTGTTACATTTAACTTTGTAATTGTACTGTTTAGTTTTACTATTACTGTAACAATCGGTATCATTGAACCTACAAATCCTATTATTAGCATTATTGTGTTATTATCCACTTTTACACCTCCCCTATACTTCGGTTATTTTAGTCATGCTTGCAACATAATTATTAAATTCACTCTCTGTCATTTCTTGTACATCTATTGTGACATTATAATTAGAAATTAACTCAACAGAAAAATTATCATGATAATTTGGTGCATATAAGAAAATATAATCATAATTAATATCTGTATAAACTAAAATATTTTTTAATGACTCTTTTGTCGTTGCTAATTTGCTTATTTCTGCATCTCCATGTCTATTAATACTAACAAATGCAGGAACGGAATCGTTATAGGTTGCCATATTATTAATAAAAAGAACTAATTGACCTGCTCTTGCTGCACTAGTAGGATTAGCATGTTGTTTGCCTATCAAATAATATGTGTTTCTTTTTCCTTTTTTTATTATTTTTTTGTCCAATATTTCTGATTTTATTTTTTCTACAAGTTCTAATATTAGAGGTTTACTCATTTAAGCTCACCTCTTTTCTGTCTATTAGATTGCATTTTCCATAGCATGTAAAATATAGCTCTCTCTCTCTACAGTTGCAACGGTTTGCGGTTTTGTCCTCCTTATCATTTTTTACTCCTCCTTTTTATGACGTTCGTATACACATATATCCTACAACTTGATATGGTTGCATATTATTATGTGGCCGGTTGTTATCTGTTTTTTCCTAATATATTTTTCTATTTCCATCTTCCTATTGCTAAATATTGCACATTTCTAATATAATTTGCTACACTTCCATCATGTAGATAACTGTAAATATATGCTGAATTATTAGATACCGCTTGTGGATTTGTAATATTTCTTAATTGCAGGGAACCACCGTAATCACTTCCACCTTGATATTTATGATTTGCTAGTATTATATAATCATTATTTATAAAGCTTTCTGGAAAAGTTATATCAGCATATCTAAAATTTGCTGGACATTGCCCTGTTCCAGCACAAATCATCGTTCCATCTGTAAATTTTATCCATAAACCATTAGGATTAATTCCACTGCCTAGAATTTTCAATATTAGAGGTTTACTCATCACTTACCACCTCCGTATAACTACCTTGAATTAAAAATGTAAATGTATATCCACTTGCTACACTTTCTCCCCAGTTGTTTATCTGTATTTTATTGCTTATACTATTATCTGTTCCTACTTCTAAATAATGTACCCCTTTTTCTAACAGACAACCTTCAAAGTATACTTGCAAGCTGTCAGTTCCAACTTTGTAGTATGCTGGTAAGGTTAATTCTGAATTATCTGCTAAGTCTGCCTCTAGGGTTGTTTTGTATCGGTGTTGTTCAATTTCTATTTTATTTGCTTTTTTGGAATCCATTTCATTAAATTCTGAATCAACTTCTGACTGCAATGCATATTCTGATAAATCTATATCGGTTCCAATATTTACCCATTCCTGATTGTTCCAGCAATAATTATTGCTGTCCTCTAAACATTTCCATACATCTCCTACATTGTTATCAGTTTTTGAATTTAATTCTACAAGAGTTGCTACATTGCCTTTGAATCTATATAGTGTTTGAAGCGAATCTACCTTCTTTTTATACTCATTTGTAAAATCATTTGTAGAAAGTCCTTTGCCTACAATTTTAGAAACTTTATTTTCAATTTGTACATCTATTATTTTATTATTTGTGTTTGCTACTTCTACATCATATTTCTCAGATGTTTTCGGAAGTATCAAATTTAAATTTTCTGTGTAATCTGCCATTTTTTAGACCTCCTAAGATATTTTCATTAGAACTACTTTTACTTCCACTTGCCAACTAGGTTGTTCAGCGGTTCCTTTCATAGTATCTACTCTAATTGTATTGTTCTCCCAAAATATAGCTTTTAAATTATAATTTCCAATACTACGCGCTGATGAGGCACTACATCCTGTAGTTGCCCAGCGTGAATACATGTCTGGAACCCTTGACATCAGCCCTATTACAATACAGTTGTCTTTTGTAAATCCACTAGGCATTGGGAAACTAATACTACCGCTTCCAATTTCGGCATTAGCCTCAGGCATCGTTATCGTTCCAGTTAATACTGCAAATTTATCATTTACTACATATTGACTAGCATCTTTACCTCCTAATTTAGTTGAGTTTGCTGCAGTAGTAGCTGTAGCAGCATTTCCGAGTACAAGAACTAGCTGTAGCAGCATTACCAGTACAAGAACTAGCAGTTGTAGCTGTCGTTGCATTTCCATTTAAATCACCTTCTATTCCTCCATCTACGGTAAGTTTACCCGTAATAATATTGTCTTGGTCTTTTCTTACTAGATTTTCAGTTACTGTATCTATATAATCTTGGAATTGTTCATACAACTCCTCTCCATCTACGCTAATTAAAGAATTTACAATACCACATAATTCTGTATCTAATCGTGTATCAATTATATCTTCAGCTGTAAGATTGCTTGTGCTTTTTACTGTTACTTCTGCTAAACAGATTTCATATATATTTTCATCTCTTTGCAATGTAGCTGGAGTTGTTCCATTTCCTTCTTTTATGTATAATTGTGTTTCTCTTACAGCTAAAGTGTCATCTATTTTTACTACAACTCTATCTACTCTATTACCACTAGCCGGTCTGTTTAGTACAAATAAAGTATCATTTTCTAATTCATAATCTGCTCCATTTATTATTCCAGCACCTTTTACTACTTTAATAGTAAGTCCATTATCTATTGATACTTTCATACCATTTTCGCCATAATTTTTATAATGCCCATAATAAACGCCATTGCTCAAAAATTTTGCAAAATATTTTCTAAAAATCTCTGCTTCATATAATCTGTCATCTTCCATTTGTTGACTTTCTTCATTTAATACTAGCATGCTATCGAACGGAAAGCTTTTTAATGTTACTGTATTAGGCATATTTATCACCTTTCTTTCATAAAAATAAGACCTAACTAATAGGTCTTGATATTACTCTTTTTATTTCTTCACCAAGAGTTGGTACTTTATCTCCAAATCCAAGTTCAACTGTTATATTATTTCTCTCATATATTTCTTTTGCTTGTATAATTCGCTTATCTTCGTATACTCCATCGCTTTCTAAGGTAACTAAATCTCCTAAGAAAAAATCTTTTTCCCATTCCATATTAGGGATTTGATAAACTTTTCCTTCTATACTTTGGATTATTTTATATGTATCTAGTTTCTTTTGTCCTTCTTGATTTAACTCATCTGGATCTTCTATGTTATTTAAATCAATAAATACTTCTCTTCTGTCAAAACCTGTTGCTGTTCCGATTACAGTTATAAGTCTATCTTCATTTTCTCCTTTCCCTGCACAATATCCAACATTTTTATAGTTTGTATTATCATCTGTAGTTTTACCTTCTAGTAAATTTTTCTTTTTTTCGGAAAATATGATGTATGGATGTTTTATAGTCCCTTGTAGTTGTTCATGTGTATATGTAGATAATTCTTGATGAGTAGATTCAGATAAATCCTCATGAGTATTTGCACTTTCTGTCTGATTTATAGTCCTATCTGTTCCTTTTACACTATCAAAGTATATGCATTTTTCATTTCTGTTTAATATTCCTTTCCACCCTAGTCCTGTGTCTTCGCTAATATGTTTTTCTTCATCATGTAAGTTTGTTAACCTCGCTTGCCATACTGTTTTTATTCCTCTATTCTGCGAAGGTGCTATTTTTATCCACGGTATGTCTCGTTCAGGTGTTCTTATATCGTCATAATAACTTTCCACCATATGATTTTTAATATAATGTTTTTGTATATTTTCCGCATAATCTTCTGTAACTCTATCATATCCGTTTGTTGCTATTATTCTTCTTTTAGTTATTCCCTTTATACATGTTCCTGTTACTTTTAAAGTTTTACTATTCTTATTCGTTGTTGTTACTACTTTATCTATTAGAAGTATTTTATCATCCTTTTTGTTGACTATTAACATATTATCTTTTTTTAATTTATTCGTATTAGCCTTATTCTTATTAATAGTTAATTCAAATGTCCCACACTCGTAAAAATTCCATACGCATATTAAACTTTCATAATTGGTAATAATTCCCAGAAGTTCAAAATCCGTGTTTATTATTTCTATACAATTCATACTAAACACCTACATACTTGTTTGTATAGTCAATAATTGTTACTTTATCTTTTGCTCCTTCTATGTCTGAACTATACTTAATCAAGTTCTTCCCTATTATTAGTTTAAAAAATGTAGAATTTAAGTCAATATTGTTGTACACGTCTTTAGTTTCGTGTGGTGTTACTAAGTTAACGGTCTCTTTACCTTCTGCAGTATTAATAATTAGTCTTTCGTTTGCACTTATTTCCATATTGACTTTTATAAATTCCCCTGTAGTTTCATTTGTTACACATGGATTTTTTGCAGGTCCAATATATTCGATTTGAACTGGTGCTTCTTCATCTCCTATATTTTCTATTTCTTTGTAAAAAGAAACGGTTGCAAATTTATTTGGTAATGATAGAGAAAATTTAAGACCTCCTTGAACTGACTTAATATCTATGTCTTTTCCTTCTTCGTCTAGCCAGTAAGGATCTTGGCAATAAAAAGAAATAGTTGATTTGTCACTATTTCTTTTTCTAGCATTAAATTCCGCACTATCTTCAACTTTTCCGTATATTCTATATTTTTTATAGTCATTCGTGTAATATATTAGTAGTTCTCCTTTTTTTCCTGTTGCTTTGTTGTATGTTTTAGGATTTATTATTCGAAATATTCTACGTCTTAGCTCATACAGCTTTTCTCTATTTTGTGTTCTAATCGTAGCTTGTAGTCTAATAACTCTAGCATCTAATAAACTATCTTCGCTATCAGCTCCATCTTGATTTACACCTTGACTTTTTTGTGAAGTTGCTCCGTGGGTATCCTAATCCTTCGATATGTGACAATAATATATCTTCTTCTGGGTTTCCTACACTGTCAAACACTATGCTCTCATTTAAAGCCAAATTAATTACTTCTAGTTTTTGCATTTTATCACCTACATTCCTGCTATTTCTGCTGCAAGATTTTGACTTACATTATTTAGTTTTCTATATGTCTCGGATGGCATTTCTGGATTTTGTTCAATATAATTATTTTGAGTTATATTTACACTTGTTGTCTGAGGTTTATTAGCTCCTGCTTCATACCTATAACTACTAGATGTCCATTCTTTTATTTTAGCTTCCAGATTGCTATCTATTGTATCTTGTATCTTCTGTATTATATTTTCTATTTTACTTGCTATCCCTTCATTTATACCTTGTGCTAACTTTTCACCTAGCGATTGTCCTGTTATTTCGTATTTATCGCCATAAGTTTTAAGTAACTCAATTATTTTATCTTGATTTTTTCCCACATTTAACAGCATTTTTTCAGCTGTTTCTTGTGCCATATCAATTTGCTCATCATAATATTTTTCTAGTTCTTCAAGTTGCTTTTCGTATATTTCTTTTTGCTTTTCTGCTTCATCTTCGATAGCTTGTATTTTGTTATCTTGTTCTTCTTCTAATAATTCTTTTTGTTCATTCAATGCTTCTTTTTTATCTTCTAAAGCTCTTTCATCTAATGTTTTTTGATATTCGGCTATTAACTTATCTAATTCCTTTTGATAATTAGCTTTTGTTGTAGCATCATGTTCAAAATCTATTAATTCTTCTAGTCTATTCTTTTTCTTTTCATATTCTGCATCTTCTTCATCTCTTGATTTTTGTTCTTCAGCTTTCTCTAATGCCTCTAATTCTTTATTTATAGCTTCTATTCTTGCGTCATATTCCTCATTTATTGCTTCAATTCTTGCGTCTTTCCACTTTTCGACTTCTTCTAAGTTTTTATCTATTAATTCTTTGTCTCTTTCTTGCATTTCTTCAAGTTGTTTGGTAATAGCTTCTGTTAATTGACTTACAGTATTATCTATCTGTTCTACTCTTAAATCTCGTTTCTGCTGTTCGTAATCTCTTATTGTTTGTAATTCTTCTCTGTAAATTTCTTTTCTTTCTTCTAATGACAATCGTTCATCTTTCATTATTTGATTTAAATAATTCTTGTGCATTTGTATTATTTTGTTATAATCTCCAGTTTGTTCTTTCACGTCATATGCAGCACCACGTAAGTTTTTCTGTCCTTGTATATACGCCTCATAATCCTCTGTTTGTTGATCTAATATTTCTTTTTCTTTATTTGCTAACTCTTTATTTAATTCATATATTTTTTCTCTTAATTCCCTTTTTTCATCAGTTGTTCGAGCATAACTATTTAACGCTTTTTGATACATAGCTATTTCTTCATTTAAAGTTATTTGATCCATTGCTTTTTTATGTGCTATTTCTTTTTTGTAGTTATCTAATCTTTTATTAGAATATGAACTATTTCCAGAACTTCTTTTTACAGTAGTCGGCGTTATATTTGGAACATCAGTTGGAGTATACCCAGCCATTATTTGCAATATAGATAATACAGATTGTAAGCTTGGTGCTATATCTGTCCATGATTTTCCAACGTTTTGAGCTACTGCTGCTTGCACTGCTTCACTTTCAAATGCCATATTAATTTGTGCTATTTGCGCATTTATATAATCCTGAGAAGCTTTCCATGCTTCGTCAGCCTTCAAGCGTTCTGCATTTATGCAATCTTGTGCTATTTTTGTATTTATTCCTCCTGCTGTTGAAGCTTCTGAATAAGCTTTTGCCAATTCTTTTTCTGCATTTTGATACTCCGTTGTACTTCTATCGCCTTCTTTTATGATATTTAAATATTCTTGCATTTGGTTAACATTATTCTTTAATTGTGCTGCTTCTTTCTGTTTTGTTTTAGTAGCTTCTATATCTAAAGCATTACTTATATTTTGTATTGTATTTGCTTCTTCTAAGTATTTTTTTCTATCTTCCAATTGTTCATTAACTTCTTCTATTGTATCCCCATATTTTCTTGCAAAATTAGCAGCCTTGTCAAATCCTTCTTTTCCATCTCCAAATGGATCTATTCCTTTATTTACTTTTTCTAATGTGTCTTCTATTTCTTTAACTTCTGCTTGAACAGAAAGTATATCATCTTCTTTAAATCCTAAATTTCCTTGCTTTAATTGTTGATATCTTTCTAATGCTTCGTTTAATTCATCCGTTGCTGCTTTGTTTTGATTATATGCGTTTGTTAATGAAATTACTGCACTTGTTACAGCAGCAAGAACACTTACTCCTAAAATTACTTTAAAAGTTCTCGTTGTTGCAATTGTTGACATTAAAGTAGTTCGATATAAATCGAGTGCTTTTTTTCCAGCAACTACTATTGTTGTTAATCCTAAAAAAGCAATTCCAAAAGTTGTTACAGTATTTACTGCTGTATTATTGCTATCTATTAAACTTCCTAATATTTCTAAAAGTTTTGTTTTTCCTTCGATAATTGCTATTAGCGTTGGTTCTAGTGCTTCTGTATATGCTATTTGCGTTTCTCTCATTGATTGTGAATATTGCCCTTGTTTTCCTGCTAGACTATCTAAATACCCTTCCATTGCTCCTACAAATGGTTCTGCGGCATACATTGTTCTATTTAAATAGGCTTGATTTTTTTCTGCTTCTGTTAATTGACTTGCTGTCTTTCCTATGCTTTGTGCATACTTATCTAGCATTACTGATAAATTTTCGGTAACACCAGCACTATCTGACAAAGTAGATAATCCCTGTCTATACCCCTCTGATGCTACTCTTACTGCCTCTGATACGGTATAATTAGCATTCCTATTTCTAATTGCCGAATTTGTTAATGCTTCTACCATTTTATCAGTTTGTTCTACCGTAAACCCCATAAGTGAAAAATTCTTTATAGTAGTTGCCAAGTCTGTTTGTGCTATTATTCCAGAATATTTGTCCATTATCTCAGCAAAATCTTGCATATCATTCTTTGTATATTCAGCAACATTTTGCAAAGAGCTCATAGCTTGTGTATGTGCCTTATATTCTTCTGTTGCTTCATTTATTGCTTCTATAATTTTAGCGAAAGCTATTCCTGCGGTTACACTCATAGCTAACCAGCTAGCTTCTAATTCTTTATTTGAACCTTGCACATTTTTATTTTCTTCTTCAATTTCTTGTAGCTTCTTTTTTGCTGTTTCTAGTCCCTTTTCTAATGCTCCTGTTTTTATTTGTAAATCTATTACTAATTGTCCTATTTTAGTTTCATTAGCCATTTTTTCACCTCTTTTCAGACATAATAAAACCACTACATTAAATAATAAAATATTACAAGTGGTTTAAAAATCTTCTGCATCAACTACTTCTATATTTTCGTCATTGCCTTTACTTAGCTCTGCGTATTCTTTCATGATTAAAGGTATTTCATCTATGTAGTAATCTTCTAAAAATTCTTTTTTACTGATACCTATTTTGATACAAATTGCGATTGTTCTTTGAAGCCAATTAGCGCTGTTGCTTTCTGTACGATTGGCTTCATCTGTGCGAAAAAACTTTCTAAATTATTAATTTCCCAAAACTTTTTACATATTTCTAATAACTCTGTTGGAGATAATTCATTTTCTATATATTTTTTGTCTATATCTAGTAATTTGCTTAAAAATTTAAATAAAAATTTTGGTGCAACAATTATTAATTGAGTTATTAAATTCATAATATTTTCTAGTGTAAACATTTCTGATAATTTAAAATCTTCTTTGTTGTCAGAAAGCTCTTTTATAAAGTCTTCTGGCAAATCCTTTAAAGTCTGTAGAGCTTCAAAATACTTGCCACAAGGCATTTTTCTTATCTCTACACCATGCAAATTTATAGCTTTTCCTAAACTTTTTTCTTCATTACTCTTAGCCATTTAATATCCTCCTTAAATTATGTGGAGAGTATTTCTACTCTCCTATCCTGTACCACCTTGTCCTGAGCTATCACCACCAGTTGTTGCTGGTATAGTTGGTATAGTATCTAACCATGTTAAGTCTGAAGCTTGTGCACTATCTTTATACACTCTAACTTTAGGGTCACTTAATAATGCTCTCTTGTAGAATGTTCCGCTTATTGTTAATACAGAAATTTGTGTTCCATTATCTTGTGTTTGTAGATCTTGTTTTACTTTTTTAAATTTACATCTGTAATATCTAAACATTCTATAATTTCCATCTTTTCTTTTAGCCTTAAATGTCATTGCATAATCTTTTCCAGTATCGTCTGGACCCCAACTATATTCTTTTGACTCCTCGTCGTATGTTCCACCTTCAAGTATTGACATTAATTCTAAATCCGACTCAGGTATTTGTAATTCGAAATCTTCTCCATCAAATATTTCTTCATCGTCATAGATTTCATCATCTGCATAAATTGGTTCGTTAGATGTTTGCACATCTCTTGTAAGGCTTTGAGCATACGGAATTTGAACAGCCTCTCCTACTTTGTAATTTGTTTCTGTGTTTTCTAATAATTCAAACACCTTAATTCCACTTAAACCTCTTAAAGCTTTCTTTTTTGGCATAATGAACGCCCTCCTTTATTCTAAAATTTCTTCTTTTTCAAAACGCATTGTTTTGTGATATATTTTTGTTTCCTGTTCAAATAAATCTAACGCTAAAGTTCTTTCAAATTCTAAATCTTCCATTTTTTCATTAACTTGGATGGCTAATTTAGAACATTGACTTGAACTTTTAGTCCATATATCTATTTGAATAGCAATATTGCTACTATATTCCTCATCATCTGCTTTACTTGCCATTGAATTATCCATTTCATAGTAAGAAATAGCAGGTCTTTTGCTTAAATCACTCCACTTTTGTGGATAAAAATAAGAAACCTCAACATCTGAGATTTCTTCTAACTTTTTTAATATTTGTGGCTTTAAATTTATCATTATTTACCACTCTCCAATTTTCTTATGTCTTGTTGTATTGATTTTATTACTTCTTGTTCTACCTCACCTGTATTTTTAGCATGTAGATATGCTGGTGTCATAAATGGTTGTGCAGGCATACCTTTCCAGTCAGCTTTATAAGATATTCCGTTCTGGTCTATCTATATTGCTTTCTCTACCTCTTTGTCCTGTTCCAAACTCAGGATACCAATGGTCTGAATTTGTAAATACTTTACAATTTATTTCATCACCATTTATTTCCCCATTTTCTTTAATAGAGTTTCTTAATTCTCCTGTATCAACTGGACAAAGCATTTTAGCATTTTTCTGCACTTTTTTCATGCCTCTCCTACCACCTTTTAAGCAAGATTGTTTAATATCTCCACCTAAACCTGATAAAGTAGCAAGCAACTCATCTAATCCCTGTACATTAGCCATTGCTATCACCTTCTACTAAAATAGTAATATGGCTATCAGATGGTACTAAGCTTTTAATTGTATATTCTTTATCGTCATAAACAAGTATATTACCTATTTCTGCTACTGTCTTATCGCAAGTAACTATTGCATTTGCTTCTATTTCTTTTCCATACTCTTGTTGAATATATTCTCTAGTAGAAAATTGAAAATTTCCTTTAAAACTGTCTATTTCTTCTAGCTTACCATTTCCTATTACTGCACCTTCGTCATCTTTTATAGTTCCAAATGTCCATATTTCCATATCTTTATCATAAAAGGTATCAGATATTGCTTGTTTAAATATTTCTGGTATTTGCATATTACCACCTCATATATGCATACATAGATATTTCGTCTTTGTTTTTCTCTATGTATTTATCCATATTTACATCATCTGCTGTAACAGCCCCTACATCTTTAAATGATACAGATTGATTAACATCTGTCATTGAGGAAACAACTTGCTTTCCTTCGCCATATCCATTTTTGTAAAATACAGTACAATTCATTGCATATCTAATAACTAGATATTCAAGTTCTTTAGGAAAATCTATTCTGTTGCAAATAGATTTAATTTTATCAGTAATATCATCAATATAGCCTTGTATTTGCTTATCTTGACTTGTGTCTGTTATACCAAGCCTTTCTTTTACTTTATTTAATAAATCCATTACTACCTCCTATTTCTTAGGAGTCTTATTTTCTTTCTTTTGGTCTGTTTTTTCATTACCTTTGCATCTTTGAACATGCAATTCAAGTACTGGTTCTGAAAATTCTTTACCGCATTTAGGACATTTCATCGATTTAACCTCCTAATAATTAGATTAAGGCAGATTTCTCTGCCTTTTATTATCCAAGAACTGTCGCTGCTAGTGATGGATATAATGGTGCAAAACCATAAATAGTATCAATAGATAACATATTTTTCTTTGTATTCATATCATATCCATAAACAACTCTTAAGTTTAATCCTTTATAAGAAATCACATAAGAATCTCTACCATCAACAGGTAATGCTAATGCTCTTGATACAAACGCAAATGCCAACTTATTAAATACTAGGTTAGCAACGTGTCCTCCTGATGTTTTATCTATAAAAGTAACGTTTGCATCAGCTGCTATTTCTTCAACAACTGCTGGATAAACTTTCGCAGTAATTACACCAGTTTCTGCTGTCGCATCTTCTGTAACAACATATTGATTATTGCCAACTTTAAATATATCTCCTGCAACTAAAGTTTCACTTGCTGTTCCTCCTTTAATTGCAATAGTTTCACTTCCCACAACCGCTTTTGCATTTACTTTTGGTGTTGCAACTGCTGTAAATGTTCCTGCTTTATGTACAGCAACTTGTTGAGACATAAAGTTTTCTAATCCTTGGATTCTACCAATTGAACCTTCCCTTAATGCTTCTGTGCTTCCACTTTTTTCTGCATTTAAAATAGCATCTATCGTAGAAAATTTTACATCAGCATCTGGATCCCATACAGCGTATCTATTTTTCATTGGAGCTTTAGCTTTATTTAACAATCCTCTAGCATTTGCTATAATATCAATAGAATCTGGAGTTTGTCCTGATGTACCTAATGTTTTATAAACATATTTATACATTTCAAGACCTTCTTTATTGATTTTTTCAGCAATAGCTTCCATCATAGGATTTAATATTTTTTCATTGAACGCTACTCTATCTAAAGTTAATTCCTTAGATGTAATTTCTACTGATACATCAGCAATATGATCCATAACTACTGGAACACTCTTTTGATTAATTTCTTGAATTGTTACAGTATCTTTAAAATCTTTTGCTTCAAATTGAGCTGGTTTTTCAACTTGAATTGTATCTCCTTCTTTTACAAAGTCCTTACTATAATCAGTGTGGAATAACTCAGGTACTACTAAGTTATTTACTAGCATTGGTAATGCTTCTCTTGCTATTCTTTGGCAGGTTAATAATTTGTTTCCCATAATTTAATCTTCCTTTCTTATTTATTATTCTTTTCTTGAAGGGCGAAGTATTCTTCATCTGACAACTTGTCTAAATCGTCATCAGATAATCCATTGCCTTCATTTTTTCTTGGATTTCCTCCATTATTTTCAACACCATTATTTATGGCATTATCAATTTCAAATAGATATGCATCACTTTTCTTTAATGCTTCTATTTGGTCGTCAAATCCTAAAAGTTTGTCTCCGTCTAGTTTTATGTTATCTAAATTAAGATTTGCCTTAACTGATTTGACGTTTTTAGCTTTTGCATTTACAATTGCGAAATCAATTTTGCTATCAAGTTTCACTTTCTCTATTTCATCTTTTGCATTCTTTTCTATTTCTTTTTGCTTTGCTTCATAGTCTGTTTGACTTATAGCGCCTTTTTTAAAATTTTCATATTCTGTTTGAATATTTTTTTGTGATGTTTTCAATGTTTCAATTTCTGTATTAGCATTTTTTAATTTTTCGCTAACTTCATTAAATTCTTTAGCAGGTTTAAAATATTTTGGTAACTCTTTAGAAATTTTACTTTCTAAATCATCCACATTTTCTATTCCTGCATCATTTAATATTTTCTTTAACCATTCCATAATTGTTCCTACCTTTCTAGCTTTTTTATTCTGGTGCTACCAGTGCGAAAAGTTGCTCTTTCTTTATTCTCACAAGCAAATGAGTATTAAAAATAGACAGTTTAGTGTCATACCTAGGACATAAAAACAAGACGTATTTCTACGTCTTTTATTTATAATTTTAAAATATTAATAACTTATTTTTGTTCAAAATATTCGCAAATTTCTTTATTATTTTTCTCTTTAAAAGGATTACCTCCTAATATGTTCTTTGGTGGAATTGTTTTATAAACTTTACAAATTCCATCATTGAAGTTTAATTTTTTACACTCATTGCACATACAATATACTGGTTTTAATACTTCATGTTTTAAATCCTCTAAACTCATATTATACCTCTTTTAACCATATTTTATTATCATTAATTTTCACTATTTTAAACCACACATCTCGTCCCAATAATACTTCATTTTCTTCTTTTATTCCTGCTAACAATCTGATGTCTTTCCCTGTTTTTCCTTGTATTGTTATTTCTACTTTCAAATTGTCCTTTACCTCATAATCTCCATAGTGCTTTGAAGAAGAAATGTATTGTCCATAATTTATATATTTATTATTCTTATGTTCATTTATAAACTTATTATACATCTCTTCTCCTTGAATATCAAATCCTATTTGTCTATATGTAACTTTATTATAGTTTGGCAATTTATTCAATCCATTATCTATGTTTTGTACTAATTTTGATTCACTTTTATTTAATTTTATATTGTTTCTTAATTTTTCATTTAAACTATAAGCTGTTGGTCCAGAATATTCTCTAATTGCATCTTTTTCTTGTTGTGTAATGTCTATATATTTTGCTTTCCATTCTTTATAATTCATATCCTGTGGTACTAATATAGGCTTTCCATGTTCATCTCTAGCTCTTCTTTGTAATCCATCTAATACATCATCTTCAAACTCTGCTACTGTTGTACATCTATCATTTGAATGTATTGGCGGACAATTCCTCCCAGGTTTTCTATCTTTTACATTAAATATTCTATTATCTAATTCAGCACAATGCTCACATGTAACGTTATCAAGAGTTGCTATAAATCTATATTTTTCTATGTCTAGTTCCTGATAACTAATCATCTCCGCTTCATTTGCAAAGTGATTTACTTCTGTTCTTACAAGTCTTGTTGCATTATATAAACCTACATTCATATATTCAGACAATTCTTGTGCTATTTTGTGAATTGATTTTCCTGACATAGAATCGGCCGTTAATTGTGTTTTTAAATATTCTCCAAGTTTTTCTGAATTATTCCATATTCTTTGTGAAAAGTTCGCATTATCTATCCAATTTTCATTCAATAATAGATTTATTGTTCTATTATCTATTTGTGCAAAGCTAAAGCCTAAACCAGTACCTTTTTGAATATCAAAAATATTATGATAATAGCCCTCTTTTATAGTGTCTGTATATCTTATTTCTGTTATTTGTTGTTCTATATCAGCTAGCTTTTTTAGTTTGACATCTATATTCTGTTGTAATGCTTCGTATCTGCTAATTCTGTATGCATATGCTGGTGCATTATATTTAGCTAATAATTTCTTTTTTATATTTTCATCTGTTATATTATTGTTTATTACTTCTAATAAATTATTATAATACTGTTCTGTTTCTTTCTTACTTAATAGCTGTAATAAAGTTTTTTTACTTAATCCTGTATCTTTTGCATAGTTATTAAATATTTTAGTTATTTCTTTATTTATATCTTTAGTAGCTTGTTCATAAGCTTTTATTAATGCATTTATTGTATTTTCTGTACCTTTTTCTAGTCTCTGCATTAATTCTGTAGAACGTCTTTCCCAGTAATCAATTGGTTTTCTTGCCATAAAAAATAACACCTCTATTCTTTATTGGTGTTTCCTTCGTTCTTTTTATTATTTTTATCGTCTTCATTGCCTTCTTCAAATCCACCAGAATTATTGAAAATTCTACTTTGCATTTTCATGTTTTCTTGCTTTTCTTCTTTAATTCTTTGTAATTCTATATCTACATCGTCGCAATAAGGATGTATTTCTAGCTTTCTTCTTAGGCTCAATGTAGAATCATTATTTATTGTATTAACTTTCTCTACTTCGTTAAATATTCTTGACTTATTAAATTCAACTTTAAAATCAAATTCATTTATTTCTTGTGGTATTTTTCCTTGCATTTTTAAATCTTGCAGAACATACCACAAAACCTCATACAAGGCGCTTGTAAGTCCGCCTATCATATCATCAGCTTTCATATCAAGATCTGTATATAAGAACTCTAATGATACTCCACTCGGAGCTTGCCCTATTAAATCTTTATTGCTTGTATCAACAGCTCTACCAAATTCATATATGAGTTCTTTTAAGCCTTTCAACAACGCTTGTCTTGCCTCATAAGGAATATCTAACAATTTGGCGTCTATTTTTCCTGCTGTATCATTAGTTCTAGCCACACCATTTATTTTAAGGTTTTCTATCAATGCTAATAAATTTTCTGCTCCATATCCATTGATTAACCATATTATTTCTTTCAAATCTTCTACTGTATTTACATAATTGCTGTTGATTAAATCATATGCATCTATTAGAGGCTTTATTGGTTCTAAATCTGTCATCTTTTCTTCATTGTTTTCTATTTCAATAAATGGAACTTTTCCCCAACTATGTCTCTCTATTCTTTTTAGGTTATTTAGAGCATTATCATATATTTCTCTATACCAATGGCACATTGGTCTCTCTCTTGTTACATCTTCTAAGAAGATTGTTGTATCATTTACTTTGGTTTCAATATAATACCTTACTTCTTTTTCATCCCAATATTCTACATATATTCTATCCTCTGGCTTATCTCCTGTTAAATCTTGTACTGTATAAAAATGTATAAAACCAATCAAATATGTTTGGGTTTCATTGTCATATACTGGAATACATTCCTCTGTTGGATACTTTTCAAATACTAGTTTTCCGTTTCTATAATTAGGATGTAACCACGCCCTACCTTTGTTGCTTGCTTCCTTAACTCTATTTTTTATAAGCTTCTCAAAGTTAAATCCTAACGTATTCCACACCATATTAGTTATTTTCTTTTCTGCACTTTTAGTTTTTTCATCTTTATCCCCATTTGTTGGAAGATTGTAAGTAATAGTTATTGGCTTTCCACATATATATGATTTTTTCTGATTTACTTGTTTCCAATAAAATCCATGTGGCAAATGTTCATCTGCTTTATTTTCATTTACTATTTGCTTTTTATTTCCTGTTTTTTGGTCAAATACAGTATATGTTTTTAGGTCTTTTTTTAATATATCATTTTGGCCTCTAAAATATCTTTCTCCATCTAGCATTTTCTTTTTTATGTCTGACATATTAAACTCACTTATAAGTTCTTTAATTAGTCTACTTTCAATCGCCATTTTATCCTCCTAATTTCTTAGATATAAATCATCGCTTCCATATCTTAGTGCATCTATATAATGATTGTTTTTATCTTCTGGAATATTTAATGGATTATCTAATTTATCAACTTTCCATCTATATAAACCTAATTCTTCTATTAATCCTTTACATTTAGGGTCTACTATAATTTCAAATCCTTTTAGCCATTTAATTCCATGTAGCACGCTATCAGGTCCTTTCTGAGCAGGTATTGCGTTTATACCTAAATTATTCAGTTCTGCAATACTTTTCGGTTCTGCTGCATCTGCTTTTATTAATGCATATGGTTCTATTCTTTTCTTTAATTCATTTGCTAACATCTCATTTGTTAATTCTGTTGCTCCAAATTCATCAAATACTACTATTTGCTTTGCCTTTAAATTTACATTAAATTGTAAAAAAGCAGAAGGGTCTGAACTATATCCAAAATCTAAACCTCTTCTGACCAATTCAAATGTATTTTTATATTTTTCTGTATCTTCAATACGCCAGTTTCTAAATATAAGCCCTTTACTTATACCAGGCATACCTAAACCTGATGTTTTATAATCTTCATAGTCTTCCTTCTTTTTTTGTTCAAACCTTGCATAGTCTTTTATATCTAAAAACTCGTTTAGTTTGTAATTTGTTATCATTAATAACTGACTTACTTTTTCTTTTACTTTTTTACCATTGTAGATAAATTCTTGTTCATCTTCTGTAATTAATTCTTGTTTTCCTTTTTCTTCAAGAATCTTCTCGTCTGGCGTTAATTTACTCGTTATTTTTTTAACTATAAAATGCTGGTCTGACCAAGGATTTAATGTAGCTAATGACTGGTTGAAATATCCTTCTGGCATTTTACCCCTAATTGACATTCTAACCTTATCATAAGTATCTTTCTTTTCTATTTCAAAAGCTTCTTCAAACCATACCCAACTTAATACTAGATTTGGATCGTCTATTGTTATCGAAGCTATTTTTTGCCAATCGTCTAAACCTCTAAAAAATATTTTTTGCCCTGTTAATTTATTAGTTGCTTCTAATGGACTTTTTATAAAATCCCATTCATCATATAACCTTAACTTTTTAGCTGCCCATTTCATATCTGCAAATACACTATCACGGATTGTTTTTTCTGTATCTCTTGTTGCTAACAAACAAGCTCTTGGATATTGTTTTAATAATTTTATCCATCTTTGTGCTGCAGTTTTAGATTTTTTGCTACTTTTAGAACCCATTAAAACAATTTCATCACCTTTAAAATTCCAAAATGTTGCATAGCCTTTCCCTATTTGCTCTTGCAAACTAATTCTTTCTTTAGTCATGTACATCATCTACTAGTTCAACCTGCATTGTATTTTTCATATTAAGATTTACATCATTGAACATTCCTAAATGCTTTCCTAGCAGTTCTAAAGCCTTTACTTTATCACAAGAATCTACTTGTATTCCATATTTTCCTTCTTTTATTCCTGATAATGCCCTCTTTTGCTCATCACTTAAATCGTCTGTAGGTGTAAGTTCTACTTCTATGCATTCCTTCGACTTATAATTAATTACATCTCCTTCTTCATTAAATACCGGTACCCTTTTCTTTGTTTTCTTTACTTTTGCATAATCACTAGCCTTTGAGAATGCGATAGCAGATAACTCTTTTATTATCATATCTTGTGTAATTTCTGTCCTTTTCTCTATTTCTTTTTGTTTTTTGGAAATGTACTCTTGAACCTTAGTATTTCTTAGTAATTTACTTCCATTTACATTTGCTGTTTCATCTTTTTTGCATCTTGAATAAGCAACCTTATATGCTCTTGTTGCATTAAGGTCTATCAAGTATTCGTCACAAAATCTTTTCTGTGCATCTGTCATATAAGATTACCTCTCTTTCTAATAATTACAATTTCCATTTTGCCAAGCAGCACACTTCTCTTTCTGGCATTCCATCATTTTGTATCTTACTTCTGTAACTTCACTTGTAATAAATGTTGTTTCTTCATCAATTTTTGGTATTCTTACCACGGTTTCTTTTTCTCGAATATAAGGACAAAGCATTGTATGTTCCTCCATCTACTTTTTAATCTCTATGATTAAACCTATAATAAAAAATAACAGCCAATAAACTGCTGTTGTGTAGTTTTTATTAAATATTTGATTTATTCCCTCTATAATTAAATTATCTAGTCCAAACCATGTTAATATCCAACCTAATAATAATATTCCTATCATTCCTTCACTCCTAAATTATCGAATGCATAGTTCTGTGATGTTTCAGATAATCTATTGCACTCCAATATGTCAATCCCATTTTTGTCTTGTTTTTCTTTATTTTTTCAACATATTCCTCTGCACTTTGTTTAGTCCATTTCTTCATTTTTCTCACTTCTCCTCATAAGAAAAAAGAACCCAACTGTAGGTTGAGGCTCTTTTTTGCACCAAGTTTATATAGAATTCACATTATATATATACCATATTTAAAATATGAAATTCAATGAAATTTAGTGAAAACTTTAAATTTTTGAATATAAATATAATGCTTCTCCATGTAGAATCAATGCATTTCTTACTGTATATCCTAAGTCATTAGCCACCTCATTCCAGCTTTTGCCCCTAGTATATCTGTAAAATAATATGTTTCTATATGGTTGCTCTATAGTCTCTATTTTGTCGTCTATTACAAATTTCTTAAATAATAGCTCTTGCATTTTTTCAGTAATATCAATTTTTAAATCCTCTAACCTACTTATCATATCTGCGAATTTGTCTGAGCTAACATTTGAACTATTTGTTTTTGCATGTGACCACACCGCTGTTACTTTTTCAAGTTTTGCCTTTGTTTCTTCTGTATCGTCTAATTTTTCCTCTATGTACTTTATATTTTCTCTATACTCGTTTAATTCTTGTTTTGCCTTTGTTATTTTGTTTTTTTCTTCGTCTGTTAAAATTCTTTTTTTCTTTGACATATCTTATGTTCCTCCTTCTTTTATTTTCTTAATTCTAGCCTTTAAACTCTCTAAAAGTGCATTTTGATTATTATTTTTATTTTCTATTGCATCAATCACGTCTATATCTCTACAATTATCCACAACTAAATTATGTATAAATACTGTGTTTTTTTGACCTTGTCTGTATAATCTTGCATTTGCTTGACTATATAGTTCTAAACTCCAATTTAAGCCAAACCAGACTATATGATTTCCGTCCTTCTTGCAGGTTTAGTCCATATGCTGCCGAAGCCGGATGTGCTAACAAGATATCTAATTCTTTGTTGTTCCATTTCGCTATATCGTTACTGTCTTTTAGTATTCCTACTCTCAGCTGTAATTTTTTTACAGCTTTTAAGATTCTTTCTAAGTCATGTTTGAAATTATAAAATATTAACAGCGGTTGTCCGATGTGCTTCTTCTATTAACTCTAATAATGCTTCAATCTTACAATTATGAACTTCGACATATTCTTTTCTGTCTTCTTTGTAGATTGCTCCATTACAAAACTGTAAGAGCTTATTTGAAAGTGCAGCTGCAGATGTAACGTCTATTTCATCTTCATTAATTTGCAAGAACATTTCTTTTTCAAATTCTTCATACTGTTTTTGTGCTTTACTATCAAGTTTTATGTATCTATTATCAATGACTTTTTCAGGCATTTGTAAATAGTCTTTTGCTTGCAAACTTATACAAATATCTGATATTTTGTTTTTTATTATATCTACTGAACTTTCTTTTGCCTTCCACGTATATATTCTTTGAGAATCGCGTTTGTCCGGTTCAAAAAAATTTTCTCGGTAGTGCGATATATATTTGCCCAATCTCTTACCTTGGTCTAGTAAATATATTTGTGCCCACAAGTCTATATATCCGTTTGGTGCTGGCGTTCCTGTTAATCCTATAATTCTATGTATTAGTGGTCTTACCGTTTTTAGTGCTTTAAATCTTTTAGAATTATTATTTTTAAAACTTGATAACTCATCTATTACAACCATATCAAATGGCCAATCATTTTTGTAATAATCTACTAACCATTCTGTGTTTTCTCGATTAATTACATACACATCTGCTGGTGTATTTAGGGATTTTATACGTTTTGTTAGTGCTCCCAATACTGGTTGTACTCTTAAAAGTTTTAAGTGCTCCCATTTTTCTTGTTCTCTTGTCCAAGTATCTTCTGCAACTTTTTTAGGTGCTATTACTAATACTTTATTTACTTGAAATCTATTATATTTTAAATCATTTATTGCGGTAAGGGTTATTGATGTTTTGCCGTAGCCCGCATGTCTAAGAATAATCCAAGTTTATCATCTGTTATGCAACGACTGATGCAATATTTTTGATATTCATGTGGTTTAAATATTTGTTTCATTGTTTTGCAACCTTTCTATAAATTCATCTATTTTTTCTTCACTATCAACTACCATCACGAAGCATCCTAACTTTTTTATAAATGCTATTTGTCTATCTTGCAATTTTGTAGTTTTTCCTCCTGGTCTTTTTAATTCTGCGAATCCTATTTTATTTCCGGGTAATATTGCTAATCTGTCCGGCACCCCTGCGTTACCAGGGCTTATAAATTTTAAGGCTCGGCCTCCTAAACTTTTTATTTTTTCTCTAAATTTAGCTTCTATTCTCTTTTCTAATTCGCTTTTCATATAAATTTTTCTAGTTTTAATATATCTATCTTTTGTCTCCATTATATTTTCCCTCCTTATGATTTTCTATTTTGTCAGACAATTTTTTCTTTCGCGCGTATGATTATATTAAATTAGAGAAATTAGAGAATATGTATATACGTGTGCATGCCTAATTACTCTATTTTTATTTATTTTATATATTCTTTTCGGACATTTCGGACACTAGTTTTAAATTCTTGATTTTTAAGCGTTTCTTTCTGTCCGAATATATCGGACACTTTTCGGACTTGTCGGACACTATTTATCTTTCTGTCCGAAATGTCCGAAAGCTTTTTTATCTATTCGGACATTTTCTTCGGACATCATTTTTGCTTGATAAATCCGCTAGTTTTGCCATATGTCACTCCGAATCTTATGCTGTTAGAATATTTGTATTCGGACATCTTTCTGACAACATCTAAAACCCTTTTTCTGTCAATACTTGTTTGCCTTTTTACTTCTATTCCAAGACATACCGTTAATAATTCTGTTGCACAAACTCTATCACGTTCGATAAAGTCCTTTTCTTCACTAGTATTAAATGCCCAATAATTTTTTTGTGTTTCTATACTTCTGTCAAACCAATCAGGTGGAATAGGTCTATTTATATATTCTGTTATAATGTTTTCCCATGGGTCTACAATTAATCTTGCTTCTTGTTCTTTTTCTGCTACTTTTAATACTTCCCCTTCTAAATACAAAGGTTCTCCTATTCTAAACTTAACAACAGCCTCCGCCCAAATTTGGTCTTTCTCGCTATCTAAGTCTTTGAATACATTTTTTATTGTTTTGATTTTTCCAACTTCTATTGGCCAATACCTTCTATTCCCCGTTGAATCTCTTAAAAATTCATCATCATTGGTTGTTCCAAAGAATACACAATGCCTTGGGTGCTCCTCTTCTCTACGTTCGTAAGGTGCTCTATATTTATCTGTCTTTTGTCCTAAAAATTGTTTTAATCTACTACTATCCGCTTTATTAAACCCTTGTAATTCTGGCACTTCCGCTATAATACAATTTTGTAATAACAATAAGGTATCTTTGCTGTTAAAATCTATAATATTGTCTGTGAACCATTCTCCTGCCATTTTGTTAAGCATTGTACTTTTTCCTATTCCTTGTTTCCCTGTTAAAATTATCATATTATCAAATTTAATTGGCTTTTCTGTGATTGCTCTTGCCACTACTGCGGTAAATGCTTTTCTTGTAACTTGCCTTGTATATTCAGTATCCTCTGCTCCTAGATAATCTATAATTAATGTATCAAGTCTGTTTTTTCCGTCCCAAACTAAGCTTTCAAAATAATCTTTGGCCACATTAATAGATTTTCTATTTTTTAATATAGAAAGAGCATCATTTATAGCACTTGCACTCTTAAACCCATCAAAGAATTTTTCAAAATAGCCTCTTAATTCTGCATCATCGCTATCATTCCATAGCTTTGGGTAGGATTCTCCTTTTCTTCCCCATGGTAATGGCTTTTTTATTAAAAATCTATTGGAAAATCTATCAAATATCAATTTTCCTTTTAGATAGTTATCATTTTCGAGTATTATTAATGCATTATTTATTGTTCTTTCTATCATACCAGTAGAACTAGATTTTTTTAACTTCTTAGTTCTCCATTCCAAATTGTCTTGTTCGAATTCTGGACTGTTTACAGTATCAATGCTTTGACTAAATTCAGCTTTTGCTTTTTCTAACTTTTGTATTTCAAATTGTGTATTTACATTTTCATCTTCTAAAGCAAATTTACACATTTCTATATAACTTGGAAGCCTATTTGTTGGGGTTCCTTCAAGTGCGTCATTATCAAGTTCTCCAAATTTATGTATTCTTACTAAGTCGAAGGCATTACATAATGTTCGGCTAGCGGGGTCAGTTGCGTGAAAACTGTATAGCCATTTGCCGTCTCCGTAAATTGTTGCACCATTTGCTACAGAACCCTGTTTATATGTGTATTTATTCGCTTGGTTTCCTGGTTCGTATACATCTGATAAGTATTTTTCTATAACTGCAGGAATGTCATATACTTTGCAGAAAGCACCTATAATGTTTTCTTTTGTTAATGGGTCTTTTTGTTTTGTGATTTCTCTTTTTATAATCTCTGGTTCTTTCTCTAATTTAGGCCATTCCTCTGTATTTTTCCAATTCTGATACATTTTTAGTATTCCGTTAGCAGATGCGAAAGGCTTGTCCTCGTATTTAAATACATATTCACTGTCTTTGCTACAACTTGGCCAGTACATTAATCTTGAAGCTTCAAAAGTACTTTGGTCCATTATGTCTAGGCCAATAAAGCTTGCTATTTTTCTAGCTATTGGCTCATATTCTTCTGCCGCTATTGTTCGGTCTAATGGTATTAATATTCTTAATCTTGGCTTATATGAGCTATGTTTACGAGTTGAATATACTGCATAACTACAGCCTAAGCCACTAATCAAATTTAGTATTTTATTAGTTTCCCCTGGTTCAATACTATCTGCATCTAATGTAATAATGCACCTGTTTATTACATTTTCGGCTTTACGCCTGTTATCTTTTAATACACCACCTACAAAGCCCCCAACATCTTTTAATTCATCTTGCTGTGATTTTTTTAGTTTAATAAATTGTTCGTAGGTTTCTTGAGTTCTTATTGGTGTTTTTAATTTATTTACTAAATCGGACCATAATAACTCTTGAGGTATCCATTTAGTTGATTTTCTATTATTTGCTACTGATATTATTAATTTCTTATTGTTTTGCACATCCCTCTATTCCTCCTCTTTCAATAATTCTTTTCCGTCTAGAAATCCTAGCATGCATATTTTTTTGTAATAGTTTCAATAATTTCCATTCCTTTTAATATTCCGCTCATTAAATTCTAAATATCTTGCTTTATAATAATCTCTTTCTTTTTTTAAATTATCTCTTTCGTCTAGTATTCTCATTATTGTATTATATAATTTTAACCCTTCTTCATTTAACTTTTCTGGTCTTACTTTTGTCATTTGTTCTATAAAACTTTCTAGTTCATTCTCTTCATAAAAGCATCCTTTACAACCCATTTTTTCTACATTACATGTATCTTGTTCCTTGCTTGTACATTTCATTAATATCACTCCTCTGTTTTCTCGTAATTTGAACAATAAAACATTTCTTTTATGTCATACACAGCTTTTCTATACCCTTCATGATACTTTTCTACTGCTGTCATTTCTCTACTCTTGTTTGTTTCATTCCAATCTATTAAATAATTTAATTGTTCCAAAAATTTATCTGTATCTATATTTTTTGCTTTATATATCATTTGTTATCGCTCTCCTTTTAAAAATCTTTCAACGTCTCTTTAATTATCTTATATGTCACAAATAAACCTAAGCCTAATACACCTACTATAAATATTGTTAATGCTGTTAGTATAATTGTTAATAATATGTCTATCATCTTTATTCTCCTTCCTCAAAATAGTCTAATATTCTATGTGCTAATTCTTTTGCTTTATCTTCTTGAATTACTATTTGTAATCCATCATATGTTATTATTGCTTCTTCTTCATTAAAATTTACTATCATCTTTATTCTCCTTCCTCTAACACTCTTGTGCTGTTTTTTAGTGTTAAGTTTGTTAATTTGTATCTATTCTGTAACCTTTTCTACTAATCCTGCAAAATATTGTTTTAATTGTTCTTCGTTTTCAAATCCATATTCTAATAACAACTCTGCTTTAAACCTTTTGTAAACTAATTCTGCCATTAAGTCTATTTGCTTATCTTTATTTTCCATCTTTTCCTGCTGTTCTTTTATTAGAGATAAGGCTGTTTCTAAATCTGATATATTAACTATTGTTATGTCTCCACATGCAAGAGGCTTATTTTTATCTTTATTTAATCTATCTAT